>CAZTOE010000040.1:19154-21467 GCA_964615045.1 uncultured Spirochaetales bacterium
TGTGCTGAATGTCACTCGACGAACGTCGAGGTGGGCTACGCGGAGGCGGGCGACCGCTACGAGACCACCTGGTCCGACGTCAACGTCGCCTGCGAGGCCTGTCACGGCCCCGGCGCCCGCCATGTCGCCTGGGCGCACGAGGCCGAGGCGGGCCGGTCCCAGGACCCCGGCCTCACCGTGCGACTCGGAGATGACGTCGCTTGGGTCTTCGACGCCGGCGCTGCGGTAGCGCGACCGACGCGACCCCGGCTGCGGCGCACCGAGATCGAGGTCTGTGCGCCCTGCCACGCGCGCCGCTCGCGGATCTCCGCAGCGCCGCAACCCGGCGAGCCGTTTTTGGATGGCTATCACCCCGCTCTCCTCGAAGCGGGCCTCTACTACCCCGACGGTCAGATTCTCGACGAGGTCTACGTCTGGGGATCGTTCTTGCAAAGCCGCATGTACGCGGCTGGCGTCACCTGCGGCGACTGCCACGATCCCCACTCTCCATCGATCCGCGGCGACCCCGACCGGGTCTGCGCAACCTGCCACCGCCCGGAGGTGTTCGCGACCCCGGCGCATCACGGCCACGCCGGCAATGGCGCCGGGACGAGCTGCGTCAACTGCCACATGCCCGCGCGCACCTACATGGTGGTGGACGACCGCCGCGATCATTCGTTCCGCATTCCGCGCCCCGCCTTGGGTCTGGAGATCGGAGCCCCCGATCCCTGCCGAACCTGTCACAGCGATCGCTCATCGGTGTGGATTCTCGAGGCGTGGGAGGCGCGTTGGGGCTCGCCCGCTCGGCGCCCTCCCCATTATGGAGTCGCCCTCGAGGCCGGCCGCCGTGGAGCTCCCGGCGCCATCCCGCAACTCGCGAGGGTGGCACTCGATGCGGACACGCCCGCGATCGCGCGCGCGACCGCCGTATCGCTGCTCGAGAGGATTGCCCCGACGCCCGACTTGTTGCGGCTGCTCGGCGTCCTGTCGGACGCTTCGGACGGATTGATCAGAATGGCTGTTGCAGGCGCGCTCGAGAGGCTTCCGGCCCAAGCGGCCGAGCCGCTCGGCGCAGCGCTGTTGCGCGATCCGCGGCGCGCGGTCCGCGCCGAAGCGGCGCGCGCCCTCGCGCCGCTTGCCTCGACGGCCCGGGATCGCGAGTTCTCTGCGGCGTTGTCGGCGGGTCTTGAGGAGTACCGCGAGACGCAGCGCGTCCATCTCGATCGGCCGAGCGCACGGACCAACCTCGGGAGCCTCGCCGCGCGCCTGGGTGACTGGGGCGCGGCGGAGCGCGAATACACAGCCGCGCTTCGTCTCGAGCCCCGCTTCGTGCCCGCCGCGGCGAACCTCGCGGACGCGCTCCGCGCTCAAGGTCGTGATGGCGAGGGGCAGACCGTATTGCAGAAGGCGCTGGAGCGGAATCCCGACAATGCCGACCTCCACCACGCCCTCGGGTTGGCCCTGGTCCGAAGCGGCCGCCGCTCCGAGGCGCTGGCCGAACTCGAGCGCGCCGCCGAGCTCGACCCGGAACGACCCCGCTACACCTATGTCTGGGCGGTGGCCCTCTACGACACGGGCCGCCAGGCCAAAGCGGTACGGGTGCTGCGAGAGGCGTTGGCCCGACACCCCGGGGATGCCGAAATCCGCGGGGCTTTGCGCGCGTTTGCCGAAGGCGCGCCGCGCTGAGGAGAAGGCCGATGGCCAGCGACTATCGAAGAACCCGAATCGGCTCACGCAAACTGAGCCCGGAAACCCTGATGACGTCCTATGGCTACGACCCGTTCCTCTCCGAGGGGGCCGTCAAGCCACCGGTATTCTTGACTTCGACCTTCGCCTTTCGCAGCGCACAGGACGGCGCAAATTTCTTTCGCGCCCTCGCCGAGCCCGGAGGAGACGATCCGTCCGTCGGGTTGGTGTACGCACGCTTCAACCACCCCAACCTCCAAATTGTCGAAGATCGGCTCGCGCTCTTCGAGCAGGGCGAGGAAGCCGTCGTCTTCTCGAGCGGGATGGCGGCGATCTCCACCACGCTGCTCGCCCTGCTCGAGCCGGGCGAGGTCGTACTGCACAGTCAGCCCCTGTACGGGGGGACCGAAACGCTGATCGAGGCGGCGCTCGCCCGCCTGGGCATCCGCGGGGTGGGCTTTTCCGACGGCCTCTCTGCAGACGCCATGCGCCGAGCCGCCTCGCGGCTGGAGGGCCGCGTGGCCGTCATCCTGGTCGAGACCCCCGCCAACCCCACCAACGCGCTGGTCGACTTCGCGCGCGTCTCGGAGGCGGCCGATATCCTCGCCGCGGACCAGGGGGTTCGCCCCGTCGTGGTTTGCGACAACA
>CAZTOE010000040.1:21477-22565 GCA_964615045.1 uncultured Spirochaetales bacterium
ACACCTTGCTCGGCCCCGTGTTTCAGAAACCGCTGCTGCACGGCGTCGACCTTTCGCTGTACTCGCTCACAAAATACATCGGGGGGCACAGCGACCTCGTGGCGGGCGCTGCGATCGGGCGCCGGGACTTGATTCGACGCGTCCGCAAGATGCGCAGCGCCTTCGGGACTCAACTCGATCCGCATTCGTCTTGGATGATCGGCCGGTCCCTCGAGACCGTCACCGTGCGGATGGAACGCGCGGCCCGGGGGGCCGAAGTGGTCGCGGACTGGCTGCGGCAGCAACCGGGCGTGGGCCGCGTCCACCATCCGAAGTTGGTAGAAGACCCGGTCTATCGTCGGACCTACGAGCGACAGTGCACGGGATCGGGATCGACTTTTTCGTTCGAAGTCGAGGGCGGGCGCGCCGCAGCGTTTCGCCTGCTCGACGCGCTCCAGCTCTTCAAGCTGGCGGTGAGCCTCGGCGGAACCGAATCGCTGGCCTGCCACCCGGCTTCGACGACCCATTCCGGCGTCGACCCGCGCCAGCGCCAGGCCGTGGGCGTGAGCGAGGCGCTGGTTCGCGTTTCGATCGGCCTCGAGGATCCACAAGACCTGATCGCCGACCTGGCGGTCGCGTTGTCCTCCGCAGCCGGCGCGGCCTAGCGCGCAGCAGCCGCCGCGCGTTTAGAGGAGGTCTTCGAGCGCCGCCATCAGGTCGGACTGCACCTCGGGCCGAAAGAGATTTCCGAGATGTCCGCCCTTGGTGTAGAAGCGGACATGCTCCGCTCCCAGGGTTTCGGTTAACCATTCGAGGTCGGAGCCGGTGGTCAGGAAGTCATTGGAGTTGGCGAAATGTCGAATCTTGCCGTTGGCGCGCAAACCCGCGGCGATCGAGTGCAGGTCGTTGGCGTCGACCAACTCCTGCGCAGAGCGGACGGTCCGCACGCGGTCGCGGTAGTACCGGAGGACGAAAGCGTACATGTATTCCGAGTAGGAGAACTCGCCGATCTCCTGGTACGCGGCCCAGCGGCGCAACGAAGAACGCGGCGTCAACAGCACGCCCAAGTCTTCGCGCTTCTGACTGACCCAAATCACGTCCTGAAGAGA
>CAZTOE010000041.1:0-22241 GCA_964615045.1 uncultured Spirochaetales bacterium
GGAGCCTCTCCCAGGTGGTCGACGACGCCTGGACCCGTCCGATAGAGGTACTGAGCGGCTACGCGCAGCACCTCTCCCGACGTGGCCATTCGCTTGTCTGGCTCATCGACGACGCGAACGCTCTGCCGCAAGACACGGCCAAGTGGATCGGCGAGCAGCTCCGCAAGTCTGATGGAGCCCTGGGCCTAGTCGCCGCGTTGCTTGAGGACGAGCGATCGGACGCGATCCTTCGAACGCTCGCACCCGTCGAGAAGATCCAGGAGCTGTCCGAAGCCGTGAGCCTTGCCGAAACGGAGGCCTTCCTCGGTCAACGCTTTGGACGGGACGGGTTCGTCGGGATCCCGGAATTCGAATGGAACGCCTGGGTGCGGGATGTGCACGACCGGAGCAAAGGGGTTCCCCGGGAACTCGTTCGTCTCGCCGAAATGTCCTTCCCGCTACCGGAGGGCGGGGAGATGGTCCTTCCGCAAACCGCCGTTTCATCACAGTGTCTTCAACAGGTCTTCAATCGATCGCACCGGCGTCGTGGGAGGATTGGACGAGAATCCTGCCATGAGTGAAACGGAACAGCTTCGCCATCTCGAGGCCAAGATCGCCGAC
The DNA here is from genome assembly GCA_964615045.1 of uncultured Spirochaetales bacterium. GTDB lineage: Bacteria > Myxococcota_A > UBA9160 > UBA9160 > PR03 > JANQRO01. The sequence continues at coordinate 601 of CAZTOE010000041.1, forward strand.
GCCCTCTTCTGTGCATCTCGCATTCGACGAGCGGAAGAAGCGTCGCCGGAAGTGTACGACCAGCTCCGCGAGCTGATCGAGATCTTGCTGGACGGCATCTCCATTCGGGATCGAGCATAGGGCTGACCCGATTGGGGCTTCTAGTATCGGGCTGGGTGGTCGGGCTTCATCGCCGAACGCGTCGCGACGAGACCCGCGCGCGCCGCATCGGATTGGCTAGTCGGAGGGATCCCGCGATTCGGCGGCCGCGCGGGGCGGCGGTTCGATCGCCGGGCCGAGGACCACGGCGACGCCATGGGTGGCGGGGTCGCTTTCGAGGGCGATCTTTAGCGCCATGGTAAGGGGCACCGAGAGCAGCATCCCCACCGGGCCGAGCACCCATCCCCAAAACACCAACGACGCGAAAACCACCAAGGTCGAAAGCCCGACGCTGCGTCCCATGACGCGGGGTTCGATGCCGTTCCCGATTCCCAGGTTCACGCCCAGGTAAATCGCGGCGACGAACACCGCCGGGTTCCAGCCGAGCTGCACCAGTGCCTGGAGAATGCCCGGAACCGCCGCGATGATCGAGCCGATGCTGGGTACGAAATTCAGCAAAAACGCGAGCAGGCCCCACAGGAAGGCGAAATCGACCCCGACGAGCTCCAAGCCGACGCCCACGAGAACGCCGGTAACGAGGCTCGTGAGCGTCTTGATCGCGAGATAGCGGCGCACGTTGCTGAGCATCAGCTCGAAGCGGGCCAGGGACGCTTCGGGGTTCGCCGTCAGTGCGCTGAGCTTGCCCTGAAAGCTGGCGGCCTCGAGCAGGATGAATACGGTCGTCAGGAGAATAAAGACGGCGTTGGTGAGGGCGCCCCCGAGGGCCGACACCAGGGTTCGGACGAGGTTCAGCAACGCGCCTGGGTTGATCAGCGCGCGCACGTCCTTGACCGGCTCGTCCAGACCGAACGCCCCGAGGCGCACCACGGCCGCGTCGAGGAGCTGACGTAGGCGAACTTCGTAGCTGGGAAGATTTGCCGTGAAGTCGTTGACCGAGGAACCCAGCATGATGCCGAGTACCGAGAAGAGCACGACGACGCCCGTGATCACGATCGAGAGCGCGAGCCAACGGGGCACCCCGCGCTCCACCAGCGCGAGCAGGGGCGGGGCACAGATAATCGCGACGAAGAGTGCCAGCAAGAACGGGACGACGATGCCCGCGGCCGCTCGAAGGCCCGCCACGACGACAACGAAAGATGCGGCGGTCACCAAAAGGCGAAGCATGCGGTGATCCGCGGGGTGCTCGTTCACCGCCGGGTCATCCGCGGTCGGATCCGCCCTTGGTCACCGGCGCGCGACACCGCGGCGACTCACTCAAAGAAGGAGGGGTCGAGCATCAACCCGGAAGCCGGGAGCCCCAACAGGACGCGCCCCCCGTCTTCGATGTGGTGCGGGGCGACGGTGACGTGCTGCCGCACCACGCGCACATCGCGCGCCAACCGTTCGAGCGGATGGCCCAGCTGATTGGCCGTCGTGCCGGCGGCTTCGGCGACCCGGTCGACGGCTTCCGCCGCGGCCACGGCCGCGTCGGAGCAAGCGATCTGAAAGATGGCGCGCGCTGCGTTGTCGAGGCGCTGGCGCTGGGAGGCCGCCTCCCAGATTTCCTCGGCCAGCTCGAAGACCAGCGCCCGCGCCGAGCGCAGGCGGACCTCCGCGGTGGCCAGCGCGCGCTGGACGAAAGGGCGCTCGCGCAAGCGCCCGGTGCTGAACCGCGGCGTCTTTCCCATCGCGAGCTCGGTAAAGCAGTCAACGGCCGCTCGCGCGATCCCGAACGCGACGCCAACCTTGTTGTAGGCGAGACGCACACCGAGGGGGATGTGCTGCAGGGTCGACCGCGGTCCCGGCCCCGTCGTGGCCCGCGGCACCACGCGTTCCGTCGGTACCCAAAGCTCGTGCAGGCGGACGTCGTGGGACCCCGAGCCGCGCAGGCCACCGACGTGCCACGTGTCGAGAATCTCGAATTCCTCACGGCGCGCCACTGCAAAGTGGAGCGGTTCGTCGAGCCGCCGACCGCCGCGGTGGCGCGCGACGGTTCCCGCGAAAACCTGGCTGTTGTGGCAGCCGCTCACGAACTGCCATTGCCCGCTCACGCGATAGCCGCCGTCTGCTTCGTCGGCACGCCCGATGGCCGAGGTCGCGGCGCTCATCACCACCGCCGGGTCCTCGATCAGGTCGGCACAGGAGGTGAGCGCCGGGGCCACCAGCCCGAACGCCTCGATGCCGATCATCAGGTTCCACCCCGCGCTCCCGTCGGCGTAGGAGATCGCTTCGATGGCTTCGATCTGGGTGACCGGGTCGGCCTCGGCGCCGCCGAACGCTGCCGGGGCGGCGACACGATAGAGACCGGCTTCGGCGAAGGCTTTCGCGACGACCTCGGAGAGCCGGCGAGCGCGCTCGGCTTCCCCCGCGTGCTCGCGCACCAGGCCCTGGAGCGCCATGGCGCGTTCCACAATCTCTGGTTGGGCGCCCCGGATTCGCATGGCCTCAGTGTATCGCGCCCGCCGAGGCGCGGTCAGCGCGGGGGCAAGAGTCTTTGCGCCTGGTAGTGGCGGATCCATTTGCGAAGCATGTCTTCGGTGTCCATGCACTCGTGAAAGCCCGCCTGGCGGAGCTTGATCGTGCTGACGATGACCGGCGGGAGCGCTTCCTGCGAATCCGGCAGGAGGGAGAAGTCCGCGAGCTGGGCCGATTCACCGAGAAAATCGTGCAGGCTCGTCGGGGCACGGAGCCCGTATTTGGCCACGATCGCGGCCCATTCGGCCTCCCGCTTCGGGAGTTCTTCGGCCAGGTGGACGGGCTGGCGGGGGCCGGGTTGCATGCCCAACGCTTCGGCAATCACCGGCCAGACGTTCTCGAAGTGGAAGACATCGCCGTTGGTGATGTTGAAGGTCTCGCCCCGCGCGTCCGGGGCTTCCGCGGCCCAGCGCAGCGCGTGGGCCAGCAGGTCGGTGTCGACGGCCTCGAACACGAACGACGCGCCGCCAGGATAGTAGAGCGGCTCACCCCGTTCTTTGAGCAGTGCCGCGTAGACCCCGATCGCGGGCAGCACGTTGAGGTTCCCCCGGACCGCTTCGCCGAAGATCAATTGCGGCCGGAAGATGGTGAAATTCCAGGCTTTGCCCGGCTGTCGCTCGCGCAGGAAGTCTTCCTGCAACCAGTAGAAGTTCTCGTGCGGGTGGCGCGGCCAGCGCTCCCGCGCCGGAACCGGGAACGGCTCGATGTGCACACCGTAGGCCTTCGTGCCCTGGAGCAGCGAGACGTGCTCGAGCCGGGCCGCGGCCTCCAGTGGCTCGAAGAGGTTGCGAAGCATCGCCAGATTGGTCTCCATCTGTTCGCGATCCCGCCAGCCCTCAATCAGATTGGGTTTCTCCCAAACCGCCGCGTAGCAGAGGTGGGTGACGTCGGTCAGTGCCCCGAAGACCTCCCGACACCGCTCCGCGTCACGCAAGTCAACCGAAACGTGCGTGGCGTTCGCGATGCCTTCGGGCTTCCGCCGTGAGACCCCCACCACCGACCAGCCCTCGGCGAGGAAGTGGCGGATCGCCGCGTTCCCCACCAGACCGGATGCTCCTGATACGACGACTTTCTTTTGGCTCATCCCGATTCCCCGCCCGCTGGTTTCCAAACCGGCGCGCGACTAGAACTTCTGGATCACCGCCTCGGCAAAGCCTTCCAGATAGGCGTCGATCTGCGCCGGGCTCGATCCGGCCTCGGCGCCATAGCCCATGATTAGGCGCGAGACGCCCATGTCCTCGTAGGTGTGGAAGACATCGAGGTCGGTGCCCGCGACCGGCACCGTAATCTCGATCTCGTTCGGGTCACGGCCGATCTTGCCGCATTCGTCCCGCATCACCGGCAGCAGCTCGTGGAGCTGCTGGGGCTGGAACACGCCCGGGAAAAAGCCGTCGCCGAAGCGCGCTGCGCGCCGGGCCGCGGCCGGGACGTGGCCGCCGATCACGATCGGCACGCCGCCCTGCTGCACCGGATTCGGGTTCAACTCGAGGGGACCCCACGAGAAGAATTGACCCTCAAACGCTTCGGGCTGCGCCTTCCAGAGCGAACGCATGGCCCGAATCGTTTCCTCGGTGCGCGGGGCGCGCTCCTCGAAAGGGATCTCCAAGGCGTCGAACTCCTCGCGCAGCCAGCCGATTCCCACACCGAGCAGCAGCCGGCCCCCGGAGAGGACGTCGAGGGTCGCGGCTTCCTTGGCGATGTAGAGCGGATGGCGCTGGGGGAGGATCACGATCCCGGTCCCGAGCTTGAGCGTTGTGGTGCGCGCAGCCGCAAACGCCAGCGGTAGCAGGGGATCGGAGATATCCGCGTTCTCGGGGATGGGAAGCTTGCCGCTCGGATCGTAGGGATACTGCGCCTTGTAGCCGACCGGGATGACCACGTGCTCAATGGTCCAGGCCGATTCAAAACCCACGCGCTCCGCGGTTTCCACGAGGTGGGCGAAAGGCTCGGGACGCACGAACGGCCCGACGTTGATGAAAAGGATGCCGAAGTGCATGGTGGAACCTTTGCGGGTGGGTGGTGGGGCACGGAATACGCGAGCCGGGTGTCACTTCGTCACAAAAAAGGGTCCCGTCCGTCACGGGGTCGGGCCCCTTTTCGGTATCGCGTTCGGTCTCGCGCCCCGTCCGCTACGCCAAAGCGCTGGCGCGATGCGGATTGAAGTGCGGGATGATGTGCTTCCCGACGCGGCGGATCGAATCCATGATCTTCTGGTGCGGGATCCGTCCGGCCTGCTTGAAGAGGATCAGCTGGTCGAGGCCGGTGTCCTGGAAGCGCTCGATCTTCCGGATCACTTCCTCGGGCTTGCCGACGATCACCATCGGGTGCTGCTTCAACTGAGCGTCCGTTAACTCGTTCGCGTCAGCCTCGAGGTCGAAGATGGTCCGGAGATACTCGTAGGAGTAAAGCTCGTTCTTGGCCATCAACGGTTCGAAGAGCTTAGCGACGTTGTGCAAGAACCAACGGGCGCCGTCGATCCCGATCGCCTCCTGCTCCGCGTTCTCGGCGACGTGGCAGATCACCAGACTGGCGAAGCGCTCGTTCGGGACCTTCACGACGAGGTCGTTGCGACTCTTGCACGCGACGCGGTAGGCCTTGAGCGCCTGGGTGATGTTCTCGTAGTTGAAGCTGAAGGAGAGCACGCCGAGGCCGCGATTGGCGGCCATTTCGTAGCTCTCGGGGGCAACGCAAGCCATCCACATCGGCGGGTGGGGTTCCTGGATCGGCTTGGGCACGACGCGTCGCCGCGGGACCTGGATCGTCTCGCCTTCGTACTCGAGGTAGTCCTCGGTCCACGCCTTCATGATGACGTCGAGGGCCTCACGGACCTCGACGCGCGTGCGGTCGTAATCGACCCCGAAGCCGTCGAGCTCTTGCGCCGTGGTGGAGCGGCCGGTGCCGAGATCCATGCGGCCGTTGCACAGGATGTCGAGCACCGCCGCCTGCACGGCGACCTTGATCGGATGGTTGAAGCGATGGGGAAGCAGTCGCACGCCGTGGCCGATGCGGATTTGCGAGGTCCGCTGCGAGACGGCGCCATAGAAGACTTCGGGGGCAGGGCTGTGGGAATACTCTTCGAGGAAGTGATGCTCGACCTCCCAGACGTAGTCGAAGCCGACGCGATCCGCGAGCTCAATTTGTGCCAAGGCCTCGTGGTACACGTTGTACTCGCTCAGCTTGTGCCAGGGTCGCGGCGTCTCCATCTCGTAAAGCATTCCGAATTCCATGGCCCGTCCTTTGTGTTCTAGGGCGGCGGGAGCGTCCCCGCCGGGTCCGCTTCGGCCTCCCATGGTCGCCTATCGTTCCCGATGTGGCTATGCCCCCGGGGTGTGCAGCAGGCCTCAAGTGGGCAGCAATTGGGCATCAAGCATCCAATGGTTGTGAATGGGTGTTGAAGCCCGAGCGTCCACACCGTATCGAGGGCTGGGGGTGAGGGTTCGGACTGGGAGGGCCGGTTGTGGCGGGTACCCGCGAGGATCCGACGAGTGTTGCTTACCCGGAGGTGTTCACACTCCACTGGGAAGGGCCGCCTGCGGTGGCCGAACCCCCCGACTACGTCTTTCCGCAATCGGAGCAGGACCGGAAGTGGCTTGCGCGCGCCCAGGTCGAGGTCGAACTGGCCGAGCTCCGCCGCCACCGTGACGGTCGCGCGCTCTGGGAGCAGATCCAACGCGAGGCCAAGAACAAGGCGGCGAAAGACGGCAAGGGGGACGACGATCTCTGGCGCCGCAAACTCGCCGCCTACCACTGGGTGAAGCTGCGCGCGGCTGGCAGCGCGGGCGACTACGCGCGCCGGTTCGGCGTGAATCACGCCACCGTCCGCAGCTGGATCGCGGATGTCGCGAAGCTCGCTTATCAAGTGGGCTACCGGCTACACGAAGATCGTCTGCTCCTGGTCGGGGCGGCGCCCCCGGGCCTCAAACGTCTGCGCGAGCTTGTCAATCGGGATGCGCGATCTGCGGAAGCCTGGTCCGAGCTGCGCGCCGTCGAGGGGGCGTTTCGCGGCGAAGATCCCTACTTCCACCTGAACGAAGGGCACATTCTTCGGGCCCGCGGCGCGCTGCGCGGTTCCGATGAGACCCTCTGCGAAGGTCTCACGCTGGCGGAAGCGCGGCCGCTCCGCTCGCTCTTGTGGAATGCCCGGGGGCAGACGTTCTGGGACTGCAACCCCGGGTCGAACGATCCGCGTCCCGACTACTTGGAGCGCGCCGAACGTGCGTTTCGTCGCGCGGCGATCCTCGACTCGAGCACCTACTTCCCGTTCGTCAACCTGGTTCACATGGCGCTCGATGCCGGTGACACACGTCGGGCGGAGTACTGGATCGCTGAACTGTCCGCCGCCCGCAAAGGAATGGATGACACCATGAAAGATGCACTCGCCCGCTATCTCCGCGAAGCGGAGTGGACCGGGGCTGTGGAGACCACCTCCTTTTGGAGCAAAGGACCCCGGCGTTGGCTCCGCGAAGCCGCGCGTCGCGGGGTCGTGGCCTTGGCCGCCATCGTCCTGGCCGCGGGGCTGATCGCGTGGTCTCCCGCGCTGCAGGCGCAGGCCTCCGATATCGAGACGGTTGCGCACAACCCTATCAAAACCAAACACGGAGGAGCCGGCGGCAACTGACGCCGAACGCGGCTTGCCACAAGCAGGCGTCCCGGATGGGGCGCCCGCTTTCGTTTGGGGGGTGTTGAGCGCCCACGTCCCACGCCACCGCTAGGGGTGAGGGGTGAGTGTTGGAGGGGTGGGAGGCAGACCGATGACAGGGTCCGGTGCTCGATGTCGGAGGGGGGAAAGACGCAACGCTCGCACGAAGCTGCGCCGGACCAGGGCCGCGATCGCGGGGGTGATCGCGGCCCTCATCGGTGCTGCCGGTTGCGCGACGTCCCTTGCGACCACATCTGGCGGTAGCGACTACGTGAGGGCGGAGCTCGACAAAGGGCTCGCGCTGTATCGATCCCGCGATTTTGATCTCGCGGCGCAGCGCTTCCAGAATGCGTCGGCCGAGGCGCGACGCTGCCGCGATCAGGAGACGGAGCGCTTGGCCCGCACGGCCGAGTGCACGGCTTGGCTGCGCGCAGGCCGGACGCGGACCTTTGCCGGCTGTACCCAGCGGCTCGAGGAACTCCAAATCGAGCTCGGCTACTCGCGACCTGGCGTGAATACCTTGATCGGGCTCGGAGCGATCGCGCGGGGGGAACGACTTCCGCCGTTTCGCCTCCCGTCGTCGGTTCGCTTGCTGCTCGAAGAAACCGCAGCGGGAGGTGCGTGATGATGAGGTCATTGTCGTGGCGCGGGGTTGCACTCGCCGTCGCGCTGGCCGCGGTGCCCGCGGGTGCCCGCGCGGGTGGCGCGCGCGAGCGGGCGATCGAGCAGATCCCCGAGCTGATGGGCCGCATTCTCGAGGCGCAAGAGGAGATCCGCGAACGTGAGCGCAGCGCGGCGACCGAGCTCGAGCGCTACGACCAGACCCTCGACCGCACGCGCCGCGCCATCGAGTCGGCAAGGACGGAAGAGGCGGCGGCCGAAGCGTTGGTGGACTACATCGAAGCGTACTCGGCGCGGCTCGAAGAGCAGCATGTGGGGGTGATCGCGATCGAGTCCACGGCTCTGCGCATGCGAGCCGACGCGCGCGAGCTGGCCCGGGTCGCCGAGTTGACGCGGGTCCCGGGTCAAACCCCCGAGGAGCGCCGCGCCTTTTTCGAGGAACATTTTCAGGGAATCGCCGCGGCGACCACCGAGCTCGCCGACCGCCTCGACCGCGGTGCCGAAGCCGCTGCGACGGGTTCAGTGCTCCAGGCCAGTTGGGGAATTCAGAGTGGCGTCGCCGTGCCGCTCCCGCAGATGGGCGCCGAGAGCGCGATCGCCTTCGCGCGCCGGGTCGACGGGCTCTACGCACGGGTTCAGGCACGCTCGAACCAGCTGCGCGCCGAACGGCGCTCCGTGCGTCACCTCCTCGATGTCTTGATCGAGCGTCAGTTGGCGAAGCGCCTCGACACGCTCTTCGACGACAGCAATCAGATGACCTTGGCGACACTGTTTGGTGGCGAGGACGGGGCGCCCAATTGGGAGAGTCTGAACGAACTGGTGAGTCGAACCCTCGGCCTGCCGGACGATCGGGGCTCGCGGGAAATTCCGTCCTACCAGCGGCTCGAACACTTTGCGCGCGGGGCGCACCGGAACTAGGAGGATTGACCATGCGCTCTGTACGGAGCTGGGGACTGGGCATCGTCTGCGGATTGGGTCTCGGCTTGGGGGCCCCGGGGGTTCAGGCGGAAAGCGATGCCTGCCGCGAGTGGCAGCAGGAGCACCGCGACTGGAAGATCGAGGCGCTACAAGCGACGTTGCGCGGCCGGCCGCAGGCCGCGATCGACGAAACCATTTTCGAGGTGCTGCAACGCGAGGCATACCTCACTTCGTGTGAGACCGCAGTCCCCGTCGCCCGCAGCGAGCTGATCGGATGGCGCCTGGTGGGGCGCTCCCCCGAGCAGTACGGAGCGGCGCTCTTGGAGTCCGTGCTCGCGCAGGCGGGCTTCGACCTCGAGCTCGGGCAGGTGAGCCAAGGCGTCGCGGGGATGGCGCCCGGGCGCCGCCAGCGCTTGCCGAGCCCGGCACCGCTCGAGCCGCTGCGCCCCTGGCGCCAGGGTCTACGCTAGTGCGCGCGATCGCGGCCGGTGCCGCACTCACCGTACTTCTCGCGATGCCGATCGCCGGCCTGGTGGGCCAGGGCCTCACACCGGGCGAGATGCTGGTGGCTGCCGCAGTGGGCTGGGCGCAGGCCCGCGGGGCGGTCGGGTGGGTTTTGTTGCCGCAGCTCGTCCTCGCGATCGGTGTGGTCGGTCTTCTGCTCCACAAGATTGTGTCGGGGATGGCGGGCTGGGGCGGGTTCGCGTCGCCGCGCTGGCTGGAGCCGGCGGTCGAGTCGGCCCTGCTCCTCGGCATGCTCGGAACCATCAGCGGTCTGGTGCGGGGCTTCGCCGGCATGGCACCGGAAGACATCGAGCCCGGCCCGCTCCTGCACGCCCTCGGGACTGCGCTGCGCAGCAGCTTCCTGGGCTTCGGGATTGCTTTGATCGGCGTCTGGATCCGCGACGACGGCACCGAGCTTCCCGCCGGAGCCGTCACATGAGTGCTTCGCTCAACCTGCCGCGTTCGGGTCTCTATTTCATCGATGTGATTGCCTGTCTGCTCTTCTCGCTCACACTCGCGCTGGTGGGTGCTCGGTTTTCGCGCGAACACTCGATCGAGATCGAGCTGCCGCAGGCGCCGGCTTCCGACACCGAAGCGGGTAGTGCGCTCGGGGCCGAAGTGGTCACGATCGGGGACGGGCCCTCGGGTCTTGTGCTGTACCTGGGAGAGGAGGCGCTCGATTTCAGTGCCCTCGAGGCGCGTTTCCGCGCCGACCCGCCGGTGGCGGTCCTGATCCGCGCGGAGCCCACTGCGCTCTCGCGGGTCATCACGATTGCCCATGCAGCCGGCGTTCCCGACATCCAGCTGGGCTACGAGAGCTCGTCCGAGGAGGAGGACGTACCGTGATTCGTCTCACCGCCGTGTTCCTGATCGCGATCGCCGCGACGCTGGCGGGGGCCGGCTATGTGATCCGGGTACTCAATCCGCGCGTGTTGTGGGAGGCGCCGGTTGTTCCACGCGCCCGCACCGTGCAACTCGACCTCTCCTCACTGCTCGAGCGCGATCCCGAGAGCGAGCCTGCGGCGACCGTCGCGGAAGCGGCAGCCGCGAGTACCGAAGAGCCGCCCGCGACCGAGGAGCTCCTGCCCAGCGAGGAGCCGGTGGCGATGTGGGAGACGGCTGCCCCGGAGCCCGACGGCGATTCCGCTGACTTGGTGCGCCGCATGATTTCTCTCTACGAGCGCAATCGCGCCCTCGAGTGACGGAGGAACACCGATGAAGTGGGGCCAGACGCTCCTCGCGGTCTTGTGCCGTGGCACCGTGGTAGTCTGGATCGCGGCGTACCTGGCATGGGGCGTCCTGACAACGCGTACGGAACCGGAACGCAGCGATCCGCGCGTGACCGTCGAGCCGCGCCAGTCGGACGCGGCTCCGCCCGTCGCCGCCCCGACGCCTGCTGCGGAGCCGTCGGCGGTGGCGGTGACCGAGGCCGCGCTGAGCGAGGGCGCCGCCTTGCTCGAGCGTGCTGGGAGCTTTCCCGCGCTCAGTTGCAGCTACGACCAGTTCCCGAGCTTTCTGAGTTACGCCCAGGCAATGCAGGGCTTGGGCGCCCGTTTCGTCGTCGTGCGACAACGGCGGATCGTCGGCGAGTGGGATCTCGCGTCCCGGAGTTTTCGGGAGAGCGCGCCGGAGGGAACCTTCTCGCCCCGCGCGCGCGACTACACGGAAGAGCCCGCCTTGCGCGAGGTGGCGCGCGGTGCTCGCGAGCGCTTCGGCGCGGGTGCCGTGGTCATGATGGTGGTGCCCCGCTCCATCGACGCGGGACTTTTCGGCGGGATCGCCCACGAGCTGGCTCAACGGGGCGATCAACACGACCACTATCGCGAACTGCTGGGCCGCTACGAACGCGGGGAAGATGGCGGGCTGCGGATCCGCCTGGAGAGCGGACGTCGCGAAGACGGAACGGCGGTGCCTTTCGACTTGGTGTTTGATCTGGGCGCGATTGCCTCGCTGGCCGACCGCGCGCCCGCCGCGAGCTAGCCGGAGTGCGGTCCGTGCCCCGCGCAAGCGATCGGCGATGCCGTGCCCTCGCGCTGGTGCTCGCGAGCGTTTTTCTGGCGCCGCACTCCGCCCGGTCCGACGAGGCGATTGAGCGCCGCCTGGCCGCCCTGCAGGCGCTCGTGAACGCTCGGCCTTTCGCGCCGACCGGGCGCGAGGCCCGTGACCGGAACCCGCGCCGAAACCCCGAAGAGGGTTGCACGCTGGAGTCGCCGTGGCAGAGCACTGCCGCGCAGCGTCATCGACGGATCGATCGCGCGATCCGCGATGCCGCGCGGCGCTACGCGGTGGACCACGATTTGATTCGCAGCGTGATCCGTCACGAGAGCAATTTCCAGGTGAACGCGGTCTCCCACCGCGGGGCGCAGGGGCTCATGCAGCTGATGCCGGCCACGGCTCAGGAGCTCGGCGTCCAATGTGCCTTCGACCCGCGCGAGAATATCCTCGCCGGGACGCGATACCTGCGGGCCATGCACGATCGCTTCGGCAATTGGCCCCAAGCGCTGGCGGCCTACAACGCCGGTCCCAGCCGCGTCGCTTCCGGCAATATTCCCTACGAGAGCCGCCGCTATGCCCATCGCGTGATGAAAACCTGGCAAGGGCGTCCCCGCCCCTGATGTTGGGAACCCCGCGCCGGCCGCCCCGCCCGGGTATTTCGAACGCCCCCACGCGCCCTACCTTAAGGCCGATGCTCCTGACTCCGGCCCAACAAATGGTCCGCGATGAGGCGCGCCGCTTTGCGGCGACCGCGATCGCGCCCCACGCGGGGGCGTGGGAGGAAACCGGGGGTGTACCCGGAGCGGTCCTCCGTCGGATGGGCGAACTCGGCTTCTTCGGCATGCTCGTCCCCGAGCGGTGGGATGGGAGTGGCCTCGACTTCGTTTCCTACGCGCTCGTCACCGAAGCGATCGCCGGCGCCGATTGCGGTGTGTGCAATCTGATGAACGTCAGCAATTCGCCCGTGTGCGCTGCGCTTCGCGACTACGGAAACGATGCGCAGCGGGAGCGATTCCTGCGGCCCCTGGCCGCGGGTGCCCAGCGCGGGTGCTTCCTGCTAACCGAACCGCAGGCCGGCTCCGACGCGTCTCAGTTGCAGACGCGCGCCATACGCCGAGGGGATCGCTTCGTCTTGCGGGGAACGAAACAATTCGTGACGGGTGGCCGGAGTGCGTCGGTCGCCATGATCGTCGCCGTCACCGATCCCGCGGCCGGCAAGCGCGGGATGACCTGTTTTCTGGCCCGCACGGACGCCGCCGGCTATCGGGTCGCGCGGCTGGAAGAGAAACTCGGCCATCGCAACTGCGACACCTGCCAGGTGGTGTTGGAGGATCTCGAGATTCCCGAGGAAGACGTGCTCGGGAAGGAGGGCGAGGGCTACAAGATCGCGCTGTCGTATTTGAACGGCGGGAGGATCGGCGTCGCGGCGCAAGGCGTCGGGGTCGCCCAGGCCGCTCTCGAGGCCGCCACTGCCTACGCGAGTCAGCGCGTGGCGTTTGGCCAACCCATTATCGAGCACCAGGCGGTCGCCTTCCGCCTGGCCGATATGGCGACCCGGGTCGAAGCGGCCCGGGCGATGACGCTGCACGCCGCCGCGCTGGAAGACGCGGGTACGGCGCCGCCTCCGGCGGCCTCGATGGCCAAACTGTTCGCGTCCGAGACGGCCGAGCGCGTCACCTCCGATGCCATCCAGATCCACGGGGGGTACGGCTACCTGCGCGATCACTCCGTGGAGAAGCTTTACCGCGACGCGCGGGTCTTGCAGATCTACGAGGGCACGAGCGAGGTGCAGCGTCTGGTCATCGCCCGAGGCCTCGCCGCGGGACACATCTAACGCGGGGCTACGGGGATCCGGCGGGCTCGAGGATCACGAGCGGAATTTCCCGGTCGGTCCGCCGCTGGTAGGTCTCGTACCCGGAATAGAGCTCGCAGATTTGCGGCCAGTAGCTCGCGCGTTCCGTCGCGTTGGCGCGGCGAGCGCGGTAGGGCTGTGGCGTCGAGCCGGTCTGGAACTCGACCTTCGGATCGGCCTCGAGATTGAGAAACCAGATCGGGTGCCGGGGCATCCCGCCCTGGGAGGCCACAAGCACGATCCGCTCCCCGTCCCGCAAATAGAGCAGCGCGGCAGTGCGCCTCTGGCCGGTTTTGCGGCCGGTGGTTGTCAGCAAGCCGATTCGAGCGCCTCCCGGCAACCAACTCCCGAGCACCCCCCCGGTGCTCCGGAACAGCAGGATGTTGGCCTGATTCATGAACTTGAGAATGGGCTTCAGCCGGCGCAGGTCGCGCTCGGTCGATTGACGGGGTTGGGACGTCGGCATCGTGTGCCCAGGGTAGGGCGCGACGCGCATCGTTGTCATCTGCGCTCGTGACCGAAGGCGCCGAAGTGGCGCCGGCGCGGTACTGTCGCGGGCTCGATGGGGAGGCTCGGCGCGTACAGCATCCACCTGGGTTCGGTCGTCTCGGCCGGCGCCAAAGGCGTGCCGATCGGGGCCGTCGCGCTGCTGATGGCGCTCGCAGCGACTCACGCGACAGGAGCGTCGGGCCCGGACGCCGCCCCCCGTTCGAGCGTGCAGCAAGTGGGGGACCATTTGCTGCACGGGGATCGTCTCTTCGACGACCCGGGTGGGTGGAGGAGTTGGGCCGAGCAGGCAGGGGTAAGCGTACAACTCTTCTACAACCAATCGCTCGGCTGGAACCCGCACGGGGGCGCCGACTCCCGCGTGACGACAGGTCACGATGGGAGCTACGACCTCATCGGTTTCGCCGATTTGGAGCCCTGGCTCGGCCGGTCGGGTCCAGAGCTACTCCTTCAGGTCAAGGGTCAGTACGCTCGAAGCATCAACGCGGACGTGGGTGCGCTCTCCGATCCCATCGACGACGCCGATTTCGACGAGGCCATCTATATCGATCAGCTCTGGCTGCAAGAGCGTTTTTGGCGCGACCGCTTTCTCCTGCGCGCTGGGTTCCTCGAAGCGCAAACCGTATTCGACCGCAACGCCTATGCGAACAACGAGGACAAGCAGTTTTCCTCCACCTTTTTGGACAATAATCCCGTCGTGCCGCTTCCCAACGCACTCGGTTCCGTCGCGATCCTCTATCCGACTCCTTGGCTCGAGTTGGCCGGCGGGGTCATCGACGCGGACAACAAGCCACGCAACGCCGGCTTCCACACCGCCTTCGACAACTTCGAGAGTTTGACCGTCTATCTGGAGTTCGCGTTCAAGCTCCGCGGCCTGGGAGGGGCCGGGTCGCTGCCGGGAACCTACCGCCTGGGATTCTTCCGCGACGGCGCCAGGAAGCCCGTCTTCAGCGAAACCGGTCCGACCCGCTCGAAGACGCAGCGCGGCCATTTCGGTGCCTATCTGAGTCTCGACCAGCTCGTCTGGAATGAGGGCGGCGAACTCGGCCAGGGCCTCGGGTTCTTCGGGCGGATGGGCTACGCGGATCAAGACGTGAATCGCATCGAGTGGTTTGGCTCGCTGGGGTTTCAATACCAGGGGCTCGTGCCGACCCGTGATGGAGACGTTTTCGCGGTCGGTGGCTATGTCGCGGAGGGCTCTGATTCTTTTCGCCGCGAGATCGACCGGGCATTCGAAGGGGAGGGCGGGATCGAGGTGTACTATCGCGCCGCGCTCCTGCCTTGGCTTCACGTCACGCCCGATCTCCAATACATCATCGATCCGGGCGGAAACGACGATGCGAGCGACGCCGTGGTGGGTGTGCTGCGCTTCCGGGTGACCTTCTGATGGCGGCGCTGCACGGCCTCGCGGCTCTGGCGGCGCTCGCGTCTCTCGTTGCGGGTTGCGCGCGCGCCCCCCGACCGCCTGCGGCGCCCCCGTCAGCGGCAGAACCACCGGTGGCCGCACACGCCATCCAAAGTGAACAGCTCGTGCGCCAGATGCGCGCGTTGCGACGGCTCTCGATGGATCGCCTGCCCCAGGCGATGGACCTTGAGCAGGAGCGCGCGAGCCGCCTCTACGACGTCGCGCGGGTTGCGGCGGCGATTGCGGCATCGGCCGAGCAGCTCCCTGCGGCGGCGGCGGATCTCGAGCTTACGGAGGACGACCGCCGCGCGTTCGCGCGCCAGGCGGAGGCGCTCGAGCGCAACGCCCGCAGGCTCTCCGAACAAGCGCCTCAGCTTTCCCCCCCCGCCTTGCGCGCGCAGGCAGCGACCTTGATCGAGAGCTGCTCGGCGTGTCATCGCCGCTTCGGGATCGCAGGGGTACCCGGCGCCCCCTGAAGCCTTTCGCGTGCCCCCGTTCCCGTCACACTAAGGGCCACGTGGAGAACGACCTTCCGGAAAGCCAGCCCGCCTCCGAACCGAAACCGGCCGTGAGGGCTCCCGGGCCTCGCCTCGGGCTTGTCGCCGCGCGGGTCGCGGCGGCGGCGGCGCTGATCGCGACCGCCGCCGTGGTACTGCAGCCGTTCCTGACCGCACTCGCCTGGGGTGCGATTCTTGCGTACGCCACCTGGCCGATCTATCGCCGCCTGCCGGGTCGCGCGCGGCGGCCCAAGTTGTGGGCAGCGGTTCTCACGGCGGGTGTTGCGGTAGGCATCGGCATTCCCGTCGCACTACTTCTAGTAGCACTGGCCGACGATGTGACGGCGCTGGGTCGCGCGGTGTTGTCCTGGCGCGAGACGGGGGTGCCGCTTTCCCCTGCGCTCACGGAGAACGCCCTGGTGCAGCGCATTCTGAGCTTCTTTCGAGCGGCGCCGTTGGACCCCGGGTCGGTGGAGGATTGGCTCGGGCGGGCCGCCTCGGAGCTCTCGCAGCGCGCCGTAGCGGTGGCGGGTGGCGTGGTGCGGAACGCCTTGCGCTTCGGTGTGGCGATGATCAGTCTCTATTCGTTCTATCTGTCGGGTGAGCGCCTGATCCAGATCGGTCGGCGACTGGCACCGCTCCTTTTCCCCATCGCGCCCGCGCGGTTCCTCGAAAGCGTGGGGGACTCGGTGCGCGCCGTCATCTTCGGGCTCCTCGGAACGGCGCTGGTCCAGGGCATCCTCACCGGCATCGGCTTGGCGGTGGCCGGCGTCTCTTCGCCCGTGGCACTGGGCGCAGTGGCCGCGTTGATCTCGGTGCTACCCGGCGGCGCCGGCGCCGTCAGCGTCGCGGCCGCGGCCTGGCTGGCGCTCTCCGGGCGCTGGATCGCCGCGGCCGGGCTCGCCTTGTGGGGTCTTCTCGTCGTGGGCAGCATGGACAACCTCCTGCGCCCCCTGCTCATCAGCGAACGGGGCCGGATCCCGTTTCTCGTGGTGTTCGTGGGCATCATCGGCGGCCTTGCGAGCTTCGGCCTGATCGGAATCTTCCTGGGCCCCGTCGTGCTCTCGGTGAGCTTCGCCTTGACCACCGAGTTCTCGCGCCTGGCGCCCGATTCGCCGGACGACGCCCTCGGCGCTTGAGATCTACGGAAGCCCGAGCTCGGCAACCCCCGGCCACACCCTCCTCGAGCGCGACGAGGTCGCGGCCCGGGAATTCGATGCGAGGCTGCGGGATCTCGGGATCTGAGCGGCGATCGGGGAGCTGGTAAACTTTATACGGAACAACCCGGCTCGCCAGACGCATCGCGGCCAAATGGAGAGAAGCGATGAATCGTCACCCCGGCGGTGTTGCGCTTTATCGTGCGGCGAAGGCGCTCGAAGGGTACGACCAGTTTTGAGCGAGCTAGCAGCAATGGGCCTCACGATCGTCCCACCGGGCAGCGGAGAAGTCAGATGGATCCCTTCAGCAAGATGAAAGAGGCCGCGCGCGAAGGTTGGGCCACGTTCGTGCCCTTCGAGCTCATGACAGGCTTGGTGGCCCCGCTACTCGTCCGCTTCGCTGGAGTCCAACCCAACAGCCGTGTCCTCGACGTCGGCTGCGGAACCGGTGTTGTGGCGGTTACCGCGGCGCGGCTTGGTGCGACCGTCACCGGGGTCGACCTCACCCCGGCGCTGCTGACGAGAGCGAAAGAGAATGCCGCAGTCGCCGCCGTCACCATCGAATTCCAGGAAGGCGACGTCGAGGATCTACCCTGCGGGGACGCGAGCTTTGATTTCGTGCTGAGCCAGTTCGGGCATATGTTTGGTCCGCGCCCGCAGATCGCGGTCGGGGAGATGCTACGGGTGCTCAGGCCGGGTGGCACGATCGCTTTTTCGACTTGGCCTCCCGATCTCTTCATCGGGCGCGTGTTCGCGGTGTTGGGTAAATACGGGCCTCCGCCTCCCGAAGGGTCAGTCTCACCCGTTTTGTGGGGTGATCCCCGAGTCGTCCGCGAGCGACTGGGCGCGGCGGTGAAGGACTTGGTCTTCGACCACGCCGGCATAACGTTTCCCGCCTTAAGTCCCGCGCACGCGCGGCTCTTCTATGAAACCAACGCCGGTCCCGTAAAGAATCTGGTGGAATCGCTAGCCGACGACGCCGACCGCCTCGCGGAGTTTCGCGATGAGCTCGAAGAACTGATCTCGCAATACTTCCACGACAACGTGGTCCGGCAAGACTTTCTCATGACCCGCGCGACGAAACGGTAAGCGCGCCACGCGCACGATACGCTCCGGCCGTCGGGACGGCCGATGATCGCGATTCGAGGCTTCCTCGCACGGAACACGATCGCCTTCCGGTCGGCAGGCTCGACGATACGAACGCCCCGGAATCGGTGTTGGCGGCAGCTTGAGACGAACTCGAAGGATCGGATGCGGAAGGCATGGCCAGGGCCATCGTGCCCGCACCAAATGAAAGCCACCAAGATCGGGTCGGCGACGATCCCTTTTTCCTGGATCGCGACGCGTTCACCCTCACTGTGACCTCCCTTCGATGTACGCCCGCCATGCGTCGGCAAGCTCCAAGGCGAGCTTCTCGATGCGCACGAGGCGCGCGAGCTCGTCGTGGTCTGGCTCGCGCTCAACCGCGTGCCGCTGCTCCTCGCGCACGTAGTTGATCGCGTTGATCGCCTCCTCGTAGGCCTCCGCCGCGGGGTCGTCCTGGAAGGCCTCCTCTCGCGCGGACCTGCCCCTCTGCCGGGCGAGGCGACATTCGAGGGGGAGCTTGTGAAGGATGCTCATTCGTCCTCCGAGAGCGGCCGTTGATTTCGGAATCGAGTCCAAGTCTGGATCGGTTCTGAAGATGAGACGATGGAGCTGCGTCTGATCTTCGAACGTCAGAATCGTGAGATCGTGGATATAGAGAAGCACGTCGGAAAGCCAATCCCGGCCGGTTCTTGCTGTCCGCGCAATACGCGCCGCGCAACTTGTGGACGCATCAGTGCCGTGGATCGAGGAGCCCTCCGACGCGGAGCATGGCGCCCGCCACGACTGGATCTCGTCCGGCCACGCGAATGGCGCGCCGCAAGGATCGGCTCATCGGTCTGGGAATCGGCGGAGCTGGGGCAGCGACGCTGGGAGATTCGCATCGTTGCTCCACGCGAACTCGAAGATGGGCGCGGCGGCCTTCACTGCGCGCAGGTAGTACCTTGCTTCGAGCCCGTCGGAATTTGTGCTGTGCGTGTCATGATTCCGCCCGCGGCGCACGCGCAAGTCACCTTCTCCAGTCCGCCCGACCCGATCTCCTGCGGGGACAACTTGGCACCATCACAGGTCTGATGTCTTCGGGGGTCATCGAGCACCCTGCGCCCACGAGGGCAGACAGCGCAACCGGAAGCGCCAGCCAGCACTTCATTGGACGCCTCCTTTGGTAGCGAAGAGGCGAGCAAGATAGTCCCTCTTCCGGAAGGCAGCGGCGCTTTCTGTACTACCAACGACGGCACGAATCCTGCTGCCCACAGAGTGGCAGCGCCACCTCCGGTCTCGTCGCCTGAACCAGACCCCGGAGCGTGTAATTTGTACAATGATCTGGTGGAAGAGGAAAACTTCAAGAATCATCGTGATTTCTGGCCACCCTTGCTGGTTGCCGTTCTCGGCATCTCACTCTCCTTGGTGTTTTGGGCGCTCCTGGTGACAGAGCGCCGCGAGCAGATCCTCCATTCGACCCGAGAAACGGCGGTCCAGCTCAACGCGACCGTAGAAGGCGAGCTCGAGCAGCAGATCGAGGTGCTCCAAGGTTTGACGGAGATCTGGAGCCGATTCGGACTGCGCCCGGTAGCCGAGTGGACCGCCCACGTCGACCACCAAGTGGATCGATTGGCGGGCCTCGACGGTGTCGCGTGGCTGGATCTCGACGAGCCCCGGAATCGCATGGCTTTGGGGACGGGGGGGTCCACCCACGAGATCGAGCTCGATGCCGATGACGTTCGCCGCGGCGAGGGGCCCTACCTCTCGGGCCCCGAGCGAGATGCGTCGGGGACCGTGATCTATCGCATCTTCTTGCCCGCCTCCACCCGCGAGGGCCATGCCGGAGTTCTCGTCGCCCGCTTCCGCGTCGCGGCGTTTCTCTCCTCTGTGTTCGAAGCCCGCGCCCCGGGATACGCCCTCTCCGTGTTCTGGGAGGGGGAGGAGATCTTCTCGCGCGGCACCCCTTCCGCGGATCCCTGGCAACAGTGGTGGCGGGTCGAGGAGGCCATGGTTCTGCCGCTGGGTGGGGAGTGGAAGGTCGTTTACCGGCCGACGCCCGCCTTGGCGGCGGCCCGTTTGACGGTGCTCCCCCACTATCTCTTGGTCGCCGGAGTGCTCCTCTCGATTGTTTTGGCGGTGGTTGTGCATCAACTCCGGATGATTCTGCGCCAGTCGCGTTTTCTCGCTGCTACCAATCGCACGCTCGAACAGCGGGGCCTGGAGCTCGAAGCCAAGGTTGCGGAGCGCACCCAGGCCCTCGAGGCGGCGGTCACAGAACTCAAAGCGTTCAACTACTCGGTCTCTCACGATCTCCGTTCGCCCCTTGGAGCTATTCTCAATTTCGCCGCGATCCTCGAGGAGGATTTCCGCGACCGGAAGCTCGACCCTGAAGGTATGAAGCTGCTCGCACGAATTCGCCGCAGCGCTTCGCGCGCCACGGAGCTGCTCGAGGATCTCCTCAGGCTCTCGCGTGCCGGTCGCGCCGCACTGACGCTCGAGCGGGTCGACATGACCGCCCTCGCACGGGAGACCTTCGCGCAGGTCCGCGCCGCCGAGGGCAGCCCCGAGGTCGAGTTCCTCATCGATCCCCTTCCCGAAACGGCGGGGGATCGAGCGCTCCTGGGAGATGTGTTCGCCAACCTCTTCAGCAATGCTCTCAAATACTCGCGGGACGCTGAGAAGCCGCGCATCACCGTGACGGGTCGCATCGATGACGAGGAGTGCATCTACGATGTTGCCGACAATGGGCGGGGGTTCGACATGCGCTTTGCGGAGAAGCTTTTCGGCCTATTCGAGCGGCTTCACTCAGCGGATGAGTTTGAAGGAACGGGTGTGGGTCTCGCGATCGTCGCCCGCATCGTAGGCCGCCATGGGGGCCGCGTCGGCGCGGAGGGTCAACCGGGAGCGGGAGCGCGTTTCTCGTTCGCGCTGCCCAGGCGGGCGGTACCGTGAGAGGCCGAGGTGCGATCCTCCTCGTCGAGGACGACCGCAATGAGGTCAACGTGGTACTTCGTGCCCTCGATCGGGCGGGTCTCGACGTGCCCGTGACCGTCGCCGGCGACGGCGTGGAGGCCCTCCAGGTATTGGGTCTCGAAGACGACGGCTCCCCCGAACTGCCGCTCCCGAGAGTCGTGTTTCTCGACCTGAAGATGCCGCGGGTCGACGGCTGGGAAGTCCTCCGCCGGATTCGAGCGCACCCCCGCACTGCGGATCTTCCGGTGGTCGTTGTCTCCTCGTCCGATCGAGAGGAGGACATCCAGCGCAGCTATGCGCTCGGCGCCAACAGCTTCCTCCAGAAGCACTTTGATGCCCGCGGCCCCGGCCGCTATTTCGCGGAAGCCGCGCGCTACTGGCTCGAGCTCAATCGCAATCCCTAGCCCTGAGGACGACTCGATGAGCGAACTCTCCGCCCTGATCGTCGAGGACGACGAAGATTTTCGCGCCAGCGTGGCTTCGCTGGTCACTCGCGAGGGTTATCGGACGCGCGAGGCGGGCACCGTGGCACAGGCGCGCGAAGCCCTGATCGAGGCGGTGCCTGATGTCGTGCTGCTTGACCTCGTCCTCCCCGACGGCGACGGTCTCGACCTGCTCGCGGACGAAGAATTGATTCAGCTCGCAGAGTTCGTCGTGATGACAGGTCACGCGGCGGTCGAGAGTGCCGTCGCCGCGTTGCGCCAGGGAGCCCTCGACTACTTGCCGAAACCTGTGGATCGGGCTCGTCTTCGAACGGTTCTGACCAACGTCGCCCGAACCCGCCGTTTGAAGCGGGAAGTTTCGATTCTGCGGGATGAGCTCCGCAGCCTAGGGCGCTTCGGACCGATGGTCGGTCGGTCGACGGCCATGCAACAGGTCTACGATCTCATTGCGCGGGTGGCATCCACCGAAAGTACCGTCTTCATCACCGGAGCGAGCGGAACGGGTAAGGAGC
>CAZTOE010000042.1:0-21749 GCA_964615045.1 uncultured Spirochaetales bacterium
CCTCGGCTCGAAGCCGGTAGATCTCCATGCGCCGATTGATGCTCTCGACATCCTCCTGGGTATCGATGAACTCGACGCCTGCTCGTTCGATCGCGGCCTTGAGCCGCGATCGTCCGGTCTTGCTCATGCCGATCGCCCGGTCGCGAGTGCCGCCGAGCGAGGCGGCGACGGAGCGTGTCTCGACGACGCCTTCCTCGAGCAGAATCCGTTCCATATCGAGCCAGGTCAGGCCCGGGATGTTGGCGCCCCAGCTCGACGCACCAATGCTCGACACGGAGACGACGCGGAGCTCGAGGACCTGCGCTGCGGCCAGGGCCGCCAGGTTGAGGGCCGGAAACGAGCCTGAGAAACCCATGGCGACTGTATCGCCCGGCCGCACGCCGGCCTCGCGGAGGAGGTCGATCACGACAGCGGCCCAGTTTGGATTGGTCGTGGTGCGCTTGGCCTCGAGGGAACCCGTATTGGTGGTAATGGGAGAACTGGCGAGGCCCACCATACCGGAGTTGGTGGGGTCCACCTCCCGATCGACGGGTCCGACGTGTTGCACCCGGTGCTCCCGAATCCGCTCCATGCCGGCCTGCATCAGGCGAGCCGCCTCGAGTTTCTCCTCGAACCAAGGCTGGACGATGGTGGTCTCGAAGCGCTCCACGGCCACGAAACCCGCGATCGCGATCACGGCGATCACCAGGTAGACCCGCTGCGAAACGCGGTGGGGTCGCCAATAGAGCCTCTGCATCAGAGCGAGATCCCGTCGACGAGGATCGTCACCAGTCGCGTTACGATACTCGCGGTGATGGCCGTGGAGATCGTGCTGACCGCACCCTGCCGGTCGATCCAGATCGCAATGAGGCCGGGCACGATGTAGCCGATCACGTCGAGTTCGAACGGCCCGATGGGCTTTCCCGGGCCGAGGGCGGCACGGGCGAGCGAGCCCAGCAAGAAGCCGGTCAGGATCATCAGTACGGTACGGCGGCGCCCGTACACGATGACGACCGCGGAAAGGGAGTGAACCAGGAAATAGGTGAGCGCGCTCACCCCGAGTGTGACAGCGATCGGAAACGGGTCGTCCACGTGGAGGGCCAGGTAACCGGGGACGATGATTCCGCCCGGCACGACGCCGAATCCCTCAGAGAAGAGCAGGCTCACCACCAGCCCAATCGCAACCGCAAGGATTTCGGGATCAGTCATATGCGCTTTGCTCCGGCGCGGCTCCGAACTGCGGATGGCCCGGATTGGAGGGTTGCCCGCGGTTCTTAAAGTATTGGATCAGGTTGAGGCCGATGCCGCCGATGTTGCCGGCGCCCAAAACCAGGGTGGCGGGACCACATGAGCTCAGAATCTCCTCGAAGACGACCTCCGGCGCGGCGCCTTCCAATGGCGTTAGCCGCGTGGGGCGCACGCCCTTGGCGACCGCGCTCCGGGCCAGGGCGTAGGTCCCGCTCCCCACCAGGAGGTAGCGATCGGCCGTTGCCCACCGGGAAAGCGCCTCTCCCAGTTGCCGGGATCGGTCGGGCCGGTCGAAGCGGCAGTTGAGCACGATGATCCGTCGCTCAGCCCAGGGGTGGCGCTCCAAGGTCATGTTCCAGATTCGCTCGGTCGAGCGCGGATCGTTGGCCGCGAAGCCACTGACGAACAGGATGCGACGGCCGAAGAAATCGAGCGCGTATTCCTGCAGCGCACCCACGTCGGGGGCGGCCTCCCACATGCCGCGCAGCGCCACGTCGCGCGGAACGCCGAGCGACGCACACACGCGGAGCGCGAGCGCCACGTTCTCCCTGTGCTCGACGTAGGAAAAACGCCCCATTTCAGCTTCGGAGACCGATGCGATCTCGTCCGGGTCAACCGCTTCGAGCTCGGTCTGGCGGTCTCGGCAAGCGACCTCAAACAAGTCGCGATGCTCCCGGTCGGCCGTGTACAACTTCCCAGCGACGGGGCAGGTTCCCATCAGCGCCAGGGCGACCTGCCGGGTGGAGGGTCCCATGACGTCCAAGTGATCGGGGCCGGCGTTCGTGATCACGCCGTGGGTGGCTCGGATCAATCGGAGCTCCGACAACGACTGGAGTTGTGGCTGGAGGGCCATGCACTCGACGACCACCGCTTCGGCGCCGCCGCGGGCGGCAACGCTCAGAATCCGCAATTGCTCAATCACGTTGGGTCGCCCCGGTCGGTGCACCGGATATTCGGTTCCGTCGGGCATGATCATGCGCGGCAGCGAGCCGGTGACCTTCGCGAACACCCTGGTTCCGTGGGCTCGAAGACCGCCGGCGATCAGGCGCACGACCGAAGACTTCCCGCGCGTCCCGTTTACGTGGATGCGGATCGGGATCGCCCGCAGATGACGCTCGTGGCCCATGCTTTCGATGAGGAGAAACAGGACGACGAGGGCCAGAAGCAGGGTCAGTGCCAAGGGAAACAGCATCGAGTGATCCCTGTGCAATCTCGGCGGCGGGGCGAGCTACGGGCGGCGATCGCGAGCTCACAGTATCCCGGATCTCCGCTCACGGCACTCCGCAGTCGCTCCGGCACCGCGCCGGGATACACTGCGACGCGCCCGAGCACTGAGTTCGCTGGGAACGAGCGAGTTCCGCTGAGTGGGGCGCGAGGAGATCGTGATCGCCGGGTATGAGCCGCTGCGACGAGTGCTCACTCTCGCCCTGATCCTGGGCGTTCTCCACGCCGTCACCGCGGCCGGCCAGGAGGGCACATCAAGCCTTCCGTCGGACGAAGCCCCTCGGGTCGAGCCCGGCGCGCGCGCGCGGAGTGGCGGGTTGGCAGAGCTGATCGCCGAGCTCGCCCAGGTTCGCGCGCGAGCCGAGGAGTGGGCCGCGCGGGCCGCCGAGTACGAGCGGGCGCAGGAAGAGGCTCCGCAGCGCCTCACAGTCATCGAGCGAGAGATCGTCCAACTCGAGGCGTCGGACGAGTTCAAGATTTCCGCTCGCGCGAGCCTCGCAGAGCTCGAAGTCGAACTCCTCGGGGCGGAACAAAGCCTCTCCCTCGCGCGCCAGGAGGCAGCCGAGCTCGACGCCGAGGCGGCACGACGGTCTGAGCGGCGCAAGCGTGTCCCCGAGCTGATGGCCGCCGCCAGGGAACGGCTGCGCAGGCTCGACGCGTCGCCACCACCCACGACCGAGGCCGACCCCGACACGGTCTCCGCCTTTGATGAGCTCGCGCAGGCGAGGCGCTCGGCCCTCGAGCACGAGATCGCCGCCTACCAGAGCGAGCTCCGCAGCTACGACGCACGCGGTGTGCTCCTCCGCAAGCGCCGCGATCGCGCAACGCTTCGCATCGCATACGAGCAGCGGCGCGCCGAGCGGCTGCGCGACGCCCTGAAGGCGCAGCAGCAGCTCGAAGCGGAGCGGCAAGCGACCTCGGCGCTGAAGTCGCTCGAGCGCGCTACCGCGCTTCCGCCCGCCGTGCGCGAAAACGTCGAAGCGTTCGCGCAGCGCAACGCGCAGCTCGCGCGGCTGCGAACGGGCGAAGATGGATTGGTCGAGAAAATCGACGACGTGGGGCGCAAGCTCGCCCGCGCCGACGAGCAGCTCGCCGCGGTGGAGGCCACGCTCGCCGAGCTCACCGGAAGAATCGAAGCCGCGGGCCTAAGCGACTCGTTGGGAGTCCTTTTGCGCCGCCAGCGGTCCGATGCACCGGACGTCGGCAAGTACCGCCGGTTCATCCGGATGCGACAGGATCGCATCCGCGAAGTTCAGCTCGAACAAATGGAGCTACGCGAGGAGCGGCAAGCCCTGGCCGACGTCGACCAAGTCGTGTCTTCAACGCTGGCCGGTCTCTCAGCTTCGGTGCCCCCCGCCGATCGACGCGAGGTCGAGAAGCTCCTGCGCCAGCTGCTGGCCACGCGGCGCGACTATCTGGATGCCATCCTGGCGGACTACGACGCCTACTTCCAAAAGCTGGTCGACTTCGACGCCAAGCAGCAGGAGTTGATCGCGGGCACCGAGGCGTTGGTCCGTTTCATCGACGAGCGGGTCCTGTGGATGCCGAGCGGCACCGCCATCCCCCCGGAACTCGTCTCGGATGGGATCGACGCGCTCCGCTGGCTCTTCGGTCCGCGCTATTGGGGACAGCTCGGGCGGGGCCTGCGCGACGTCGCCACGAGCCTGCCCCTCCTGAATGCGTTCTTTCTCGCGCTTCTCGCCGCGGGCCTCGCGCTCGGCCGACGCATCCGGCCGCGCATCCGCGAGCTCGGCGAGATCGCGCAGAACCCCCAATGCGTCCACTACGGTCCGACGCTCGGCGTCCTTGGTCTGACCCTGTTCGTGGTCGTGTGGCCTCCGGTCGCGCTGGCCTACCTCGGCTGGCGTCTGGGCCTCTCCCCGGATGCCACCCAGTTCACGCGCTGTTTCGCCCACGGCATTCTCGGCGCCGCATTGGTCTGGCTGAGCTTGCGGCTTCCGCGCCAGGTTCTGGCCAGGGGAGGCCTCGCACAGGCACACCTGGGATGGCCCGACGACGCCATCCGGAAACTCCGGCGTCAGTTCTTCTGGCTCACCGCGGTCTCCGTGCCTGCAGCGTTCCTGATCTACGTCTTCGAGATGCGCGGCGAGGACCTCTGGAAGGAAAGCATCGGCCGGCTCGCCTTTCTGGTGGCAATGACCGGAGCGGCGGTGTTCACGTATTGGACGCTCCGCGAACACGGCGGCGCCCTGGCCGACATCCTTCGCGCCTCGGGACGCACCTGGAGACGACCCTGGGTATGGCGCCTCACCCGCTGGGTCGCCGTCGCGATTCCCGTACTACTGGGGGTCGGGGCCCTGCGCGGCTACTACTGGACCGCGCTTCGGCTTGCCTCCCGCTACCACTTCACCCTCGAGTTCCTGTTCCTGCTCTTCGTGGCCTTTGCCCTGGCCGTTCGCTGGTCGCTCATCGCACGCCGGCGCGTTGCGATCGAGCAGAACCGCCGCCGCCAGGAGGCCCGCGACGAAAAACAGCGGGGACTTCCGCCGCTGGGTGGTTTTGAGGGCGACCTGCCCGACATCCCGGAAGAGGAGGTCGATCTCGCCGCCGTCACCGCGCAGACCAGCCGCCTCCTGACCAGCACGACCCTCTTCGCCGTGGTGCTGGGCCTCTGGGCGATCTGGGCGGACGTGCTACCCGCCTTCGGCATTCTGCGCGAAGTCGAGCTCTGGCCCACGACCCAGACCGTCACGGTCCCGGTGACCGACGCGGCGGGCCAGCAGCGCCTGACCACCGAGCAGCAACTCGTCCCGATCACGCTGGCGGACCTGCTGCTGTCGTTTCTGGTCGCCCTTGTCACGCTCGCGCTTGTCCGCAACCTGCCGGGCCTGCTTGAGGTGTTGATCTTCGGGCGCGTCGGACTCGGACAGGGGGAGCGTTACGCCTACATCACAATCATCAAATACGCGATCACGCTCGCCGGCGTCGTCCTGGCGTTCCGCATGGTGGGCGTCGGTTGGGCCAACATCCAATGGCTGGTGGCTGCGGTGGGTCTCGGCCTCGGGTTCGGCCTCCAGGAGATCTTCGCGAACTTCGTTTCGGGGCTGATCATCCTGTTCGAGCGACCCGTGCGCGTCGGCGACACCGTTACGGTGGGCGAGATGAGCGGCACGGTGACCAAGGTTCGCATCCGAGCCACCTGGATCACCGGCTTCGATCGCAAGGAGTTGATCGTACCCAACAAGGAGTTCGTCACCGGGCGCCTCATCAACTGGTCGCTCTCGGACGCGGTTCTTCGCGTGGATGTGCCGGTGGGCATCGCCTACGGGTCGAACACGGGACGAGCCGTCGAGGTGCTCCGGCGCGTGGCCGAAGAGAATCCGGACGTTCTCGAAGACCCGCCGCCCCAGGTGCTTTTCCTCGGCTTCGGCGACAGCTCGCTCTCCTTCGAGCTGCGCGCCTTCAGTCCCGACGTGGGCCATGTCCTGCCGATTCGGCACCAGCTCCATATGGCAATCGATCGAGCGTTTCGCGAGGCCGGCATCGAGATCGCGTTTCCGCAGCGCGACCTCCACCTGCGCTCCCTCCCGGCGGACTGGCGAGCGGCGCTGCGACCCGAAGGGGAAGCCGGCTGAGCGAGCGGGGGGATCGCGTGACGAGGAGCGAAGAGGTCCTGTGCTGAAATCGCACCCGCTTTCTGTCATGCTCCCCGACCGTGTTCCGTGGGTCGTCGCCCGGTGCGCTCAAGGAGAAGCGATGCGACAAGCGATGCGACGCGCGGCCCTGGTCGCCGCGCCCTGGTGGATGCTGTGTGCGACGCTGGCGAGCGCCGAACAGTTTCAGTTCGAGGTGTCGATGACGGGGGACCAGGTGCCCACGCCCACGGGTAGCGCGGCGGTCGGGACGATGTCCGTCTTCTACGATACCGACACGAATTTCATGGTCGTCGACGGTTCGGTCACGGAGCTTTCGCTCGGCGATCTGAATCCGGTGGCGCAGGGCTCTCCGTTTCACCTTCACTTCGGCGGCCCGGGCGAAACTGGTGCGATCGCGGTCATCCTGGGCACGCTCAATGCGTGGGTGGAGCCGGGGGGCGCCGGGATCTTCGTCACCGTCAGCCCGCCCGTCGTGGTGCCCGAAGATGTGGAGGATGACCTGCTGGCCGGGCTCACCTACCTAAACCTGCACACCTTTGCGTTTCCCAATGGAGAGATCCGGGGCGACATCATGGCGCTCCCCGAGCCGCAGGGAGCGGCGCTGCTGGGAGCGGTACTCGGTGCGCTCGCGTGGCTGCAGCTTCGGAAGCGGGTCTAGTCCCGGCTCGGGGAGACCCTGCCGGCTTGGGGCGCTCGGCCAAAGCATCGGCGGGATGGACCGTGCCGGCGCGCAGCCGGCGCGCGCGCCGCCCGATTGCCGCCTGCGCGGTCGCCGTGGCCCTGGCGTCGTGCTCTCCCGGGTCGTCGGGCTTCTGCACGACGGCCGATAAACTCGTGCGGCGGATCACGGAGCGGGAGCTCGGCTATACCGAGCTTCGCGCCGAGGGCCGCTGCGTCGTCACCGGTGACGGTCCGCTGCGAAGTGTCGACTACGCCTACAGCAGCCCGGAGACCCGCGAGCAAAACCTTCCGCCCGTTCCCTACCGCGCCCGTGTCGCCCACGACGAACGGTCCGGTGAGTACTACCTCTGCGACGTCACCTATTTCCCCGACGATCGCCGCGCGAGCACCCGCGAGTACGCGAGGCACCCGCTCTGCGCCCGCTGATTCAGTAGCGGACCACCAGGAAGGCGCCGGCGACCACCAGCAAAGACCCCAGCACCTGGGGCCAGGCCACCGGATCGACCGGCGACGCGAACCAACCGAAGTGTGACACCACGCTGCGGACCACCAGCTGCGAAGCCACCACGACCACGAAGAGATCCACGGCACCCAGGCGCGGGATGAGGAAGGTATTGGCCCCGACGACCCAGACACTGATCAGCCCCGGAAGCACGAAGTACCAGGCGGGGACGTCGGCGAGCGCCGCAAACGCCGCGCGGTCGAGCGCAATCGCGTTCACGGCGGCAATCGCCAGAAACGCCACGCCGTAAAAGGCAAAGGTCGCCACGAGGGTCGATTCGATCCGGGCTCCGAGGGCGCCATTGATCGGGACGTGGATGCCGCCCAGCGCGCCCGCCATGATCGCCAACCCCAACCACCACGCCGTGTTGCTCAGCACCCTGCCTCCTTGCCATCCGCGAAACGGCCCCGAATCGGCCCCGCCAGTTCTTGATACCATGGCGAGGTCGAAAGCACGCCAAGGAGAACCCGCTCGGTGAAATCGGATATCGAAATCGCCCGGGAAGCCAAGCTGCGGCCGATCGCCGAAGTCGGCGCCGCACTCGGGATTCCGGAAGAGGCCCTGATCCACTACGGCCGCACCAAGGCCAAGCTTTCGTACGCCTACCTGGGCTCGCTCGCCGAGCGGCCGCGCGGCAAGCTGATCCTCGTCACCGGCATGACGCCCACCCCGGCGGGCGAAGGCAAGACGACCACTTCGGTCGGCCTGTGCGACGGGTTGGCGCGCCTTGGCGCGCGCGCCCTCACGTGCCTGCGCGAGCCCAGTCTCGGGCCCTGCTTTGGCATGAAGGGAGGGGCGGCAGGCGGCGGCTACGCGCAGGTCGTACCGATGGAGGACATCAACCTCCACTTTACCGGAGACCTCCACGCGATCACCGCGGCCCACAACCTTCTCGCCGCCATGATCGACAACCAGATCCACTGGGGAAACGCCCTCGACCTCGACGTGCGCCGTATCGCCTGGCGCCGCGTGGTCGACATGAACGATCGCGCGCTGCGCGACATCACCGTGGGGCTGGGCGGCATCGGAAACGGCTTTCCCCGCCAGGATGGCTTCGACATCACCGTCGCATCCGAAGTGATGGCGATCCTGTGCCTGGCCCGTGATCTCAGCGACTTGCGGCGGCGGCTCGGTAACATCGTGATCGGTCAGACCCGCAAGCGGGAGCCGGTGACGGCTGCGGCCCTCCAAGCCAACGGCGCGATGACCGTGCTGCTGCGCGACGCGCTCATGCCGAACCTCGTCCAAACCCTCGAGGGAAATCCCGCCATCGTGCACGGCGGCCCGTTTGCCAATATCGCCCACGGTTGCAGCTCGGTGATCGCCACGCGCACCGGGCTGGGACTCGCCGACTACGTCGTCACCGAGGCGGGCTTCGGCGCCGACCTGGGAGCGGAGAAGTTTTTCAACATCAAGTGCCGCAAAGCGGGACTCCAGCCTGCCGCAGCGGTGATCGTCGCCACGGCGCGGGCTCTCAAGATGCACGGGGGCGTCGCACTGGCGGACCTACAGGCCGAGAACGTCGACGCGATTCGCAAGGGCTGCGCCAACCTGAACCGCCACATCCGCAACGTGAAATCTTTTGGGGTACCGGTGATCGTCGCCGTCAATCGGTTCACTTCCGACACCGACGCCGAGAGCGAAGCGGTTCGACACAGCGTGGCGGCACAAGGGGCGCAGGCGATCGAGTGCACCCACTGGGCGGAGGGCGGCGCCGGCGCGGAAGCGCTGGCGCGCCGAGTCGTCGAAGTCGCGCAGAGCGGAGGGAGCCAATTTGCGCCGCTCTACCCCGATGAACTTCCGCTGTGGGAAAAGGTCCGCACCATCGCGACGCACATCTACGCTGCCGACGACATCATGGCCGACAAGAAAATCCGCGACCAGTTCAGGCAGCTGGAGCGGCAGGGCTACGGCTCCTTCCCGATCTGTATGGCGAAGACCCAGTACAGTTTCTCGACCGACCCGAAGCTGCTCGGTGCCCCTTCGCGGCACAGTGTTCCCATCCGCGAGGTCCGCCTCGCCGCCGGCGCCGAATTCATTGTTGTGATCTGTGGCGACATCATGACGATGCCCGGGCTCCCTCGCGTGCCAGCAGCGAACGCGATCGACGTCGACGCCAACGGTCAGGTCCAGGGCCTCTTCTAGGTGCAAGGCCTCCCTCGGGTCGAGTACCATCGACGGGCACCGTTCCCCACGAGTCCGACCCACCGCAGTCGGAAGAGGAGGTTTCCGTGGCCAAGATCGGCATCGGCGTATTTCAGGTCTTGAACGATCTTCCGACCGGTGATCCGGCGGTCATTGCCAAGCGGGCCGAGGAGCTGGGCTTCGCCTCGTACTGGGCACCGGACCACACGGTGATCCCGGTCGGCTCTGCCGACGAGTACCCCGGCAAGCAGCCCGGCGCACAGACGCCCGCATACTTGTTCAAGATGCCCGATCCGCTGGTCGCGCTCTCCCGCGCCGCGGCGACCACTTCGAAGATCCGGCTCGGGACGGGCATCCTGCTGATCCCGGAACGCAACCCACTCCTCACCGCCAAGGAAGTCGCCACGCTCGACCACTATTCCGGCGGCCGCTTCATCCTCGGCATCGGAGCGGGCTGGAACGAACCCGAGTGCACGGTGTTGGGCGGTGACTTCGCACATCGCTGGACCCAGACGCGCCATTCGATCCTCGCGATGAAAGAGCTGTGGACGAAAGACGAGGCCGAGTACCACAGCAAGTACTACGATTTTGATCCGGTCATCTGTAACCCCAAGCCCACGCAAAAGCCCCACCCGCCCGTGATGCTCGGGAGCATTGGAAGTCCGCGCGTCTATCAACGGGTCGCGGAATGGGGCGACGGGTGGCTGCCCTTTGCCACCGATCCGCAGGAAATCGCTGACGGTCGGGCAGCGATCAACAAGCACGCCGCGCAGTTCAAGCGCAATCCGAAGAGCCTGGACATCACGGCCTTCGCACCGGACGGTCTGTTTCGAACCGCCTCGGAAGTGAGCCAACTCGAGAAGGCCGGCGCCGACAACCTCGTGATCTGGCTTCGGGGCCAAAACCAACAGGAGCTCCTGGCCGAGCTCGAGGACCTGGCCGGGGCGCTCCTTTAGCGTGGACCGCGCCGTGAGGCGTGCGTTGGAGATCGACCCACGGCCCATTGGTACTTCGCGTACGGAAGCAACCTCGATCCGCGCACCTTCCTCGGTCGACGGGGCATGCGGCCCACCGAAGCCCTCGTCGCGGAGCTCCCGGGCTTTGGCTTGCGGTTCGACCTCCCGGTGGGACGCGGGGAAAGGGGCGTGGCCAATGTGGTGCCGCGACGCCAAGACCGGGTCTGGGGGGTTGCCTATCGCATCTCCAGGGAGGAGCTCGCCCGTCTCGATCGTAGCGAGGGGGTCCACCGCGGCTTCTACCACCGCATTGCCGTGCGTCTTCGCGATCGAGACGGCGCGGAGCTGGGCGCGTGGACGTACCACTCGCCGCGCGGGTGCGCAGGCCGAAAACCCTCGCGGCGGTACTTGGGGCTCCTGCTCGCAGGCGCGCGCTACCACGATCTACCCGGGTTCTACCTCGAGGAGTTGCGCCAGCTTGAACTGGCGCACGACGAACGGGACCCGCAGCGCGCCCTTCCCTTCGCGGACGCGGGAACACCTTGAAGGAACGCGTCTTTCGCTTCGCGGGCGCCCTCGACCTCGCGAGGACGCTGGCCGCGCAGAACGCCGGCGCCATTGACCCGACGACCCGGATCGGGGATTTGCAGGCGATCCGCGCGACCCGCACCCCCGAAGGCCCGGCCACCCTGGTGTTGCAAAGCGAGGGCGACGGCGTGCTGCGCGCCCGCGCCTGGGGCGCCGGAGCCGCCTGGGCGCTCGAACACGCCGCGGGCTGGGCGGGGCTCGAAGACGATGACTCCCCCTTTTCCGAGGTGCCCGCCGAGCTCCAAGCGCTCGCCCGCCGTGCGCGCGGGGTTCGGCTTTCGCGCTGGCCGCGCCTCGTCGAAGCGCTGATCCTCGTCGTGCTCGAGCAGAAGGTCTCGGGAAAGGAAGCGCGACGCGCCTTCCGAAACCTGACGCGCGCCTTTTCCGAGCCCGCCCCGGGGCCCTTCCCCGATCTCTGGCTTCCGATCGCTGCTACCCGGCTGGCGCAGCTTCCGCCGGCCGCGCTGCCGCCGCTGGGCGTCCTCGAACGATCGGGGGCGACTCTTCGCGAAGTGGGATTTCGCGCGCGCCGCATCGAAGAGGCCGCCGCGATGTCACCCGAGGCGGCGGAGCTGCGCCTGCGGGCGCTCCCCGGGATCGGCGTGTGGACGGCCCGGAGCCTGCTGCTGCGCTGGCTCGGGGAGCCCGATGTCGTGCCGCTGGGCGACTTCCACCTGCCGCACCGGGTGGCGTACAACCTGGCGGGTGAGCGGCGCGCCGACGATGCGCGCATGCTCGAGCTCCTGGCGCCCTACCGCGGCCAGCGCGGCCGCGTAGTGCATTGGGTGGATCTGGCCGGCGCGGTGCCGCCGCGCCGCGCGCCGCGCGCGCCGCTGCGCCCCTTGCCTCAAGACCGCGTCCGCTGAAGGGTGAGCTAGGATGCTGGACGGGAGGAATTCCACGATGCCGGCACTTTCGGGAATGCGCGTGCTCGATCTCACGCTCTATGAGGCGGGGCCCTCCTGCACCCAGGCCCTCGCCTGGCTCGGTGCCGAGGTGGTAAAGGTAGAGAAACCCGAACAGGGGGATCCCGGCCGCTACGTGGGTACCGGCAAGCCGGATTCGCCGTATTTCCTGTACTGGAACAGCAATAAACGCAGCATCACCGTCGATCTGTCGACGGAAGATGGGCGGGAGCTCTTGCGCCGCCTGGTGCCCCATTACGACGTTTTCGTCGAGAACTACGGTCCCGGCGTAGTCGAAAAGTTGGGTCTCGACGCGGAGCGCCTCCGCGCGCTTTACCCGAGTCTGATCTACGCGAGCGTCAAGGGCTTCGGCTCTTCGGGACCCTACGCGTCCTACAAGTGCTTCGACATGGTCGCGCAGTCCGCGGCCGGCGCCTTCTCCGTGACGGGCGAACCGGATGGGCCGCCCATGCGTCCGGGACCCACGATGGGCGATGCCGGAACGGGCGTGCAGCTCGCGCTCGCGATCACCGCGGCGTACGCCCATCGCCTCAAGACCGGCGAGGGTCAAACCATCGAGCTCTCGATGCAAGAGGCGATGACGTACTACATGCGCACCATGATCGCGCTCGGCACCGGTTTTGGGAAAGAGGCGACGCCGCGCACCGGGACCGGGATGGGGCCGGACATCAACCTGTACCCCTGTGAACCCGGCGGGCCCAACGATTATGTCTACATCGTCGTCGCGACGCCGCGCATGTGGCAAGCGCTATGCAAGGCGATCGACCACCCGGAACTCGCGGACGACCCGCGTTTCGCGAGCAAAGAGGCTCGCGATGCGAACGCCGACGCCTTGGCGGCGATGATCGCCGCATGGACCCGTGGCCGCGACAAGCACGAGGCGATGCGCGTGCTGGCGGAAGGAGGCGTCCCGTGCAGCGCCGTCCTCGACACCGCGGACCTGCTCCAGGATCGCCATCTGCGCGCGCGGGGCTTCGTGCAAAGTGTGGAACACCCGTCGTGGGGCGAGGTGGAGCTGCTCGGTTGTCCGGCGCGCTTGTCGGGAGGCACCGAGCCGCTGCGCGCGGCGCCGGTGCTCGGCGAGGCGACCGCCGAGATTCTCGGCCGCGACCTCGAGATCAGCGCCGAGGAGCTCGACGCCCTGGTCGCCGCGGGTACGATCGGGAAGCCCGCGAGCCGCTGAGGAGGATTTATGTCGCCCAATAAAGCGTGTGTCCAGGAATGGTTCGACCGCGTCGCCCGCGGCGATGCGGAAGGCGCCTTCGCGCTCTTCACCGATGACATCCTTTATCGGCTCCAGGGGACGACGCCGGTCTCGGGCTCCTACCGGGGCCGCGAACAGCTGGTGAACGACTTCTTCGTCCCTTGGCGCAAGCAGATCGACGGAGAGATTGAGCTGATCGTCGACGAGTTGATCGGCGAGGGAGATCGTGTCGTGGCGCTGGCCCGCGGCCAGGCCAAAACCATCCACGGCTCCGACTACAACAACGACTATGTGTTCGTCTTCGGGCTGCGCGACGGCAAGATCTGTGAGGTGATCGAGTATCTCGACACGGCGCTGGTCGAGACTGCCGCCTACGGGAAGAAGCTCGTCCCGGCTTGAGCCTCGACTGATGACGGCGCCGCACGTCCGGCTCGACCCCGACGCCGCGTGGAATGCGGGGGAGGCACTGCTTTCGCGCGCCGCAGCGCACGGAACGCGGCCCCTGCTGCACTGCCGTGGCGAGCGCTGGAGCGGTCTCACCTTGCGTGAGCGTGCCCTGGCGGTGCAAGCCCGGCTTGCCGAGCGCGGTGCGGCTCCGGGTGATCGAATCCTTCTTCTGCTCCTCGACACGCCCGCATTTCACGCGGTGTTTCTGGGCGCGCTCCGGGGCGGCGTGATCCCGATCCCGATCTCGACTTTGCTCCCAGCCGAAGAGGTCGCCTTCATCGCCCGCGATGCGGAGGTGCGCGGCGCCTGGATCGACCCCGAACTGCCGGAGGCGCTCGCCGATCCGGCGCTCTATCCGAGCGGCACCTGGGTCGAACGCGGCGCCCCCGCTTCGGGGCTTCCGGGCTCGGCCGCGCCCCCACCGGCCCGCAGCCGAGCCGGGGACCCCGCCTTCTGGCTCTACACCTCGGGGACGACCGGGGAGCCCAAGGGCGTCATCCACCGCCACCTCGATCTTCCGATCACTGCGCACCAATACGCACACGAGATTCTGGCGCTCGGGCCCTCTGACCGCGTGTTCTCCGCTGCCAAGCTCTTTTTCGCCTACGGCCTGGGCAACGGGCTCACCTTTCCGCTCTGGCTCGGAGCCGAGACCGTACTCTTGCCCGAGCGCCCTACCCCGAAGGCCGTGTTTGAGGTGATCGAGCGCGAGCAGCCGACGGTGTTCTTCGGCGTGCCGACCCTCTACGCCGCCCTCCTGGCTCACCCCGATGCCCCGCCTGCCCTACCTTCGTTGCGACTTTGCGCGTCGGCGGGCGAGGCACTGGCGGCTCCACTCTACGAGCGCTGGCGAGAGCGCTACGGCGTGGAGATTCTCGACGGAATCGGGAGCACCGAGATGCTCCACATCTTTCTCTCCAACCGGCCCGGCCGAGTTCGCCCCGGGAGCAGCGGCATCCCGGTGCCGGGCTACCGGGTGCGGGTCGTCGACGAGCAGGACCGCGACGTGGCACCCGGCGGGGTGGGAACGCTGCTCGCCTACGGCGAAAGTGCCGCCCGGAGCTACCACGATCGGCCTGAGCAGACGGCGACGACCATGTTCGAGCCGGGCTGGCTGCGCACCGGCGACAGCTACCGCCTCGAGCCGGACGGATTCTATACCCACGTCGGCCGCAGCGACGATTTGATGAAGGTGAGCGGTCAGTACGTATCGCCGGTCGAAGTCGAGAGCACGTTGGCGAGCCACGACGCCGTCCTCGAGGCGGCGGTCGTCGGTGTCGCCGACGAGCATGGGTTGCTGAAACCCAAGGCCTTCGTGGTGCTGCGGCCGAACTGCCGTCCCGATGCGATGTTGGGCCGCGAGCTCCAGGCTTTCGTCAAAGCGCGACTCGCACCCCACAAATACCCGCGCTGGATCGAGTTCGTCGACGGCCTTCCCAAGACGGCCACCGGGAAGATCCGGCGCTTCGAGCTGCGCAAGAATTGAGCGTTCTCGAGTTCCAAGAAAGTGTCAAAAAAACTCACTTCCGATCTGGAAACTCGGATCTAACCTTCTGAAATACATGAGATTTAGCTTGGAATAAAATTTGCTGCTTCCCGGTGCGAGCAGCTCGCTTGCTCAAACTCGGAAGGAACCCGCATGCACCGTCTCGTCCTCGGAACCGCCGCCGCGCTACTCCTCGCCGCGAGCCCGGCGAGTGCGGATCGAATCACCTTCGAGTTCGACAATCACGACGCCTGGGGTCACAGGCACGCGCGGGAATCGGTCGGTTGGACCTTCGCCGGCAGCTTTCTCGAGGGAATGTCCAAAGTCATGAGCAGGCTGGAGGGCGGGGACGATCCGGTCCTCGGTCCCCACTTTCGGCGCCACAGCCACGAAGACTACGAGCAGATCACCGAGCACATCCTGGGCTTCAAGAGCTGGGACGGTGGATCTCACGAGTGTCGGATCACCACCAGCCCGGAGCCCGGAACCGCGTTGCTTCTCGGCCTGGGTCTCGTCGGTCTGGTCGCTCCCGCTCGACGCCGGCGTTAGCCCGGCCGCACCCAGACCTCGGCGCTAGACCCGCGTCAGCGCCGCGCGCGTGAGCGTATCGATGAAGTGCTCGACGCGATCGGGATCGCGATGGGTAAACTTCATCTGGGCGATCATGTGCGCCGAGCCCACGATGAGATGGGCAGCGTCCTCGACATCGAGGTGGGGATCGAGTGTTCCCTCCCGCTGTCCCCGCTCAAGGGCGCGCGCAAACGCATCGAGAATGCGCCCCTGAAACTCCAGATAGCGGGGCCACACCCGATCCCGCACCGCTGTGCTCCAGTCGAGCCACACCCGCGCGTGGTCCGGGTGGGTGTCGATCGAATTGGCGAACGCCAGGGCGGTTTCGCGAATGATCTTCGGCGCCGGGGCCGGACTCGCCTGAAGCGGTGCAACGACCTCATCCAGGATGAAGCGCGCCACTTCCCCGAGGACTGCTTCTACCAGCGCCTCTCGGGTGGGGAAATATACGAACACTGTGGAGACCGACACCGAGGCCTGATTCGCAATCTCGGCGTGGCGGGCCTCTCCCAGGCCGTGTTCGGCGAATACGCTGAGCGCGCAGCCGAGGAGCTGCGCGCGGCGCTCTTCCGGCGGCAGCCGCCGGGCACGGGGCCGCTTCGGGGGGTTGGCTGCAAGGCGCGGGTCCATCGAGCAGCAGCTTAACCCCTTATTGACAATTTTCACAATAGTAACTAGCCTGTGGCAGATCGCGAGGAGGTCCGACCATGTCTGACGCCGTCCGCGTCCACGAACTCGATCCGCTCCCCGCCGCCCTCGCGCTCCACGAAGAGGGCCTCGCCCGCTACGAAGACGCCTTCCGCAATCACTACAAGGCGTGGTCGGAGGTTCTGGAGCGCAACGTGAGTCGGGTGAAGCGCGGCGAATACTCGCTCCACTGGCTCGATACGACGCAGGCCAACTGGGGCCGGCGCGCCAAGGTTTCATCCCGCGGTCTCACCTACACCGATATCCACAACGTCCGCGGCTACGGCTCGCTCCCCGATCGTGCCGAGTGGTTCAACTTCGCGCCGCGCGGTGCGGTTCGCGATCCCTACCGTGCGGAGATGCCCACGGTGGGCGACTACACCGTCCTCGATCGCGGCGAAGTGTGGGCCGACAACATTCAGACACTCTACGAGGAGGCCAAGGCCCGCCAGTGGGACGCCACGCGCGACATTCCCTGGAGCGAACTCGAGGCGCTGCCCGAGGACCTCGAAAAGGCGACCTGCCAACTCTGCACCTTCCTGACCGAGGTGGAGTTCGTGGCGGGCGATTTCCCGGCCAAATGGCTGCACCGGATTCCCCAGGATTTCCTGGAGGTGAAAAGCTTCATCGCCACCCAGATCATGGACGAGGCTCGGCACCAGGAGGTGTTCCGCAAGCGCGCCATTGCGGGCGGAGGGTTGCTCCACGCTGCCCCTGGTTTCGAATGGGCCCTGCAGGCCATTCTCGAAGCACCCACCCACACGATGGGGACCTTTCTGCTGAACCTGCTGGGCGAGGGACTCGTGCTCTCGGTGTTCCGGTCGGGAGAGATGATCGCGAAGACCCATGTGGACAAGGAGATCTTTCGACGGTGTCTGCAGGACGAGGCGCGTCACGTGTCCTACGGCGTGATGGAGTTCAAGTACTACCTCGATCATCACCCGGACCGCGACGCGGCGCTCGAGGAGATGCACCGCTTCGCCGATGTCGGCGAGCAGGTCATTCTCACCGCGTTTACCGAACCGGCGCTCATCGAACCGGTTGCCGTCTTGCTGGGCGGCGGGCTGGACAAGATCGATGTGGGAATGGAGGGGTTGGGACACCTGTGGCAGATGTTCATCGACGAGTACAAGCAGCGCTGCTTGCGCGCCGGCTTCGAGCGCGGCGATCGGTGCACCATCCCCGACACGCTCCCCTGGGCCACGGCCTGACGCTGCGGAGCGACCGATGACCGAGACCGCCGAAGCCGCCACGCCCTTCCCTTCGCTTGAGTGGTTTGAGCGGCTCGGCAAGCTCATGGAGCACCAC
This sequence comes from uncultured Spirochaetales bacterium, assembly GCA_964615045.1. Lineage (GTDB taxonomy): Bacteria > Myxococcota_A > UBA9160 > UBA9160 > PR03 > JANQRO01. Next base: position 17,569 of record CAZTOE010000042.1, read on the forward strand.
CGCGCGCGCCACGAGCACTTGGGCTACGTCGACTGCACCGCCGGCTTTTGCGTGACCGATGGCGATCCCACAAGCGGGCCGTGGACGGTGCTCATCCAGTTCGAGGAGTTCGGCGTCGTCGAGCTGCGCGAGGCTGGCGCAGGCGACGCCGGCAAAGCGGATTTCGTCTTGGAGGCCCCTCTCGCCGTGTGGCGCCAGATGATCGAGAGCATCGCCGCAGGAGGGGGCCGTCCCGATCTCGAGCACACCCTGAACCGGCTGAGCCACATGGGGACCCCGATCCGTCTCGTCGGCGACGATCCCCTGCGCAAGGATTTGTACTTCCGCTACAACCAGAGCCTACAGGAGTTCGTGAACGCCTCCGCCGAGTTCGAAACGAGCTTCCCCGCCGCCGCGGGGGCGTAGGTGGCCGGCCGCAACGGGCATTTCTACATCGACGAGACCTGCATCGGATGCGGAGCGTGTGACCACGCCTGTCCGGGCAAGGTCGACGCCCTCTTCCGCGTCGAAGACGATTACCTGGGCCGCTTCGCCATCCGGCTGGAGGAGTGCATCGATTGCGGCTTCTGCGCACCGCTGTGTCCCGTGGCGTGCATCCACGACGCGCGCGAAGAGGGTATCGTCGAGGGGAGCGGCGGATACACGCGTATCCGCGAGCTCCAGGCGTGGGCCGACAAACGCGGGGGACAGGCCCGATGAACTCCGCTCACCATCGGTTCGCTGCGCGCGGCCTAGCGCCGCTTGCCTAGTCCAGCTGATACACCTTCGCCACGTTCTCGCCGAGGAGCTTCGCGCGGCTTTCGGGTGAGAGCGGCGCCACCAGTCCACGCAGCCGGTTCATGTAGTCCGCGGTATGGTCGGGGTGCGGGAAATCCGAAGCCCAGAAGAAGCGGTCGGCCCCCACGTACTCGATGATGTGGGGGAGCGCCCGTTCGTCGGGATCCGACGAGATCCAACACTGACACCGAAAATACTCGCTGGGCTTCGCTTTGAGTGGCGTGGTCGCCTTGAGCGGGCCCTCCCACACTGCATCCATACGATCGAGGAGGTAGCCGATCCAACCCGCCTGCGACTCGAGCACGACCGCCTTCACGCGCGGAAACCGCTCAAACACGCCGTGGTTGAACAGAGACACGAAAGCCTGCTGCATGCTGTGCCCGACGCACACGTCGAAATAGAAGGTGAAGTCGATCGGCTCGGTGAGCTTGAGCTCGTCGAAGCGGGTGTGCGGCGAAAACTGGAGCGGCTCGAAGCTCGGATGCAGCGCCAGTGGCACATCGAGCTCCTGGGCCTTGGCCCAGAGCACATCGTAGTAGGGGTGGCCGTGCGACTTCCCGGTCCAGGTGTAGGCCGGAAACATGGCACCTTTGCAGCCGGCCTTGACGGCGCGTTCGAGCTCGCGCGCGGCGAGGTCGGCGTCGGCCATCGAGATGTGCGCGATCGGATAAAGGCGCCCCGGCGCTTCGGAGCAGAAATCGACGATCCAGCGGTTGTACGCGCGGCAATAGGCGTCAGCGAGTTCGGGATCCGAGACCTCGGCCTCCCAGAGCAGGCCCAGGGTCGGGTACAGAACGGCCTTGGCCAGCCCTTCCCCGTCGAGACGCTCCACGCGCTCGCGGGGGTTCATCGCACCCGGCGGCGTGCCGGCGAGATAGGTGCGCTCGGGACTCGGAAGGATATCCGGCTCCCCCATCGCCCCCAGGATCCCCGGGAAACCCGGCTGGCACAGCCGCGACGGTCGGCCATCGAACTCGAGAATCTCGTAGCCCTGGGCGTCGGTGCGGATCCGGATCGCCCGATCGCGGTACTTCGCTTCGAGATAGTTCTCCCACAGATCGGGCGGCTCGAGGATGTGGCCATCGGCGTCGATCGCGCCCTCCAGCGATACGTCCTGCGTCGTCACGGGGTTCTCCTTCCCAGGGTGAAAAGCGTCGTGTATGCGTCGCGCGGGTCGTCGGCCTGCGGCGGCAGCACATTGACGAGCGCGAGCTCGTCCACCACGCCCTCGTACTCGGCCAGGCGCTTGCGGCACTCGTCGGGCGTCCCGGCGATCGCGAGGCGATCCAGACACGCGTCGGGAATCGCCTCGGCGGCGGCCTCAAGCTCGCCCGCGGGCATGTGGCGAAGCGCGGCGTCGGCGGCCTGCGCGAAACCCTGTTCGCGGAGCGTAAACTCGTAGTAGGGATGCGGCAGCGGCGCAAAAAGCCCACAGATCGCTTCGCGCGCCGCGCGGCGGGCGCGCTCGCGATCTTCGCTGACCGCCACCAGCGCGCCGGTGATGAAGCCCAGCGCCGCGGGGTCGCGGTCGGCGTCTTCAGCGGCACGCTGCGCAGCGGGGCAGATCACGTCGCGCAGATACTCGGCGGAAAGCATCGCGCCGCAGGCCAGGCCATCGGCGCACCCCCCCGCAACTCGGACCATGCGCGGAAAAATGGCCGCGAGATACACGGGGAAGGGTTCGGGCCGCGGATCCACGGCGGGCGTCCAGTGCATGCGGTGCACGCTTCCCTCGAAGTCGAGGCGCTCGCCGGCACGCGTGCGCGCCGCCCGCCGCAAGAGCGTCACGTACTCGCGCATCTTGGTGAGGACGCGCGTGTGGGGCGTCCCCTGCCACTGCTCGTTGATGATCCGGTTGCCGCCGCCGACGCCCAGCAGGAGCCGACCCCCCGAGAGCTCGTCGAAGTCGACCGCGGACATCGCGGTGAGCAAAGGGCTCCGTCCGTAGGCATTCAGCACGTAGGGGCCGAGCCGAACCCGCTCGGTGACCGAGGCGAGGGCAGCGAGAGGCACCCACCCACTGCGCCACGCCTCGGTCATGTAGAGCGAAGCAAAGCCCGCCCGCTCGGCGGCGCCGCCCAGCTCGAGGAGCTGGGCCAGGCTCATGCCGCCGCCAGTGAAGGCGAGCCCGAGGCGCACCAGCGCTCAGCCGCCTACGGCCTTGCGGATCCCGGCGACGCCTCCCTCGTAGATGCCCCTCACCACGCCCTCGGCGTCGGCTTGCGAGATGCCGCGGGGCTCAAAGGTGCTGACCCAATCGATCTGCGTCCCGCCCTTGGCGGCAGTGAGCTTCACGGTCGCGCTGTAGTGATCGACGGGAATCGGGCTTTCGCCGAGGATCGAGTAGGTAAAGCGATGCGCCTTGGCGTCGAGTACATCGAGCCGTTCGCGGATCACGGCGCCGTCGGGCATGGTGAGGACGCGAACCGCACCGACCTGGTTGCCATCGCACTCGCAGCTCTTGATCACGCTGGCGTCGATCCACTTATCGAGGCCGCCGAAATCGGAGAGGAGTTGCCACACCTCGCCGACCGAGGCGGCGACCTCAGCTTGCGTTTGAACACTTGCCATGGGGACCTCCTGTTGGAGGCGCCATGCTACACCGAGTCGGGACCGCCGAGAAGCTTAGAGATCGAGCAGCGCGTGGATCTGCTCCGGCTCGAGGTCGAGCCGGGCACGTCCGCCGAGGGCGGTCAACTCGACCAAAAAGGCACAGCCAACGATCTCGGCATCGAGCTTGCGCGCGAGGCGAAGGGTGGCCGCCGCCGTTCCACCCGTGGCGAGCAGATCGTCGACCAACAGAACGCGCTCGCCGCGTTGCACGGCGTCGGCGTGCACCTCGATGCAATCAGTGCCGTATTCCAGGTCGTAGTGCTCCTCAATCGTCTGGTGGGGAAGCTTGCCCGCCTTTCGAACCGGCACGAAACCCGCCCCGAGGGCCAGTGCCACCGGCGCGCCCACAACGAAGCCGCGTGACTCGATGCCCAGCACGCGCGCAATCCCGGCATCGCGAAACGGTGCCGCCAGCGCCTCGACGGCCCCCGCCAGGGCCTTCGCGTCACCAAATAGCGGCGTCAGATCACGGAACAGGATCCCCGGCTTCGGGTAGTCGGGGATGTCGCGGATGAAGCGGCGCAGGTCGATGGAGGCAGTCAACGTTGTCTCCTCAGGGCAGGCACACCAGGGGATCGACCGCGGCGTTGCTCCGGCGAACCTCGAAGTGGAGATGGGGCCCGGTGGCGTTGCCCGACGAACCCACCTCGGCGATCACGTCGCCCTTCTCGACGAAGGCTCCCTCCCGGACCAGGTTGCGGCGGTTGTGCGCGTAGACGGTAGCCCACCTCCCTGTGTGTTTGACGATCACGAGGTTGCCGTAATCGCCCAGCCGACCGCTGTGAATCACG
>CAZTOE010000043.1:0-285 GCA_964615045.1 uncultured Spirochaetales bacterium
CTCGCTCCCTCGGCCCAACGTCCCGACTCGCGCCGGTTGAAATCGGCACCCTGGTACTCCACCCAGAGCTCATCGGCTTCGTAGAGCCCGCGCCGGCGGACCTGGGCGTGGATGCCCCGCTCTTCGTCGATCCATTCCTGGGTGACGCGGTACTGGCGCCGATCGAGCTCCGCCGCCTTCTTCAACGCGTACGCGGTCACCAGGTCGTAGCCCTCCACCGCCGAGAGCTCGTCGACGCTCGCGTCCGCGATCTTCTGCACCGTGTCGAAGCCCGACTCCGCGAGC
>CAZTOE010000043.1:295-11620 GCA_964615045.1 uncultured Spirochaetales bacterium
CCCGGACCAGCTCCTTGGTGGTGCGCGGCAACGTCAGGATCCACTCGGTGGAGTCCTCGGGCGGCGGTTCGACGCGGTCGGGCTTCTCGACTTCGACGACCTGATAGGTGCCGTCGTCCTGGCGCACCTTGACTTCCAGCTCGGTGGCCCGCGGCGGGGCCAGCGGCCCGAGCCACCAGTAGACGTCGGACCAGAAGTCTTTTTCGTGTTTTGCGAGCCGGACCGAAACGCGGCCCGTTGGCCGCGTGTCGAAGTACTCGACCGCGCGGTCCACGGCCTGGCGGATGGTGGTGCCCTGGTGGTCGCCGAAGAAGACGCGGACCGCGGCCACCTGAGCGTTCTGGTCGCGATAGGGATTCAGGATCTTGGGGTCGGGAGAGCCCGCTTCATAGAGGTAGAGGAGGCCACCGATCTCCTGATCCGTCGGCGGGATCGCGAACCAGCGCGGATCGCCGTTGTGGAAGGTGCGGTTGATGGCCTTCAGGAAGTCGACGATCGAGATCGAGCCGCCCGCCTTGTCGCCCTGCTCCATGTAGCGCTGGAAGGTCTCGATTTCCCGCATCACCTCGGGCCGGTTCACGCCCTGCTGTTGCTCGGTCTCGACGAACACCACCAGATCATCGGCGCCATAGAACTTGGATGAGATCACCCGCGCCGATTCATTGAACTCGCTGTCTTCGTAGAGGATCGGCGTTCCCGGGCGCGACTCGCCGACGCCGACCTTGAGTGCCACCGTCGAGCAGGCCACGAGGATCAACACCCAGATTCCCGCGATCACCTTGGACGACGTCGCGCCCGTCGCCAGGGCGCCGATGCTGCGGAGCACGTGCTGCACCGCGGGCGGCGTGTAGTGCTCGATCTTCGCCGGCGCCGGGAAATACGCAATCATCAACCGGTTGAGCAGCATCTCGGTGATCGCGATCGACATCGCCCAGAAGGCACCAAAGAGCGCCACCTTCTTCATCAGGAAGATCGAGGACACCCCGATCACGAAGATCCCGAAGGCATCGGTGATGATGGCGAGCGTTCCGGGCAGTAGCAGCTCGGCCATCGAGCTGATCACCGCTTCTTCCTTGTTGCCGTCGAGCCGCTCGTACTCCTCGTAGAAGCGCTCCACGAACTGGACCGAGTGACTGATGGCCCGCGCCGTAATCAGCATCGGAATCACCAGCACCAGTGGCTCGAGCTGGAAGCCCATGATGGCGATGAATCCGAGCCCCCAGATTGCCGAGACCACCGCCCCGGTGAAGGGCATGATCACGCCATACCAGTGCCGGAAGTAGATGTAGAGCAGCACCAGCAGCACCAGGAGCGAGAGCAGCAGGATCAGGACGATCTCGGGCGCGTAGTGGAAGGTCCAGCCGGCGAGCACGGGAACGCCCGTCAGATGGACCTCGAGATCCCCGGTGGCTTCGAGCTCGGCCTTCAGCTCGCGCAGGCGGTCGAAAATGGCCTTGTAGTCCAGGCGCGTTTCGAGGAACCCCGCGATCACGAGGGCCGCGGTGTCGTCGAGGGACACCAGACGGCCGAATACCTGCTTGTTCTGGTGGATGCGGTCGGGAAGCCCCTCCATGATCGCCCGCGGGATCAAGGTGCCTTCGGGGCCGACGAGCTTCATGCCCTGGAGGGTGTAGTCGTCGGGCAACTCGAAGAGGCGCAGCGTCAGAAACTCGAGCTCGGCGTTCTCTTCGCGGAGCTTCTTGAGGCGCAGCGCCTCTTTCTGGTCCTCCATCCGGTCGAGGTTCAGCGCCGCCGAGGGGGCCAGGATCTCGATGAGCTCGACCTTGCGAGCTCTGACCAGCTCCTTCAGCTCCGCGAGGGTTTGCGGTGCGGCCACGCCTCGGCCCAAGGCCCGCTCGATCGTGCGACGGCTGAAAAACTGCGCTTCCAGCAGCGCAAGCGCCTCTTCGCCGACGATCTGCTTCGACTGGAGGATCCCCTCGTCGTCGACCTGCTGGTCGCGGATCCGGATGCTGACGATCGAGGAGACCTGGTCGTGGTCGACGCCCTCAATCTTGTCGATCTGATCGTGGAAGGCGTAGACCTTCTCGAGCAACTCCTCGCGGTAGAGGTCACCCTCTTTTGCCACCAGCGCCGCAGTGACGATGTTCGCGCTTCCGAACTGGCGGTTGTACTTCTCGTACACCTGGATATAGGGGTGGTTGCGCGGGAGCAGGTCGATGAACTGGCTGAACACCTGGAGCTGGAGCGCGCGGTATCCGAAGTAGCAGGTCGCCGCGCCGATCAAGATCAGGTTGACGAGGCGGTGCTTGATGAAGAACCGCGAGAAGCGCAGCATCATTTGATCCATGGCTAACCTCGTGCCGCCGCGTCGGATGGGTCCAGCGGCCCCGCCCGGAGCGGATGATTCGTTTGAAGCGCCGCGCGGCCCTAGTGCCCGGCCCCGCGTGTGGCCGTTGCGTCGGCTCGACCCGGCTGGGGCGAGGGGCCGCTCTCGGGAACACTGATCGCCGCGACGGGCCCCGGCTCGGCGCCCAGCGCTTTCTCAAAGCTGTCGCCCCCGTCGAGAGAGCGCAGAATCAGACTCTTCTCCCCCACGACCAGGGCGAGACCGTCGTCGCCGAAAGCGGCACCCTGAAGCCAGTTGAACAGCTTCGGGCGTTTGGGCTTGAACCAGGTTCGGCCGGCGTCGCGGGTCGCCACGACCTCACCCCGGTCGCCGACCAGGAGCCCGCGCCCGCCGTGCGCCGCCGCGCCGAATAGACCCGCCGTCGTCGGAACCTGGACGGCTTGCCAATGATGACCGCCGTCGTGGCTCACTACGGCTACGCCGCCGACCCCGCCTGCGAGGGCGTCGAGCTCTCCGTTGACGCCGAGTCCGAACAGGTAGATGTCCGAGATGGCGCCCTCGATGGACGCTCGGTTGCCCCAGGTCTCGCCGCCGTCTTCGGTGCGGAGCGCGGTTCCGAACTCGCCGGCGATCCAGCCCCGCTCGCGATCCTGGAACTCGATCGCGTTGAGCAGGCGATCGGCGAGGTATCCGTCGCCGAACACTTCTTCCGTGAGAAAGGGTCGGTCCCAGGTCTCTCCGCCGTCGCGCGTGTGGATCAGCGCGCCAAAGTCCCCGCTCGCCCACACGTCATCACCGCTGATCGCGGAAACATCGAAGAGCACCGCCTCGAGGTCTCCGCGACCGCCGAATTGGTCCTCGACCTCGACGCGCACCTGCTCCCAGGTCTCGCCGCCGTCGCGGGAGCGCAGCACGACGCCCGCGTCACCCACCGCCCAGGCGTCGTCGGGGCCGGCGAAGTCGACGCCAAACAGCGTCCGCGAGGTCGGCGTCGGGCGATAGCGCCAGGTCTGGCCGCGATCGGTGGAGAGGAGAATCGTGCCCCAGTATCCGACGGCGAGAGCCCGCTCGCCTTCGATGGCGACGGCGAACAGGTCGGCCTTCGGCATCGCCCAGGTTTGGTCTTGCGGCGGATAGAAATTTTCCATCGCGCTGGCGCCCAGCCCGACGAGGAGCCCGAGACCTAAGAGCACGAGACCGCCCGCCAGCACCGCTGCGATGCGAGCGCGGGCGTTTCGGACAATCCCTACAGACCCGAAACGAGCAAAGCGCAATGGATACCCTCCCCCGTCGGTGGCCGTCCCGGCGGGTTCCCCTCTCAAAGTGCCCGAGCTGGGCGTCTCCTCACCGAACTACGCGCGACCCCTTGGCGCCAGACGTCGCTCTATACCTAGAACGGGCCCTATTTGCAAAGCATTCAGAAACCAAGATGCGTATAATCCACCGACTCGCCCGCCGGCGTCAATTAGATAGACACGGCCCAGAGGGCGTGGAAAGTGGTGCGGCGCGGGTGCCGGAGCGCCACTCGGGCGGGACCTCGGTCATCGCTCGCGGGTCACGATTCACGGGTTCTAGTCGGCCCAATCAACTAGGGGAAAGCGCATGCGTTTGAGACTCACTGCGGCGCTGGCAGGGTTCGCCCTGCTCGCGGCGATGCCTGCTACCGCGGACGTCCAGCCGGGCGACGTGATCACGCAGGCCAATGTGGAGAAGATCCGGGGCCTCGTGCCCGACGAATACTGGCCGTACGCCATCGAGGGGTTTGACGACCTCGAGATGCAGATTGTCCCCACAGGGGATTATCGCCCGGCTCAGAAGTACATCGAAGCGACGGTCAAGTTCGCCTGCCAGGCCCAGATCACCGAGAGAGGAACGCTCACGAACTACACGGCGGGCCAGCCTTTCCCGTATTCAGACTGGGCAACTGAGGCGACCAATCACGCTTGTGATCTCTCACCGGACGATCCGCAGTTCGCCCTTAAGCTGGCCTGGAACGTCAACTACCGCTGGCAGGGCGGCTCCGGGCTCAACATTCCCCACTGGGGCTTCAACAACATGCGCAACCGCGGAAAGGAGCAGTGGCGCCTGGCCCAGGGCGAGTACCGCCGTACCTACTTCTCCGCCCGCGCGGACCTGCTCCCCGATGCTCACGAGCTCGACCCCGGCACCGAGGTGGAATGGGCCGAGTTCTTCGACGTAAAGACGCCCTTCGACCTGCGCGGCACCATGTTCCTGCTCTACCGCTACAACACCGACAAAGAGGATGATACCTGGGCGTACATCCCGGCCCTGCGCCGCGTGCGCCGCATCGCCGCCACCCAGAAATCGGACTCGCTGCTCGGTACCGAGTTTTCGCTCGAGGACTTCTACATGTTCGCTGGCTACACCTGGGACCATCAGTGGGAGTTCCAGGGCGAGACCACCATGCTCGCCCCCTACGGCGGCGGTGTGGGTAATTTCGGGCGCAAGTGCTGGAACAACATCATTCCCGGGGAGGCGGTCATGGTCGAGGGGCAGGAGCGCCTGGGGACCCAGGAAGAATGGGACTATTGCAGCTTCGGTCCCTACAACGCCCTAGCCTTCGACGGCGAATCCTGGCAGAAGCGCTCGGCCATCGAGCTGGACGACATCCCGCGCCAGAAGGGCCACCCCTACAGCCGCAAGAAGCTCTGGTATGACAAGCAGACCTTCATGCCGATCTTTGCCTTCATGTACGATCGCGCCGGCCAGCCCTACAAGATGATCACGGGGACCTGGCGCTGGAGCGAAGACAGCCCCGTCCCGGTGAACCCGGGCAAGCGCATCCTCAACTGGTCCTTCATCTCGGTGGTGAACGTCCAGAATGAGAACTCGCACGTCGGGCAGTTCGACAACTCGAGCGCGCCGTTCTTCGAGGTCAGCGAGGCCAAGAAGTACTACGACACGACGCGCCTCAAGAGAATGGGCCGCTAAGCCACCCGCGCGTGGCGCCGACCAACGAGGGCCTCTCTCCCACGGGAGAGAGGCCCTTCCTCATTGGGCCTCGGTCTACTTCACTTCGAAGCGCGGCTTCCCCTCGGCCCAGGTGGTGCGCTTCTCGTTGGGATCAATCAGCTCGAGGAGCATGCGGCCTTTGTACCGCATGCGGGAGTTGCTGACCGGCGCCGGTTCGACCCCCCGCGTATAGGCGGCGCGCGATTCGTCGAATACCACCATCCGCCGCAGGCGCGAGGTATCGAGTTCGATCCAGGCTTCGCCCTTGAGCTCTGCCTTGACGCGGTCGAAGTCGAAGCCCAACGCGCTCGGCACGTCGGTGCCGTCCTCGTTCGACGTGATGCGGATCCAGGCGCAGCGCACGCCGTCTACGTCCGCGAACCCGGTGAGCGAGTAGTCGACGTCGAGCCGGAGCCCCAGGGCGCCGACGGCGTTGGGCATGAAGCGCTGCGCCACCCAGGCGTAGCCGGGCTCGATGGGCTCCGTCGGGCGCGCGATGCGCGAGAAGGCAATCCCCTCCCGCAGCGGGAACTGGCCCAGAAATTCCCGAACCTTCGGGCGTCCGCGGAGCTGCACCGAGACCGGGTTGCCCTCGGCGTCGTGGACGACGAGGCCGAAGATCTGGCCGAGAATCATCCGCGGCGTGAGGCCCTCCTCGGGCTGGGCGCCCGAAAGATCGGTCTCGATGTCCTCCCCCGACATGACGCGCAACCGATCGTCGGCGACCTCGATGACCCGCGGCGGGGAGCCGCTCTGCAGGATCCGCGCGTGCAGGGCGTCGAGGCGGAGCAGGTAGGTGCCGCGTCGGCTGCCGGGCTTGCTCTGGGTGGGGATCTCGGCGTACTCGAGCTCGATCATGATCGACTGTTCGATGGGATCACGCTCGCGGTTGTCGGTGGAGACCTGGAGTTGCTGCTGGCCGCTCGTCTCGAAGATCAGCCGGTAGGCCCAGCTGCCGTTCGAGTTGGGTGCGCGAAACGGGATCGCGACCGGGCCGTCGGTCGGCGCTTCGACCTTCTCGGGTGCGCCCACGTCCTCCTCGGTCTCGGCGCTCATCAACACCGTGGGCCTGGTCGGCTCCGGCGGGCTCGAGCAGGCGAACACCGCGGCCGTGAGGGCGAGCGCGGCACCCAGATCGCGCAGGGCGTTTTGCATGGCGCGGATTCTAGGCGCTCTCGTGGCGGCGCAAAAGAAACGGGGCGCGGGCCTGGCCCGCGCCCCGTCGGGGCCTGCGCTCCGATGCGACTAGAACTGGTAGGTCACGCCAAACCAGATCTCGTCGCGCTTGCGCTGGAAGCGGTCGGCGATGCCCTGGCGGGCCCAGCCGTAGGCCGATTCCGACACCCGCTCCGTGTCCCGGTAGAGCGTGGTCCACTGCCCGGGCGTCCAGGTCGTCGGATCGCCAATGCAGCCGAGCCCCGCGTCGTGGGTCTGCGGCGCGGTCGATGCGGGGCCCGCGGTGGGGCAGACGTCCCAGATGTTGAACTCCTTGGGCTGGCCCCAGAGCAGGTTCACGCCGAAGTCGAAGAACAGGTGATCGTTGTGCACGTAGCGCAGCGTCGGGCCCGTCACGACGTTCTGCTGTTCCCACAGCACTGCCACGAAGCTGGTCAGGATGATCGTGTCGTTGCGCCAGTAGTTCTGCATGAAGAAGGTGCTGATGATCGAGTTCTCGTAGGGAACCATGCCGCGTTTGCTGCCCACGTCGTTGTAGTCGACGATGTGCTCGACGAAGGTTTGGAACGAGAGGAACGCGGTGCGGTTCCTGTTGAGGAAGGGGATGAAGGTCGAGCGGTCGAGCCCGATAGCGGCCTGGAAGATATTGCTCGAGCTGTATCCCTTCAGCACGCTCGAATCGACGATCTTGCGATCGAAGTCCATCGCCACTTCCATGCGCAGGATGGTGTCGATCCGCGGGATCTGGTAGTCGAGCGAGCCGCCCAGCGTGAAGATCCGATTCACGCGGATGATGGCCTCCTGACCTACCCAGGGGAAGGCGAAGAATAGGAAGGGATCGACGCACTCCCCGATGGCCTTGTTGTTCCCACTGGCGATTTGGCCGCCGCAGGTGCCGTTGACGGCTCCGTTCCAGAATGCGAGCAGGTCCTGATTGGCCAGATCCAACGTCGAACCCGGGATCGGATCCATGATCCCGTCGCCGTTGATATCGGGGCCCTGGGCCATCGGGTCAAAACCAGTGTTCCAGGGGTCCTGGCCGTCGCCGTTGGCGTCGCCGATGGCGAAGCCCCCACCGAAGCCCTGCACGAAGAGCATCGCGGCGGGGTTGGGGTTGTTGACGCTCCACTGGGTGCCCCTGATGTACTCGACATAGGGCGCGTCTTCGAAGGTCCAGCCCGCCGAGATCGAGAACGAGATCGAGGGCTTGGGGATGCGGAACTCGATCCGCGCCCAGGGCTCGGTGTTCTTGAGCTTCCAGTTCACCTGGTCGTAGACGCGCGAACCCCAGTTGAGACCGCGGTGGCCGGCGAGGTCGGCGCGGAAGTGGCAGAGGCCGGTAAAGGCATAGGGCTCGCCGCACTGGCCGGCCTGGTCGCCCACGTAGCGGTCGAAGATCCACGCGAACTCGAAGGAGACGTCCTTGAAGTAGCCGATGTCGCCGAAGCTGTGGATCACGTCGAGGGCGAGCAGCGGAATGCGGCGCTCCTCGAGGTCGGGGAAGATATTGTGGTAGCCCACATCGATCGGGTTGATCTTGTCCTGGAGGCGGAAGGCGTCGGTCTTCCCCCAGACGATCTGCTGGCGCCCGATCCGGAAATTGGTCCGGCCCCACTCGATGTCCACGTAGAACTCCCGCAGCCAGCAGTAGGGGTGCGCCACGTCGAAGCAGTCCATGCTGAGCTCGTGCTGGCGCAGGTTCATGTCGAAGCCCTTGTCGAAGGACTTCGAGTCGCCGTAGGTGTTCGGGTTGCTCGCGTTGTAGCCGGGCTGATACCAGTTCAGCGGCACGGCGTCCGAATTCTCGCCGCGTGCGTTGGGGTCGGTGCCAAAGCCCGGGCTCGTGTGCCGGCTCGCCAGGAACGCCTGCGCGAGCGGCGACTCGGTGCCCGCCAGGGCCAGCGAGTTGGCCAGCGGTCCCACAGAGCCAGCTCCCGGCGCGATGCCGTAGGTCAGACCATTCGTGGCCAGCCTCTGGTACTGGAAGATGGTGGCGGGCCCGCCCACGCGGTCCTGTTTCGAGCCGCGCGGCAGCACCGGGGAACCGACGCAGCCGAGGAACACCCGGTCGTCGATGCAGAATGCCGGCGAAGGCGCCCCCGTGAAGGCGGTGGTCGAGTCACTGTTGATGATTGTGTACTCGTCATTGATCCGGGCGCCCTGTCCGGGGAACTGGCCTCCCTTGTGGGAAGCTTGATCGTTGTAGAACGAGCGTGTGCCGATGTTCGCCTTGTTGAGGTCCTTCCCCCAGGTGTCGTTGATGTCGTACACCGCCTCGTAGGTCGGGCGCACGATCGCGTAGCCGGTGATGCGGAGCGTCTCGTCCTTGCCCGTGAGCGGCGAGTTCAGCTCGCCCTCATAGAGGAAGAAGTCCATCTCGAGGTTCAGCTCGCTGCGCCAGCTCGAGATCTTGGCACTCTGGGTAAAGTCGAGGTTCGACCTCCGAACGTACAGCTTCGACGTGAAGAAGCCGTGGACCTCGAAGTTGTCCTCCCACCAGTCGGCCTGCACCGACGGGACCACCCCGCCGAAGGCCATCAGCGCTGCGGCCAGTAAGAGCCCCCAGCGGCAGCCCGCCCCGGGCTTGCCAGCCGCGATCGGGAGCGAGGTTGACAGTGTTGACGGCGTTGACTTGAGGCGCTTCAACTTGGTTCCCCTCCTTGAAAGTCCAGCACCCGCCGGGCGAGGGACCGCTTTCGCGATCCCGCAGGCCAGATCACGCGATCATTGACGGACTCCGGCCCTGGCTACGCCAAGGCGTGTAGAGATCTGCACCACCCGACACCCACGACACGCAAACGTGCGCATGTTGGTGCGCATTCTGGCCCAGGAAGGCCCACGGTTTCCAAGGTTTTTTTGCGTTTTGCCCGAAGCCGGGAGATTTTTATTCAATTCCCACGGGGGAAAATTGCAATCTTCTTACGAATTTTTATGTGGGTGAATCAACACATTTTTTCGTTCGAGCCAGTCCCGTCGCGTCTCGAGCGGCTGAGCGACGTACTCGCGCATCGTCGCGAGCCCCTCCTCCGAGAACATGGTGGTCATGAAGGCATCGCCTTCGATCTCGAGCCCAGCCTCGAGGTGGAGGTCCGCCCCCTGGTACACGGCGCGCTTGACCTGGGCCACGGCAACCGGGGAGAGCGTGCACAGGCCCTGGGCCACCTCGCGCGCCCGTGCTTCCGCGTCGGCTGCCACCTCGTGGACGAGACCCAGCGCGAGCGCCTCCTCGGGCCGACAGATCCGGCCCCGCAAGATGAAGTCGATCGCCCTGCCGACTCCGATCACCCGCGAGAGGCGCTGCGTTCCGCAGCCGCCGGGGAGGATCCCCAGCGTGATCTCGGGAAGTCCGAAGCGGTGGTCGCCGGTGGCGGCGATGCGGATATCGCAGGAGAGCGAGAGTTCGAAGCCCCCGCCCATGGTGTCCCCGGTCATCGCGACCAGCACCGGTTTCGGAAGGTCGCGCAGGTTGCGCAGCATGAAGTGGTAGCCGCGGTTCAGGGCGGTGCCCATCGCCTCCATGCCGGCGCGGTCCTCCGCGATCGCGACCAGCTCCTCGACGCTGTAGTGGGTGATGAACTTCTGCGGGATGCCCCCGGCGAGCACCACGGCGCGAACCGCGGGATCACGCCAGGTTTCGATCAGCTCATTCAGTTCCTGCGTCCCCTCGGCGCAGAAGTAGTTCATCGGCGGGTTGCTATAGCGGGCGATGGCAACCGCCCCGTCGCGCTCGACTTTCCAGTGCTGCACGGTGTTCTCCTCGATCCATGGGTTGCGATGGGCGGCATCACAGCGCGATCGCGTCGGGAAGACAAGGGCCGTGATACGCTCGCTCTCCGGCATCGGGAGACCGAGGAGGGTATCGAGCGATGAGCCGCCGCTTCGAGGGGAAGGTCGTGTTGGTGACGGGAGCCGCCGGGGGCATCGGCCGGGCGGCTGTGTTGCGTTTCGCGGAGGAGGGCGCCCGTGTGGCCGCCGCCGATCTCGAGGGCGCTGGGCTGGAGGGGGTGGTCGCCGCGGTCGAGAAGGCCGGTGGCGAGGCGCTCGCCGTCGCCGCCGACGTGACGCGGACGGACGCTTGGCAGCGCGCCGTCGCTCAGACGACCGATCGTTTCGGCGGCATCGATGCGCTCTTCAACAACGCCGGCATCGAGGGGGTCGTGAAGCCCATCGAGGAGTACCCCGAGGAGGTCTTCGATCAGGTGCTCGCCGTGAACGTGCGCGGGGTCTTCCTGGGGATGAAGCACGTGGTGCCGGCGCTGCGCGCGCGCGGCGGCGGCGTCATCGTCAACACCTCGTCGGTGGCGGGGCTCGTCGGCAACCCCATGGTGTGCGCCTACATCGCCAGCAAGCACGCGGTGATCGGCCTCACCAAGTCGGCGGGGATCGCGTTCGGCGCCGAGGGCATCCGCGTCAACGCGGTCTGCCCCTCGCCCATCGAGACGCGCATGATGCGTTCGCTCGAGGCGGGCTTCAATCCCGGGGACGCGGCGCAGGTCAAGGGGGAGATGGAGTCGCTGATTCCGATTGGCCGCTACGGCACTCCCGAAGAGGTCGCCGCGTTGGTGGCCTTTCTGTGCAGCGACGAAGCGCGCTTCATCAACGGTGCCGTCTACGCCATCGACGGCGGGATGACGGCAAGCTAGGCGCGCAAAGCGCGCCTAGCGCGCAGCGAGCCGAAGGCGAGCGAAGTCCATCAGGACGCGATCGTGTTCGCGGTGGCGCGCCTAGCGCGCAGCGATGGCAAGCTTGGTGAACTTCGCTCGCCTACGGCTCACTGCGCGCTCCGCGGCTTCGCCGCTGCGCTTGCAGCCGAGCGAAGTCCATCAGGACGCGATCGTGTTCGCGGTGGCGCGCCTAGCGCGCAG
>CAZTOE010000043.1:11720-21638 GCA_964615045.1 uncultured Spirochaetales bacterium
CTCACTGCGCGCTCCGCGGCTTCGCCGCTGCGCTTGCAGCCGAGCGAAGTCCATCGATCGGATTAATCTCTGGGGTTGTAGGTCGCGTCGCCGCCGCCGTAGACGTTGATCTTCTCGCCGGTCAGGTAGGCTGCCCGCTCCGAGCATAGGAAGCAGACGACGCCGGCGACGTCTTCCGGTTGGCACACGCGGCCAAAGGGCATCTTGGCGTCGAGCTCCCGCAGATCGTCCACGCCTGCGCTCGCCTTCATCAGACGCCGCCCCATCTCGGTCTCAACGAGGCCCGGTGCCACGACGTTCACGTGGATGTTGTGCTGCCGTTCCTCCTTTGCGAGGGTGAACGCAAGCGCTTCCATGGCGGCCTTGCCCATGTTGTAGGGGGCTCCGCCGGCCGCGTACTGGAGCGTCGCGACGCTCGAAATCATGATGATGTCGCCGCGCGGTCGCGCGCGCATGCTCGGGATCAAGAGCTTTGAGAGGAAGTGGGGACCGAGGGCGTGGACGCCCACGACCCGTTGCAGTTCATCGGGGTCCGTGTTCTTGACCGTTTTGCCGCGGCTCGCGATGCCCGCGTTGTGCACCAGGATGTCCACGTGGCCGAAGTCGCCAAGGGCTTCTTCCACCATGCGTTCGCAGGCGGGCCGATCGTCGACCGCCGCGCCGTAGGGACGTGCGCGGCGCCCGAGCTTTTCGATTTCGCGCGCGGTCGCCTGGGCCGCTTCCGCGTCGCGTCGGTAATTCACCGCGACGTCGGCCCCATCTGCGGCCAGTGCCAGCGCGATGGCGTGGCCGATGCCGCGACCGCTTCCTGTGACCAACGCGACGCGTCCCTCGAGTGACATCGTGGCCAACCATAGCGCCCCGGGTCGCCTATGCTTTTACGATGGACGGTACGCCGAGGATCTATCGCGACGCGGACGCCGAGCTGGCGTGCCTCGAGGGGGTGGGCGTCGGTGTCCTCGGATATGGCAATCAGGGCCGCAGTCAGGCCCTGAACCTCCGCGATTCCGGGATCCACGTGGCCGTGGGTACGCCCGACGATGACTCCCGCAAGCGCGCCGCGGCGGAGGGCTTCGAAGCGAGGTCGCTCGGGGAGGTGGCGGAAGAGCGCGATTGGTTGCTGCTGCTGCTGCCCGACGAGGAGCTCCCGGCTCTTTTTGAGAACTGCGTGCGGCCCGGCCTGGCGCCCGGCAAGGCGCTCACATTCGCTTCCGGCTATGCGATTGCCTTCGGTCGGGTTGCGCCCCCCGGCGATATCGATGTCACCCTGCTCGCACCACGCATGTTCGGGCCGGGCGTGCGTGAGCGCTTTGTGCGCGGCGAGGGATTTCCCGCTTTTTTGGGCGTCCATGCGGACGTGTCGGGGCGGGCGTGGCCTCGCCTGCTCGCGCTGGCGAAGGGCATCGGCGCGACGCGCGGCGGCTGCCTCGAGCTTTCTTTTGCGCAGGAGGCCGCGCTCGACCTCTTCAACGAGCAGGCCTTCGGGCCCGCCTTTGGCCACGTGCTGACCAGCGCCTTGCAGACCCTGGTCGAGGCGGGCTTTCCGCCGGAGGCGGCGCTGCTCGAGATCCTCCACTCCGGCGAGTTCGCCTACGCGCTCGAGCGCATGCGACGGGAAGGCGTGATCGCCCAGATGGAGCACCACAGCCACACGAGTCAGTACGGTGCCATGACCCGGGCGATCCGCTTCCTCGATCTCGATCTCCGCAGCCGCATGAGGGGCATCCTCGAGGACATTCAGTCGGGCCGGTTCGCCGACGAGTGGCAGGCGGAACGCGAGGCGGGGCTCGAGAACTTCGCGAAGCTGCGCGCCGCGCGGGAACACCACCCGCTCTGCCAGTGGGATCGGCGCACCCGGGCGCTGTTTCCCGCCAAGCGTTGAATACACCCAGTCACGCTCTCATCAACTGGGCGCTCCTCGGGTGGGGCCGCGGCCGAGCCTGCGAGCGGGCAATTCTATGCGGCGCGCTGCTGCCGGACCTGCCGATGTTCGGATTCTGGCTCTGGCAAACCCTGGCCCGGGGTCTACCGCAGCAGCAGATCTGGCATCACGTCTACTTCGAGGCGCACTGGCAACTCTTGTTCGACGCCTTCAACGCAGTCCCGATCTACACCGTCCTGCTCGCGGTGGGACTCTGGAGCGGAAGCCGCTCTGCGGTGTTCTTCGCGGCGAGCGCGCTCCTTCACATCGCCCTGGATCTCCCCTTCCACCGCGAGGATGCCCACGCCCACTGGTTTCCGCTGTCGAGTTGGCGCTTCGTGAGCCCGGTCTCCTACTGGGATCCCGCCCACCACGGGCGCTGGTTCTCGACGCTGGAACTCGCAGGGCTACTCGCCGCTGCGGTGGTGGTGGCGCGACGAGAGCCGCGGCGCTGGGTGCGCGGGGTCGTCGCGGTGGTGGCGGCCGGATGCGCCGCCGCCTGGGCCGCGGTGCTCGTTCTCGCGTAGCGCGAGAGCGGTCCGTTCGAGGCCCCTTTCCGGGTCGATCACGCGAGACGCGGCTATTTCGCGAGGAAACCGAGCACGGCCTCGGCCGAGGCGTTCGGGTTGTCGATGGTCACCAGATGGCCAGCGCCTTCGATGGAGCGGATCTCGCCCGGCCCCGCGATGCCCTCCGCGAATCGCTTCGCGTAGCTCGCCGGCACGATCTTGTCCTCGCTCCCCCACAGCAGCAGTGTTGGGCACGCAATGCGGTGCAGCCGCTTCGCCAGGCCGCGGTCGCCGAAGGGCCACATGAGGCGCGCCGCCGATTCCATCGCCCGATACGCAATGATCTCGAACTCGCTCTGGGCGTCTTCGTCATCGGTCGGCGGCGCGAACACCGAGGCGAAGGCCTCGAGGTTCGAGGAGACCGCCGGCGGAATCTCCTCCGCGCGCAGCGCGAAGGGGTTTTGGATCGGCTCTTCGGGATCGTAGAGGCCCATGGCGCCGACCAGAACGAGCTTGCGCACGTGCGTGTCGGAGAATGCAGCGACCTCGGCGGCCAGCATCCCCCCCACCGACTCCCCGATCAGGTCGGCGCCTTTCACGCCGGCGGCCTCGATCAGATCCAGCGCCATCGCGATCCAATCGCAGGTGTCGTCGAGGTCGTGGTGGCCCGGGCTCGAGCCGGGATAACCCGGCTGCGAGATCAGCACCACGCGGCGCTGCTGCGCGAGCTTCTCGAGGAAGGGCGACCAGCGCTGGTAGCCGGGACCTCCCCCAAACACCGCGATCGGATCCCCGCTTCCTCGCTCCCAGAGGCGGCAGGTCCCACCTCGTTTGAGCTCCACGTGCCGTTCACTCGGCGCGCTCATTCAGGCGATCTCCCGCGGCGTCGCGCGCTGCGCCTCGGCCAGCGGTTTCGGCCACCACCGGTTCTCCCATTCATCTTCGAAAAGGCCCTCGATCTGGGGCTTGACCTTCTTCGCGAACATCTCCGTGTTGTAGTAGACGAGGTCCTTGTTCATGTTGCCGAACTGCAACAGCAACATGAGCTGACCCACGTTCATTTTGATGGCCACCTCGCGCAGCTTTTCGGCGACCTGATCGGGGCTCCCGATCACCACGTAGCCCTTCTCCACCATCTCCTCGAAGGTGGGCATGGCGTGCTCTTCCACGACTTTGCGGGCCGCCTCGACGGCCGCGCGCTGCACCTGGGAGACCACCTTGGAGCGCACCGTCGCCTCGGTGATGTACCCGGGCGGGTTCGCCCAGCGCGGGTCGATGTGGAGGCAGCGGTTGTAGAAGTACTCCGCCGGCTCCCGGTAGAGCTTGAGCGCTTCTTCCTCGGTGTCGGCCACCCCGACAAACTGCAGGAAGCCCGCCCGGAACGGGTTGCGGTCCTTGCCGATCCGCTCCATCTCCTCCCAGAAGCCGTCCATCGTCGCCTGCCCGGCCTTGTAGCCGTAGTAGGAGAGGTACGCGTACACGTAGTCTTCCTTGGCGCACCACTGCCAGGTTTCCACCGAGCCGCCGCCCGGAATCCAGATCGGCGGGTGGGGCTTCTGAAGCGGGCGCGGCCAGGGGTTGACCCAGCCCTGCTGGTTGTAGCGCCCGTTGAACGCGAAGAGGTCGGTTTCGGTCCAGCACCGCTTGATCAGGTCGTGCGCCTCGTAGTAGCGCGGCCGCAGCAGGCTCGGATTCTGGCTGTAGGCGAAGCACGTGTCGAAGGGCGTGCCGACGGGGAAGCCGGCGATCAGGCGTCCGCCCGAAATGCAATCGAGCATGGCGAACTCTTCCGCGACCCGCGTGGGCGGGTTGTAGAGCGAAAGCGAGTTCCCCATCACGCAGATCGCCGACTTGCTGGTGCGCCGCGAAAGCGTCGCGGCGACCAGGTTTGGAGAGGGCATCAGGCCGTAGCCGTTGCTGTGGTGCTCGTTGCAACAGATCCCGTCGAAGCCCTGCTCCTCGGCGTGCTCGAGCTCGTCGAGGAAGTCGTTGTACATGGTGTGGGCCTTGGTCGGATCGAAAAGCTTGGCGTCGATATCGACCCACACGGAATCGTGCTCTTCCGTGAACTGCGGCGGAAGATCCGTGTATGGCATCAAATGGAACCAGAGAAGTTTCATGGCATGGTCTCCCAGCAGGTCCTAGGGCGTCGCGAGACGCCGTGTCGGAGAAGTCGTCGGCGGGGCGAGTCCGGCGAGTCTCAGGAGCTCGCCGCGAAACGCCTCGCGAGAGCGCCCGAGGGCCCCGGCCGCGTCGAAGCCGTCGAAGTAGGCATTGGTGCGCAGGCCCATCAAGAGCGCGAAGGCGAGGTCGGCCGCTGCTTCGGGCGGGAGACCCTCGGCGCGCGGCGTCGCCGCAAAGAGCCGGGCGAAGAAGCTGCGCATCTCGCGGTCCCAATCGGTCTTGATCGACCGAATCCGTTCGCTGTGGACCGCGACGCCGAAGATTTCGAGGTAGACGCCGACCGCATCGGAGTCGCCGAAGAACAAGCGTGTCAGCCCTTCGATCTGTTCGGGGGGCGATTGTTCCGCTAGCCCCCGCACCTGTTCGAGCAGGCTCTCACAGAGGTGCCGGAAGTGGTACTCGAGGACCGCGGGCTTGCCGTCGAAGTAGTAGAGCACGTGGCTGGGCGACATGCCCGCCGCAGTGGCTACGTCGGTGAGGGTGGCTTCGGCGTAACCCTGCTTGCGGATACACCAGTCGAGGCCGGCGGCGATGCGGTGGCGGCGGTCGCTCGGGCTCGGACGGGGTGGTCGCGTAGCGGTCACAGACGGAAACTTACACCGATTTGAAGAACATTTAAAGCGCGATCTGCTCTCGCCCCCTGGGAATCGAGGTATCATGCCGATCCCCGAGCAAGGAGGTTTCGATGCCCGAGTTCTGTTCGACAGAGCGCGCCGGTCGCATTCTCACCGTCACGATCAACCGCCCCGAGGTGATGAATTCCCTGCATCCGCCCGCGAATGAGGAGCTCTCCGAGGTTTTCGACGAGTTCGCCGCGAACGACGACCTCTGGATCGCCATCATCACCGGTGCCGGCGACCGCGCTTTCAGCGCCGGCAACGACCTCAAATTCCAGGCCGCCGGCAACGAGCTCAAGATCGTGGCCAAGGGCTTCGGTGGGCTGACCTCGCGGTTCGACCTCAACAAGCCAGTGATCGCCGCGGTGAATGGCGTCGCGATGGGGGGTGGCTTCGAGATCGTGCTCGCCTGCGACATCGTCGTGGCGTCCGAGCGGGCGGTCTTCGCGTTGCCCGAGCCACGTGTGGGTCTCGCCGCACTGGCCGGGGGCATGCAGCGGCTGCCCCGCCAGATCGGTCTCAAGAACGCGATGGGCATGTTGCTGACCGGCCGCCGCGTCTCGGCCGCCGAGGGCAAAGAGCTCGGCTTTGTGAACGAGGTGGTCGCCCCCGACCAGCTCCTTGCGGCCGCCAATCGCTGGGCGTCGGAGATCCTCGAGTGCGGCCCGCTCTCGGTGCGGGCGAGCAAGGAAGTGGCGATGCGCAGCTTCGACATCGCGTCGCTCGAGGAGTCGATGCGCGCCAAGTACCCCGCGGTCGATACGCTGATGAAGAGCGCCGACTGGGTCGAGGGTCCCAAGGCCTTCGCCGAGAAGCGCAAGCCGAACTGGCAGGGGAAATAGTCAGGCTAAGCGGGGTCGACCAGTGCGTCGAGCAATACGCCTTCGCGCAGGCCCCAATCGCTCACCACGAAAGCTTCGAGTCCGAGAGCGTCCACGAGCTCGGAAAGGATCAGTGCGCCGGTCGGGAGGAGGTCGGCACGCTGCCGGGGCATTCCGCGTATCTGTAGGCGCTCCTCGTGGCTGGATGCCAAGAGCGTTTTGCAGAGACGGCGAAGTCGCTTGCGCCCGAGCCGGGCCGTCGATCTGGGCCGGGGTCCGCGCGCGGCGCGCTCTTCCTCGACAAGCCGCAGCAACGCGCGCGCCGTGCCGCCGGCCGCCACGATTTGCACAGGGAACGGGCACGTCAGGGCCTCGAAGTGGGGGCTGATAGCTCCCCGCACCCGCTCCCGGATCGCCTCCTCTTCGTCGGGCCGCATGATGTCGCCGCGGACCAGTTCCCGGTGCAGGCGCGCGACCCCGATTTTCAAGGTGGCCTCGTACTCCACGCCCTCCCGCGTTCCCGCGGCGAGCTCGAGACTTCCACCGCCCAGGTCGAGGGCGAGGCAGCGTTCGTCGCTGAGCGGGACCCGGTCGCGAAAGGCGCGAAAGATCAGCCGCGCCTCTTCTTCGCCGCTCAAGATGCGCACCGGGGTTCCCAGGGCCCGGCCGATGCGTTCGGCGAGCTCTGGCCCATTGCGCGCTTCGCGGAGCGCCGCTGTGGCGACCGGAAAAAGCTGCTGCGCTTTCTCCTGTTCGGCCACCGCGCGCAGATCGCGCGCGACGTCGACGGCACGCTGGCACACTTCTTCCGGGACTTCTTCATGCTCGGCGATCACGGCCCCGAGCCGCAACATGAACTTCTCGCGCACGACGGGATGGATGGTGCCTTCCCGCTGAACGTCGGCGATGAGCAGGTGGAACGAAGTGCTGCCCAAATCGAGAATCGCGGCTCGCGTGCTGCTGAGCGTCTCGGTCGCAAAGCGCAATCGCCCGGACTGGGTCGGCTTCGCGGTCGGTTCCCGATACCGTGCGGTGGTGGGCGTGTAGCCGGGCCCTTCCAGGATCCATACCGAGCCCTTGCGGCTGGAGATCGAGGTCTCGCCTTCGGGCGCCAGTTCGAACACCTGGAGCAGCGCTTCGATGACCGCCCGATGGGTGGAGAAGACGACCGGGCCCTCCCCGTAGCCCGGCATCAGCTCGAGTACCCGTCCCACCGTTTCGCCGTCGAGAAGGCGTTCGTCGACGTCGATGGGCACGCCCGATTCGAGGGTCAGCGGCTCGAGCATCTGTTGACAGCGCAGCGACGGACTCGCCACCAGGCGCGCGATGGGCTCCTCACTTAGGTATTCACACAGAGCTCGAGCCTGCGCGTGGCCCTCTGCACTGAGCGGGCGGAGCAGTTCGACGCGCTCGCCATTCTTGCGCGACAGAGCCTGACCATGGCGGACGAGGTAGAGCTTCATGACACCCAGCTTCCGGTTTGATCCGGCCGGAGCTTCACCTGGATCGCGAACATCATGGGGAGGGGACTCGAGGAGTCTTGCGCCAACGGTCGGGGGTGTCGAACCGAAGCGTCCGCATTGTAACCCAAACCAGCGGCCGCGATTAGGATTCGCTCCAGAAAGGGTCCGCGGCGGCAAAGGCCTTCCAGCTCTTGGCGAGTCGCACGCGCCTGGCGGCCGCACCGTGGGCGGTCCAACCCGCGACAAAACCGGCCGCGCGGTGATGCTCGGGTCGGACCTCCGGACCCATCCACTCGAGGGTTTCGCCGAGCAAGCGTCGCGCGGCAGCTACATCGTTGAGGTGGCCCAGGCCGTCCTGGAGCCCGGCGAGGCGCTTCACGAAGCGCGCTCCGCTGCGGCGCGGGTACAAGCTCAGCCAGAACTCGGCGCCATAGCGGAGCTTCTTCAGCTCGATGCGGAGCGCGTGCAGCTCTTCGGCGCGGAGGTGGGAGAAGTGTCTGCCCAGGCGACGAGCTTTGCGATGGCGACGCTGGAGGACGCGCCGTCCCTCCTCGACAGCCGGTGCGTAAAGGCGCGCCGACGCCGGCGAGAGCGGCTGGTGCAACCAGGCGCGGCCCGCGACCCAACGCCCCAGCTCCAGCAGCAGGCGGGCGTAGCGGGTTGATTGGAGGCTCTCTCGCAGGTGGGCGTAGCTGGCGTCGCGCAGTTCGCGGGTGTCGTCGCGCAGGCGTTTCAGCGCGGCGTCGTCGGGAAATTGCAGCACCAGCGGGCCGAGGGTCTCGGCCAAGAAGACGTCGAAGTCGCGCGCGACGCCGAGCTCGCGACCGAGCCAACGCAGCTCATTCTTCAGCGGCTGCGCCGACGCGTCGGGCAGAAACTCCCGAAACAGTGTGAAGGCCGAGCGGAGCCGGCGCATGCCCACCCGCATCTGATGCACGCCCTCCGGATCCTCGCCGAGCCGCGCCACCGGCTCGTTCGCCTGCATCTGTTCGAGGCCGCTCGCGAAGACGGCGCCGATCACGTGGTCGACGGTCGCGTTGTGGGAGTGCTCCAAACGCCGCGCCTTGAGCGGCGTCGGTCGCTCGTCGCGCAGCAGCGCGAAGCCGCGGTCGACTTTCCCCAGTTGCGAGGGTCGCAGCGGAACCTGCTCCAAAAGCTCGAGCGCCAGGTCGTAAAGCACCACCGGGTCGCCGCGCACCAGCTCGAGCTCGAGTTCCGCAATCGGCGCATGGCCCCGCGCGGTGCGGACGTCGCCGATGTCGAGGTCGAAGAGGATCTCGCTCTCGCCGAGCCAGAGACGGCGCCGGGCGCGGCGGAACTCGGTCTCGACCACCGGCACCAGGACCTCGCCCTTTCGAAGCC
The DNA here is from genome assembly GCA_964615045.1 of uncultured Spirochaetales bacterium. Classification (GTDB taxonomy): domain Bacteria; phylum Myxococcota_A; class UBA9160; order UBA9160; family PR03; genus JANQRO01. Next base: position 20,598 of record CAZTOE010000043.1, read on the forward strand.
GCTCGATTGCACCCCGAAGACCAAGATCCGGCAGGCGCGTCAGATCGGGCTGCTCCCCGCTGACCGGAGTTTCGATCTCGGGTCGCGTGAAGAGGCCCGCCCGCGCCTCGCCCCGGAGCTTTACGGTCTGGATCAGACGGGCGCCGACCCGGCGCACGCGCAACGCGATCCCTCCGCGCGCCAAGGCGAGGCCCGGGGTGTCGAAATAGATCGAGCGCAACAAGCGCGTCTGGGCCCGGCCCCGGGTGAGCGCGCGCACCCGCGGGTGGTTGCGCAGCGCCGAGAGCGCCGCCGCCGGAAACTCGAGCTTGAGCTCAACCTCTTCGCTCGCCGCTTCCTGTCCCGCTTCCTGTCCGGCTCCCGGCGCGGGACTGGCGCCCGCGGTCGACTCGGGTTCCGGGGGCTCGGCCCCCGCTGCCGCAGGAGGGTAAATGGGGGGACCCTGGTGCATTTCCGAGAAGGTTAGATGAGATCTCGCGGGACCAAAAAGGCCTTCACGGTTGCATCGCCCGGGGCCAACTGCGCCCAGCGCTCGATCGGGCTTTCGAGCGTCGCCAGCGCCGCCGTCGGAAATTTCTCCCGCATCCGGGCCAACGCGCGCCGATCCCCGGCGCCGGCCAGGCCCGACGCGAGTTCCTCCACACCGGGATTGTGGCCCACCAGCAGCACCCGGTGGACCGCGTCGTCCAGCGCCCGCAGCCGGGCCAGCAGGGCCCGAGCATCAGCGAGATAGAGGGATTCCTCGAAGCTCACCTCGGGACGGTCGGGCAGGGCGGTGGCCACGCGCTCCCAGGTTTCCTGGGTGCGCCGCGCCGAGGAGCAGAGCACCAGCTGCGGTAACCGGCCGCGCTGTGCCAGATACGCCCCCAGCAGTGTCGCCGCTCGCTCGCCTCGGGGATCCAGGGGGCGCTCGAAATCGTGGGCGCGTTCCTCGACGGCCTTCGCGTGGCGCAAGAGATCGATCTGCACGTGCTTCGCTACCCCTCTGAAGGCGGGCGACCGGCCTGGGGCCGCGGCCTCAGGCTCCGGATCCTGGACCTG
>CAZTOE010000044.1:0-21487 GCA_964615045.1 uncultured Spirochaetales bacterium
ACAGCATCCTGGCGCCTGGCGTCCGCGGCCGGGAGCTCGAACAGTGGGATGAGATCAAAGCGGAGGCCAGCGAAGCCGTGATCGCCAACGGCGGCACCATTACCCACCACCATGCGGTAGGACGCGATCATCGCCCGTGGTACGAGCGCCAGATCGCGCCGGTTTTCGCGTCGGCCCTACGGGCTGCCAAACGCGACCTCGACCCGGCTGGGGTGATGAACCCGGGCGTCTTGATCGACCCCTAGAGCTCCCCGCCTGCGCGACCCGCGCCCGCGACGATCGGCGGAGCGCTCCAGTGAGCCACTCTGCTAGGTTGCCGCGATGGCACGGGTCAATGATCACTACCTCAAGCTGAAGGCGGGTTATCTCTTCCCGGAGATCGCGCGGCGCACGCGGACCTACTTCGAAGCGCATCCCGAGGCGGAATTGATTCGTCTCGGGATCGGCGACGTCACGCTGCCTCTGGCCCCGGCGGTTACCGAGGCCATGCGGCGCGCCGTCGAAGAGATGGGGACCGCGAGCGGATTTCGAGGCTATGGACCCGAGAACGGCTACGACTTTCTGGTCGAAGCGATCCGGGTCCACGACTACGCGCCGCGCGGCGTGGAGATCTCGACGAGCGAGATCTTCGTCTCCGATGGCAGCAAACAAGACAGTGGGAACATCCAGGAGATCTTTGGTGCCGCTTGCCGGATTGCGGTGACAGACCCCGTCTACCCGGTGTACGTGGACACCAATGTCATGGCGGGCCGCACCGGTGGGGCGGACGCCGAAGGTCGGTACGCGGGCGTCCTTTACCTCGAGGCGAACGAGGCCAACGGCTTCTTCCCAGACCCGCCGGCCGAGGCAGTCGATCTCGCCTATCTGTGTTCGCCGAACAACCCAACCGGTTCCGTGGCCCCTCGCGAGATCCTCGAGCGCTGGGTGACATGGGCGCGGGAATGCGGAGCGGTGCTGATCTTTGACGCCGCCTACGACGCCTTCATCCAGGACCCCGAGCTTCCGCGCTCGATCTACGAGATCGAAGGTGCGCGCGAGTGCGCGATCGAGATGCGGAGCTTTTCCAAACGCGCCGGTTTCACCGGGTTGCGCTGCGCTTACACGGTCATTCCTGAAATGCTCGAGGGCACTTCGAGTACCGGCGAGCGCGTCGGCCTGAAGGGCCTGTGGGCGCGGCGGCAGGCCACCAAGTTCAACGCCGTTCCGTATCCGGTTCAACGCGCCGCCGAAGCGGTCTTTACCGCCGAGGGCAAGAAGCAAACGGGCGAGCAGGTGGCGTACTACATGGAGAATGCCCGGCTCCTTCGGGAAGGCCTCGCCGCCGCCGGCTTTGCGGTCTTTGGAGGCGTCCACGCTCCGTATATCTGGCTTCGCGTCCCGAGCGGCGTGGGCGGCAGCTCATGGGCGTTCTTCGACGCGTTGCTCACCCGCGCCCAGATCGTGGGAACCCCCGGCGCCGGCTTCGGCCCCGCCGGCGAGGGCTATTTTCGACTCTCTGCCTTCAACGACCGCCAGCGCGTCGAAACCGCCATCGACCGGATCCGCGAGCACTTCGGCGCCTAGCCGCGCCGCGGCCTTCGGCCGCGGCTTGCTAGCGCTCGAGCTTCTTGAAGCGAAAGCGGCGCGGGTGGTCGGGGTCCCCGCCGGTGCGACGGCGCCGGTCAGCCTCGTAGGCCTCGAAGTTGCCTTCGAACCACTCGACTTGCGAATCGCCCTCGAAGGCCAGGATGTGCGTGGCGATGCGGTCGAGGAACCAGCGGTCGTGGGAGATCACCACGACGCAGCCGGAAAAACCAAGCAGCGCCTCTTCGAGCGCGCGCAGGGTGTCGACGTCGAGGTCATTGCTCGGTTCGTCGAGAAGCAGCACGTTGCCCCCGCTGCGGAGTAGCTTGGCGAGCTGCACCCGGTTTCGCTCGCCGCCCGACAGGTCGCCGACCTTCTTCTGTTGGTCGGGCCCGCGAAAGCCGAACGAAGACACGTAGGCCCGCGACGCGATCTCGCGGTTGCCGATGCGAAGACCCTCTTCGCCTCCGCTGATCTCTTCCCAGACACTGTGGCCCGGGTCGAGGTTCTCTCGCGTCTGATCGACGTAGGCGAGCTTCACCGTGTCACCGAGGCGCAGCGTCCCAGCGTCGGGCATGTCCTCCCCGACGATCATCCGAAACAGCGTCGTCTTCCCGGCACCGTTGGGACCGATCACGCCGACGATCCCCCCGGGCGGCAGCCGGAAGTTCAGATCCTCGATCAGCAGTCGGTCGCCAAAGCCCTTGGAGAGATGTTCGGCCTCGATCACGACGTCGCCGAGGCGAGGACCCGGCGGAATCGCGATCTCGACGCTCTCGGGAAGGCGCTGCTCTTCTGCGGCGCGCAGGTCCTCGTAGCTGCGGAGACGCGCCCTGCTCTTCGTCTGACGGGCACGCGGGGACATGCGAACCCATTCGAGCTCGCGCTCGAGGGTACGTCGACGAACCGATGCTTGTTTACCTTCGGCATCGAGGCGCGCCTGTTTCTGCTCGAGCCATGAGGAATAGTTGCCCTGAAACGGGTAATACCCCCCCCGGTCCAGTTCGAGGATCCATTCGGCGACGTTGTCGAGGAAATAGCGATCGTGGGTCACCGCGATCACCGTCCCCGGGTACTCCTGTAGATGGCGCTCGAGCCAGGCGACGGACTCCGCATCCAGGTGATTGGTGGGCTCATCGAGCAGCAACAAGTCGGGCTTCCGGAGCAACAGTTGGCAGAGCGCCACGCGCCGCCGCTCTCCGCCCGAAAGCGTGTCTACCAAAGCCTCGCCGGGCGGCAGCTGCAGGGCGTCCATGGCGATGTCGAGGCGGCGTTCGAGTTCCCAGCCGTCCGCAGCTTCGATCGCGTCCTGGAGTTCCGCTTGTTCCGCCAGCAGCACGTTCATCGCATCGTCCTCGAGGGGCTCGGTGAAACGCTCCGAAACCGCCTCGAAGCGGCGCAGCAGCTCGCGGGTCTCGCTCGCTCCTTCCTCGACGCACTCGAGGACGCTTCGGCCGGCGGGAAGCTCCGGCTCCTGGGACAAGTAGCCGACGCGAATCCCGGCGGCAGCCCGCGCCTCGCCGCTGTAGTCGGTGTCGACCCCGGCCAGGATCCGCAGCAGGCTGCTCTTGCCGGTGCCGTTGGGCCCGACGACGCCGATCTTGGCGCCGGGCAGGAACGCCAGCGTGATGCCATCGAGGATGACCCGATCGGGCGGAACCACTTTGCGGAGATCTTGAAGGGTGTAGACAAACTCAGGCGCCATCAGATCCTCAACCGACTGAGAGCGGGCCCAGGGCTGTCCGGGCCCACGGGAAACTCAACGCTTCTTCGGCTCCGGGAGCGAGCAGCGCCCTGAGGGCGCGTCGCGCAACAGCTCGATGAGACAGGAGGTATCGGCGCGGCCGAACCCGCGGGATGACAGGGAGGCATAGAACTGATCGACGAGCGCCGCAACCGGCAGCGCCGCTCCACTACGGCGCGCCTCGGCGAGCGCGATCCCCAAGTCCTTGCGCATCCACTCGACCGCGAAGCCGAAGTCGAAACGAGCATCGATCATCGATGCAGATCGGTTCGCCATTTGCCAGGAACCCGCCGCACCCTGCGCGATCACCTCGACGACCGGAGTGGGATCGAGCCCTACGCGCTCGGCGAAGGCGAGTCCCTCCGAGAGGCCCTGCAACGCACCGGCGATGCAGATCTGGTTCACCATCTTGGTGAGCTGACCCGCACCGACGGGACCGAGGCGAACGACGGCCTTGGCGTAGCACTTGAGCAGGGGGCGAACGCGATCGAAGGCGGTTTCGTCGCCGCCGGCCATGACCGTGAGCGCGCCACGCTGCGCGCCTTCCTCGCCGCCCGACACCGGGGCATCGAGGAAAGCGATGTCGCGTTGCGCGGCGAGGTCCGCGAGCTCTCGGGTCACCTGTGCCGAGACCGTAGTGTGATCGACGAAGACGGCGCCCCGAGCCATCCCGGCGAACGCGCCTTGCGGACCGAGGCAGATCTCCCGCAACGCGTCGTCATCGCCGGTGCACGCGAACACGACTGCGGCTCCCCCTGCGGCGTCGGCGGGCGACCGGCCCGCCCGCCCGTCGTGCGCCCCGAGCCAGCGCTCGGTCGCAGCTTCGCCGCGATTCCAAACGCACACCTCGTGGCCCGCACGAGCCAGATGTCCCGCCATCGGAGCACCCATGGCGCCGAGACACAAGAAGCCAAGTTTCTGCTTCACGCTAGATCCCTCTCCCACAGCTCGCGCGACGCCTCGAGGTCCGCACACCAACTGCGCAACCCTTCGATCTCGATGCGGAGTAGCGCGGGTTCCCCGCGGAAAAGTGGCGTCTCCCGATATTGGGGGTACTTCGCCCGCAGCGCCGCCACGGCCCGCTGTTCGCCGGAGCCGAATTCGGCTCCGATGCGACGCAGGGCGGCGCGGCCGTCGACCCGCAACCAGAACAGCCGGCGCCAGTCTTCATCATAGTGATCGACGAGGAGCGTCACGCGGGGATCGCGTCGCAGGTTCCGCACCCGGGCGAGCTCGCCCTCGCGCTTGGGCTTGCCGTCGATGGGAGACCAGAGCTCGCCGTCGCTCGCCGCAAAAACGATCGGCACCAGATGCGGTCTTCCGCCGACGCCAATCGTCGCGAGCCGCGCGACGGGCCAGCGCGCGAGCAGGTTCTCACAGGCGGCGGGCGGCAGCGCGGGCGTCACGGACCCTCCAAGTGGTAATCTTCAACCCACGCCATGAAGCGCATTCTCTCCCTGCTTCCCAGCACCACGGAGATCGCCGGGGCCTTGGGGCTGGCTGAGCAACTGGTCGGCCGCTCCCACGAATGCAACCGACCGGCTGCGGTGCTCGGGCTCCCCATCGTGACCGAACCCAAGCTCGATCTCGAGGCCCCGAGCCGGGCGATCGACGAGCGCGTCCGCGCCCTGGTGCGGGAGGGGCTCTCGGTATATCGCGTCGACGCGGAACTCGTCCGTCGACTGGCTCCCGACGTGATTCTGACGCAGACCCAGTGCGAAGTGTGCGCCGTCACGCCGGGCGACCTCGAGGACGCCCTCCGCGAGTGGCTCGGGGCCAAAACGCGCCCCGCGTTGGTCGTGGTCGAGCCCAACACGCTGCAGGATGTGCTGGAGGATTTTGCCCGCGTGGGGGCCGGATGCGGCGTCCCAGCGCGGGGAGCGGCGCTCCGGGATCGCGAAGGCGAGCGCATCGACGCGATCGCGCGCGGGAGTGCGGCGGTCGCGCGGCGCCCGCGCGTGGCATGCCTCGAGTGGATCGACCCCCTGATGGGCTGCGGGAATTGGATCCCGGAGCTCATCGAGGCGGCGGGCGGCTGCTCGGTCCTGGGCGAGGCCGGCGCGCACGCCGCCTGGTCGTCACTCGACGAACTCCTCGAGTGCGATCCGGACTGGCTGGTGATCGCGCCCTGCGGCTTTGACCTGCCGCGTACCCACGCCGAGCTCCCGCCGCTCACCGCGCAGCGGGGCTGGTCCCAACTGCGCGCGGTGCGCGAGGGTCGGGCCGTGCTGGTGGACGGATTTCTCCACATGAACCGGCCGGGTTCGCGCATCGCCGAGTCCGCCGAGATTCTGGCCGAGATCCTGCACCCGGAGTGTTTTGACTTCGGACACGCCGGTAGGGCGTGGGCCCCGTTCGGACCGCTCGCGTCCGATGCTTGACACTGGGGAAACAACTCGACTACCCACGGTCCCTGAGCGGCTTGGGCCCGAAGGAGGGAAGATGACGCGCAGCCGGTTCGCCTGCTTCTCGATGGCCCTGATGGTGTCGTTCGCCATCGCCGGTGGGTGCCAGGAACCGCCGGCTAGCGAGCCCTCTGAAGCCCCGCCGGAAGCGGCCTCCTCCGAGAGCACGCTGGGGGGCGAATTCGGAGACGCTCCGGCTCCCGCCGCGGGAGAAGGAGAGGGCGGCAACATCGAGCTGCCGCCGGTTCCCACCCATTGGCTCGCCAAGGAAACCGCCGGGCGGGGCGCGGGGCCGGTCACCCGCGAGATCCTCGAAGACCCGTTCGCGAAGCCCGATCAATGGCTGCACTACCAGGGCGACTATTCGAATGCGCGGCACAGCCCGCTCACAGCGCTCAACCCGGAACGCGTTCCCGAGCTGCGGGTGGCCTGGGCCTTCCCGACCGGCACGACCGGCCAGTTCGAGGTATCGCCCATCGTGTACGACGGAGTGATGTACGTCACCTCCTCGTACAATCGTCTCTTCGCGCTGGACGCCGCGACGGGCGAGTTGCTCTGGCGTTACGACCACCCGCTCCCCAAGGATCTCCGGCTGTGCTGCGGACCCGCCAACCGCGGGGTCGCGATCGCCGGTGACCTCGTCTTGATGGCGACCCTGGACGCCAAGCTGGCCGCTTTTCGGCGCCACACGGGCGAAAAGGTGTGGGAGAAGGCGGTCGCGGCGTACCACGACGGCTTCAGCCTGACGGCGGCACCACTGATCGCGGGAAATCTCGCCATCATCGGGGTGGCGGGTGGTGAGTACGGCGTGCGCGGTTACCTGGACGCCTACGACGCGACTTCGGGCCATCTCGTCTGGCGCCACTACACCGTTCCCGCCACCGGCGAGCCAGGCGCTGAATCCTGGGCCGGCAACAGCAACGAAACCGGCGGTGCGCCGCCGTGGACGACGGGAGGCTACGATCCGGCCACGGACACGCTGTACTGGACCACGGGCAATCCCTCGCCGGATTGGAATGGCGACCTGCGCGAGGGCGACAATTTGTACTCCAACTCGCTCCTCGCGCTCGACCCGAAGACCGGGGAGCGCAAGTGGCACTTCCAGTTTACGCCGCACGACGTTTGGGACTACGACGGCAACACCCAGATCTTCTTGGCGACGGTACCCTGGAACGGCCAGCCGACCGAGGTCATCGCGCAGCCCAACCGCAACGGCTTCTTCTACCTGCTCGAGCGCGCGAGCGGCAAGTTCCTGCGCGCCACCCAATACGTCGAACAACTCAACTGGGCAACCATCAACGACAATGGCCGGCCTGTCGTGAACCCGAAGGCCCTTCCCTTGGAAAAACCCACCGAGCGGATCTGTCCGAGCAACATGGGCGGCACCAACGGCTCCTTCACCTCGGCCTACAATCCCGAACTCGGGCTCGCGTTTGTTCCGTCGATCGAAGCGTGTCAGCGCTTCAGCAAGGGCATGGTCCTCTTCAACAAGGGCCTTCCCTTCCTCGCCGGACTCCCCGAAACGGTCGACGCCAATGAAGGCAAGTCGTATGGATTGCTCTCGGCGATCGACCTCGCGACGGGCAAGGTCGCGTGGCGCTATCGGGACGACTATCCGATGATGGGGGGCGTCCTCAGCACCGCAGGCGGTGTGGTCTTCACCGGCAATCTCACCGGCGACGCCTTAGCCTTCGACGCGAAGACGGGTCAGGAACTGTGGCGCTTCCGGATGGGCGGCGGCGTGCGCAGCCAGCCGATCGCCTACGAACTCGACGGGCGAACCTTTGTGGCCTTCGGGGCGGGGAGCTGGGCCACCATCGACGCTTTCTCCGGCGGACCCGACCGGGTCCCCGAGGGCGGCCATTTGTTCGTCTTCGAGCTGGCCGGGAACTGAGCGTTGGAGAACTCGCGGACCGCCGCGTGCGCCCTCGCAGCCGTCGGACTGGCCGTATTCCCCGCCTGCGATCGGCAGGCCATGCGGGCGGACGTCCCCGCGCCCGGCGCCGGAGCCGCTTCCGCACCCGTGCTGCGCGTCTGTCTGGAGGATCGCGATCCGCCGCGCTCGGAACGGGTGCCGCAGCGCGGCTTCGATGTGGACGTGATGCGCGAAGTGGCGCGGCAGATCGGAAGGCGCCTCGAACCGGTCTGGATCCCGTCCGAGGCCAGCGTCACCGAACTCGAGGAGTCGAGCATCCCCGTGCGCGCGCTGCAGCGCGGGCGCTGTGACGCACTGGCCTCCGTGCCGGGTCCGGATGCTCTCGGCGCGGACGCGGAAGCGGTGGCGCTCTCGCGCGCCTACTACGGCGCCGGCTTCGAGTGGGTGGGCGCCGAAGCGATCCTCCCTGACCTGGCGCAACTGCGCGGACGCCGGGTGGCCGTGCTCTCGGTCAGCCCCGCGCACCAGATCGCGGCGGCGCTGGGAATGGAGTGGCGCGCGGAAGTGAATGCGACCGAACAGCTGCGCCGACTCGACGAAGGGCGCGTAGAGGCTGCCCTCGTGTTCGGGCCGTCCCTGGCACCACTCGGTCGGACGGCGCGCGCCGACTTCGTCCCTCCGCCGGCGTTGCGCTGGAACTTTCACATCGCAACGCGGCGCCGCGAAGCCGGGATTTCGCTCGCCGCGATCGACTACGCGGTGGCGGAATTGCTGGAATCAGGTCGCATCGGGGAGCTGCTGCTCCACCACGGTCTTCCGGTCCGCCTCCCCTTCGAAAGTACTTTCACCCCGGAGCGCCTGCTCGAGCTTCGCCAAAGCGGAGGAAGCGGAACGTGATCGCAACGACGAAACGGCCCAGTCACTGGCGCAAAGCCGGCATCGCTGCGGTGCTGTTCTCAGCGCTCGGCTGCCAGCAGGCGGAGCCGCAGCCGGCCGAGCGCTTCGCCAACGACCCCGAAGCCATCGCCCGGGGCGAGGCGATCTTTCGCGGCGTGTGTGGCGCCTATTGCCACGCCCTCGTCCCCGACAATCGCGACGCCCTTTATCTATTCGACTGCGATTGGAAACACGGGGCCTCCGACGCCGAGATCTTTGCCGTCATCAGTGCCGGAGTACCGGGCACACGGATGGTGGGTTTCGGCGAAAGCCTCTCGGAAGAGGACCTCTGGAAAGTGATCGCGTTCCTGCGTTCCAAGACGAATTGCTAGAAACCCCAAGCGCGAAATCGCGCTTGGGGTTTCCAGCTCACGACGAGTAGAATCGGGCGCTCATCTCCAGGAGGATTCCATGAGCGCTGCCCCCCCGGAAGGCGCGAGCCCCGCTGCCGCAACAGCCGCTCGCTACTGGCCGCGCCGTTACACGCTGGTCGGTCTCTGTTTCCTCGGGACCTTCATCTGCTATATCGACCGGGTCAACATCTCGGTCGCCAGCATCGCGATGGCGGCCGATCTGGGGTGGAGCGAGACGCTCAAGGGCTTCGTGCTCTCCTCCTTCTTCATCGGCTACATCATCACTCAAGTCCCCGGCGGCTGGCTCGCCAGCCGCTTCGGGGGGAAGCTCGTGCTCGGCATCGCAGTACTCTGGTGGTCGGTCTTCACCATCATCACGCCGCCCGCCGCCCTCGTATCGGTCACGGTGCTGGTCGTGGTGCGCATCGCGATGGGCCTGGGAGAAGGCATGGCCTTCCCCTCGATGTACAGCCTGTACGGCCGCTGGGTACCGGCCGAAGAGAAGTCGCGTACAGTGGCGCTTACCTTCAGCGGAATCTCGCTGGGAACACTCACCGCGCTCACCGGAACCGGCTGGCTCGTCGCCGCCCATGGTTGGCCGTCAGTCTTCTATATTTTCGGCGTCGTGGGCTTTTTCTGGGTCGCGCTCTGGTTCTGGCGCGTCTCGAACACCCCCTCCGCCCATCCCACGATCTCCCGCGCGGAGCTCGAGCTCATTGAGCGGTCCGCCGCTCCTTCACAACGTCCCACGTCGGTGCCGTGGAAGACGATTTTTTCCCACATGTCGGTGTGGGCACTGATCATCAATCACTTTTGCACCAACTGGGGATTTTACGTCCTGCTGGCCTGGCTCCCGAGCTACTTCAAGAATGCCCTCGGGGTGAGCCTCCAGACCGCGGGTCTGCTCTCGGCGGCACCGTGGCTCACGATGTTTGCGATGACCAATGTGGCGGCTTGGATCGCGGATACGTTGCTGAAGCGCGGGACGCGCGTGATCGTGGTCCGCAAAGCGATGCAACACATCGGCCTGTTGGGCGCAGCCCTCTTCTTGTTCTTGCTGCGAGATGTCTCTTCGGTAGGCCAGGCCACGCTCTACCTGTGCTGCGCTCTGGGCCTCCTCTCCTTCTGCCTCTCGGGTTTCGCCACCAACCACCTCGACATCGCGCCGCGCTACGCGGACGTTCTGCTGGGAATCACCAATACGGCCGGCACGGTGCCTGGAATTGTCGGTGTCTACATCACGGGCTGGTTGGTGGATCAAACCGGGGGGTACAGCGCCGCCTTCGTGTTGGCCGCCGGGATCTTCGTGTTCGGGTCGGTCGTCTGGCAACTCTTTGCGACGGGCGACCGAATCGTTGAATGACCGGCGCGCGCGACCGCGCTCGGGTATCGTCGTGAGGTTCCCCCGAAGCCGCCGAGGACCGCGATGAGCCAATCGAACCTCCTCTTTGACCTGCGCGAAGGGATCGCTGAGATCACCTTCAACCGCCCCGACGCCGCCAACGCGCTGGACCTCGCCACATCCCGCGAGCTCATGGAAGTAGCGATCCGCTGCGACGAGGATCCCGCGGTGCGGGCCGTCATCCTGACCGGTGCGGGGAAGATGTTCTCCGCTGGTGGCGACCTCGGGTCCTTCGCCCGGGCGGGCGATTCGATGTCGGCGCTGCTGAAGGAGATGACCACTTATCTGCACGCTGGAATCTCGCGACTCGCACGCATGCGGGCGCCGGTAATCGCCGCGGTGAACGGCACCGCCGCTGGCGCCGGGTTCAGCCTGGTCTGCGCCACGGACCTCGCGCTTGCCGCAAAGTCGGCGAAATTCACGCTGGCCTACACCAAGGCGGGACTGACCCCGGACGGCAGCTCCACCTACTTTCTTCCGCGTCTCGTCGGTGCGCGCCGCAGCCTCGAGCTGATGCTGACCAACCGCGTGCTTTCGGCGGACGAGGCGGCCGAGTGGGGCATCGTCAACCGCGTCGTCCCCGACGATCAGGTGCTCCCGGAGGCTCGGAAGTTGGCCGCGACGCTGGCGGCGGGCCCGACCGAGGCCCACGGTGGCGTCAAGCGCATGATCATCCAGAGCTTCGACGAAAGCCTCGAGACGCAGATGGAATTTGAGGCACGCACGATTTCGGCGATGGCGCGCACCGCGGATGCGCGCGAAGGCATCGATGCCTTCTTCGCGAAACGCGCTCCGAAATTCGGGGGCGCCTGATCCTTCAAAACTCCATCGGCAGCCGAAAGTACTCCTCGCAGATCCAATCGCGATGCTCGAGGAGGCTCTTGTCGAGGGCGTCGGCCACGGTGGGGTCGTGATTCACGAAGGCCGGCCGCCAATCCGCCGGGATCGGGCACAGCGCATCGGGGAGAGGGTCGATCAAGTTGGCGAACGCGGCCCAGTAGATGTCCACGGCCGTCATGGCGTCGCCGACGAAAAAACGACTGCCCCGGCCGCGTTGGCTGCGCAGCTGGTCGGAAAACAGGCGCAACACGTCCGCGATGCGCGTGGGCGCCGCCTCGGCCTGGGCAGCGTCGTAGCGGTACCGAGCGGCCATCCGCGCGATCGGCTCGGGAGGATTCCCCTCCTCGAATGCGGGCTTGAACATCATCAGCCGCCGGCACCACCCAATCCCGAGCTCGCCACAGAGCTCGTGCGATAGGCCGATCAACTGGGCCCGCGCCCCTGCATCGGCGGGCAGCAGGACCGGTTCTGGCGCCAGGCGCTCGGCCAGGAAAAGGATGTCGAGCCAGTGGTGCCGCGGGGGCTCGTCTTGCCAGGCCACCACCGGCGCACTGGCTTGGCCAGACCACTCCACCAGATCCTCGTTGGGTTCGCCTGGCAGCTGGGGCGCGATCACGAAGGGAATCTGCTTGAGCTCAAAGAAGGTCTTTGCGGCTTGGCTCCACGGGCTCGGAAGGCCTCTCAAGGTCACCAGGCGCAGCCCCGGAGCCCGGATCGCATCTTGGAGGCTCACGTACTCCACCGGACTCTTCCTCCCTCTGCGGCGAAAAGGCGTCGGATGTTAACACGCCGATCTGGTGGTGGGGTGACGCCCCCGTCCTACGAGACGGCCCCCAAAAGTTCGCCGAAGCGGCCACCTGGTGCGGATCCCTGCTCCTGAACGAGCCGGCAGATCCCGCGCGATGCGAGCCGGGGACCAGCCTTCCCCGCCGGGGCGGGTCTCAAGCCCTACAGAACGGAGGCCGAACTAGATCTTGCGAGGGCGCCGGAAGGAGCCAATGGTTGAATTGCTCTGTCTCATCATGTTGACGAGTTGCCTGGAAGTGGCCGAGACCCCGGCCGGAGAGGCGCAACACAGAGCCGACGAACCTTCACCCCCGGTCGCGGTCGGCGTCGCTTCGGAGGACGCCTCCCCACAACCCACCGTGAGCGCGACTGCGCAACTCCTCCGGCGCGAGCCCGCTCCGAGCCCCCACCCCGAGGTGGAGGCGGACTAGAGCGCTTCGACGCGGAGCTCGCGAGCGCGGCTCAGCAGGGCTTCGGCGTTGGCGCCATCCTCGGGGTAAACCGCGTACCCAAGACGCAGTTCGACGTTCGCGGCGAGCTCCGGTCGCGCGTCCAGGGCCGTCCGGGCGGCTCGGCCCAAAGCAGTCACCTGGGCGGTGATCTCGCCATCGGGTTCGGGAAGCAGGGCGACAAAGCGCGCCGGTGTCTCGCGCCCCAAAACGTCGAACTCGCGCATCACTTCCCGGAGCGCATGCGACACCTCGACCGCCGCCCCTTCCGCGGCTTCGGCGTGTGTTCCCTCCGCGAGTTCGTCGAAGCCGCGGAGCTCCACCGAAAGCAGCGCCAGCGCGTAGCCGCGGCGTTGGGAGCGCGCGACTTCTTCCTCGAGACGCTCGCGGAACAAGCCCGCTCCGGGCAACCCGGTGGCGGCGTCGTAGTGGGAGTCGCGCTGCACCTCGGCGCGCTGCGCAAGGTCCGCAAGCGCGGTCTGCAGATGCTGCGCGAGCTGTCCGAGGAACGCTTCGTCCTCCGCATCGAAGGACTCTCCGAGGAGCGGCTCCTCGGGAACCTTCCCCATCGCCGAGAGACTCCCGATCGCCCGACCGGCGCGCAGGAGCGGCACGACCATCGCGGCCCCGATCCCAGGGGAGCGGCTCACCAATTCGCCACGCGCGGTGAGATCGGCGATCCGGAGCGGTCCCTTCGCTCGAATCGCGTCGACGGCGAGCTTCTTCTCGAGTTCGGCCAGACTCGCCTCACGCCAGGCACCGACACCGTTCCAGGCGACGATGCGGAAGCGACCGGAACTCTCTTCGCGGAGCCGAAGCACCGCGTCCTGGGCTTCGAGTAGTGAAGCGGCCTCTTCGGTTACCGCGGCGGCCAAAGATTCTTGATCGCGGCAGGTTCCGAGACGCGCCACGATCTGGGTGAGTTGCGCTTGACGCGACCGGCTGCGTTCGAGGCGCGCCGCGCGCAGCCGCTCGGCGAGCTCCTCCGCCAGCGAGCCCACGGCGGAGCGCAGACGAGCCAGGATGAGATCCGTCGAACGCGGTCCGCCGAGGCCGTCGAGCGAGAGCACCCCGAAGAGCTTCCCTTCGATGGACAGCGGCAGCGCAACAAAGAGGGCCCCATTGTCGCCCAAAACTCCCCGCAACTCGGCCGTCTCGCGGCAGCGCGCCACGGTCCCCACCACCCCCTCGCCCAGGCGAAGCCGCTCGCGCATCGCGAACCGATCGACACCGCTCGAAGACGCTTGCAGCACCAGGGCGTCGACTTCGTCGTCGAAGAGATAGAGCCGGGCCACGCCGCGCAGCTCGGCGGCCAGATCAGCACACACCGAGCGAAGGCGCTCTCCCAGCGGTGCGGAACCGGCCAGCAGCTGCCGCACGCGCGCCTCTGCTCGGAGGGTCTCCGATTCGCGGCGCAAGCCGTGATATTCCTCGGCGCGTGCGATAAGGCGCGCGTCGAGCCGCGCGAGTTGCTCCACAAACTGGAGGTCCTCGTCGCCGAAAACATCCCGATCGCGACCGTGAGAGAGGTTGAGCACACCGATCACTTGGTCGCCGTGCAATAGCGGCGCAGAGATGGCCGATTCGACATCATCGCGCTCGCGGGTGATCTCATAGCGGTCGCGGTCAGCCTTGCCATTGAGCAGGATGGGTCGCTCGATCGCAAATACGCGACCCGCGATCCCCTCGCCGGGGTGGACCCGGATCTTCGGGAGCAGCAGCTCTTCGATTCCGATCGCCACTTCGACGCGTAGCGCGCGCTCGTTGGGATCCCACAGCATCAGCGATCCCCGGTCGGCACCCGTCGCGGTGACCGCGATCTGCAAGACCCGGTTCAAGAGGCCGTGGCGATCGAGAGCCAGGTCGTACGATTCAAGGATTTCCCGGAGCGCGTGCAGGAGGTCGGATTTGGTAAAGGCATCGATGGGCCCAAAGGCATACAGCAGCCGAGCGAGGGCCGGCGTGGTGACCTGAATCTCGCTTTCGCTGGCCAGGCGTGCGCGCTGGTCTTCCGAGGCTTCCGCCTCGATCACCGCGACGAGGCCGGGCAATGCGAGCGCGCCGTCGAGATCGTCGGTCACCCGCTCGAGGAGGGCGGGCGAGGCGGCGGGAAGGGCACGGCCGACCGCCTGACGAGCGGCTTCCGCGTTCTCCCCCACGACCGCCGCGACTTCGACCTCGGGATTGGCCTCGAGCGCCGGAATCAGCTCGAGACCTTCATGGGACGTACCGACGATGACGAGGCGTTTGCGCACGCAGAAACCCACCGGGAGACAGCCCGCGCTCGGGACCCCTCCGCAATTTGGATCGGGCGATCGCTTCAGGAACTTGACGCGGGCGGCGCGTTCGGGACTCGGGGTCGCTCGGGACGCCGGCCAAAGCGGGCGACCGTCACGCGCTGCATGCGTAGCTCCTCCGCTTGAGCCGCGCTTCGGACTTCGAGGGAAGCCTGGGCCTCTCGCGTCTTGGCCAGGTCTTGTTCAAGCCGCTCGATCCGCCGATCCAGCTTGCGCAACATGATTAGGAAATCCGCGATCGAAGCGCCCGGCGCCGCGACGTGCTCGACCTCCCCAGTCGCTTCGGCGGGGGACCGGACGGGCGCCGGGGGACGCGGGCGCGCGATTTTCGGCTCCGCGACCGGCGGCATTTCGGCCGGAGCGTTTGGAGCGGGCGGGGGCACCAGGGAGGCGGCAGCGCTCGGCTTTGCCACCGGGCCCGGCCTTGCGGGGGGCTGGGGAGCCTCCAGAGGACCGCCCCATTCGTCGGCTTCCCTGGAACGAGAGAGTCGCGCGAAGAGGAGGAAGAGAATCGCAACAGCGATCCAGGCGAGTGCGATCCACGACCACGGCGCGTGGTCGTAGAGGAGGCGGGCCCAGCGCCGCCAGCCCATCTCGCCCGCGGCCGGAGCAGTCGGCGGGATTCGCGAAGGTGGCGGAGGCGCCGCCACTGAAGGTTCCTGGGAGGGCTCCGGTTCGATGTGCCGCTCCGGTTGCTGGGCGGTCCCAGCCATGCCGGGCAGACTGGGCCTCGCGCGGAATCCTCCACCATTGCGCTCACCAGGCTCCACCACGATCTGGTAATCGAGATCGCTCAGATCCTCCGGGTCGCGCGCCTGGGTTTGTTCGGCAGGGGGCGCGGGCCTCAGGTCGAGCACAATCCGTGGCGGCTTGGACAGACGGTTGGTCCAGACGTCGACGGGCTCCGCCACCACCAGGCGGGCCAGGCTACGGCTGGCGTCGATTTCCTCGAGGCGAATCCCCGTAACCGGTAGCCGCGAGGCCCCGACGCGGGCGGCCGTCGCTGCGGCAGGGAAGTACACCTCGATTGAGGCCTGGGAGCCGCGGCTGC
Organism: uncultured Spirochaetales bacterium; assembly: GCA_964615045.1. GTDB lineage: Bacteria > Myxococcota_A > UBA9160 > UBA9160 > PR03 > JANQRO01. The sequence continues at coordinate 15,703 of CAZTOE010000044.1, forward strand.
GGTTCTCGATCGAGTAGGGCACGGGCGTGTCGGTTTCGAGCACGACCCGGGTGAAGTCGCGATGGGTGGCGGAACGGATCTCGATGAGTTCGGCCGGGGACGCGTCGACGGGCAGCAACCAGACCGACAGCAGCATGAAGATCCAGCGCAGCAGACCATTCCTCGCTCGGCAACGAGCGAACCCGCGCCGCCCAGACCAGCGTCGATTTGCCCGACCCACGGGCAGAGCCATCGCGACCCTCCTCCGGAACCGCCGAAACGGCCAGTCGAGGATTCAGAGTAGGGAGTGGCCCTGGCGGGCGCGAAGGTGTCTTTCCACGCAGCCCACCGGCAAGGGTCCGCCAACGCGGACCCGCGCAGCGAGGCGAAGCTGAGCGAAGTCGATCAGGCTGGATTCGAGAAGGTCGTTCAGAGCAAACCGCAACCGCCGCAGAGCGGCGCGCGCAGCGAGCCGAAGCTGAGCGGAGTCGATCAGGCTGGGACCAAGGGAGGGGGGCCTCAGTGGAGCCGTGCGCCGGTTCGCTCCGCTTGTTCCGAGGATCGCGCGCCCGAGAGAATCTCGTCGACACGCCGACGCGCTACCAAAAGCGGTGCCACTTCTTCGCGCAGCGCCTGTTCGAGGAGCTCCAGACAACGGCCGTAAATCGCTTCGACGCGCTCGCGAACCCCTTCCCTGGGCTCACCCGTGAGTTCGCTGGCCGCGCTGACCACGCCGCCCGCGTTGGCGACAAAATCGGGCACATACAAGATGCCCCGCGCCGCCAACTGCTCAGCTTGGGTGCCGGGTGCGAGTTGATTATTGGCCGCCCCGCAAATAATGGCCGCGCGGATGCGCGGGATACTGTCGGCATTCAGCACACCTCCGAGGGCGCATGGCGCGAAGACATCAACGTCGAGCTCCGCCACGACCTCCGGAGCCACGATCTCGGCGCCGCACGCACCGCGCGCTCGCTCCGCCGCTTCGGGTGCGCGGTCTGCGATCCACAACTTCGCGCCTTCCTCATGAAGTCGCTTAGCGAGGTCGCTGCCCACCCCGCCACAACCTTGGAGTGCGACGCGCAGGCCGACGAGGTCATCGCGGCCCAGTCGGATGCGAACCGCGGCGCGCAGGGCCTGCAGAACGCCCAGCGCGGTCGAGGGACATGTGTCTCCGCTGTGTCCGGGTCGGCCCGTCACGAAAGGAGTCTCACGGCCGATCACCGCCATGTCGGCGGGCCGGGTTCCTACATCTTCGGCGCAGTAGTAGCGCCCCGCCAAGCGATCGACGCGCTCGGCGAAGGCGCGCAGCAAGGCTTCGCTCTTCTCCCGGCGCGGGTCGCCCCAGATCACCGATTTCCCGCCGCCGAGTGGCAGCTCGACGAAGGCTGTCTTGAGGGTCATCGCTTCGGAGAGGCGGAGCGCATCCACGAGCGCCGCTCGGGCATCCGGATACGGGAACATGCGCACGCCGCCGAGCGCCGGACCTAACACGGTACTGTGTACTGCAAGAATCGCGCGCAGCCCCGTCTGCGGATCGTGGGCGAACACGACTTCTTCGTGGTCCGCGAAGGCCTCACATCCGAACCGATCCATACGACCGCCCTCCGATGCTACCCCGGCATCGGAGAAACGCGGGGCGCTCTGGAGGCGGCGATGAACAAGCTGTTCAGCGCTTTTTTGGTTTCCCTCCGGGCTGGCGCCCGAAGCGCTCCGGGTCGAAACAGCGGGCCGCTGCGGGCAGGGGCTTGCCGTTGAGCTGGTCGACGACGAGACGCGCGGTGATAGGAGCCAAGAGAATTCCGTTGCGAAAATGCCCCAATGCTGCAATCAGACCGGGGCTCGAGGGAAGCATTCCCACCAGGGGCAGAGCATCGGGAGTGGCCGGCCGGAGACCGGCACGGGCGTGGTCCAAGCGCGCGCCCCGTAGCCCCGGAGCGAGGCTCAGTGCCTTCTCCTCAAGTTCCCGAACCGCCTCCTCGGTCACTCGACAAACGAAGCCCGCTTCCTCTTCGGTGGCTCCGACTACGACGCGGTCTGCCGCGCGAGGCACCAGATATAGCGAGGGCGACCACACGACGGCACCGCTCCGGAGGGTCACGCCTTCCCAATGCAGGAGCTGTCCGCGCACCGGTCGCACTGGAAACGAAAGGCCGAGTTGGTGAGACCACTCGGGGCTTCCGGCCCAGGCTCCCCCAGCGAGCACTACCCACGACGAGCGCCAGAGTCTGGCTCCGCGAGCGCCGACCACGCGCCCTGCGGACCACTCGAGCGCCCGTACCGGTTCCTCCTCTACCAGGGTCGCTCCCGCGCGCCGGGCCGCTTCGGCGAGGGCGAGGGTCAAGCGTTCCGGGTCGACTTGCGCCTCTTCGGGGGACCAGACCGCCCCAGCGATGGCAGGGGAAAGGGCGGGTTCGAAGTCGCGGGCTTCGCTTCCTTCGAGCCAGTGTTGGGAGGCGCAGGGGCCGGCCTCGATAGCGGCGCGCAGCGCTTCCGCCTGCGAGGTCTCGAGCGCGACACGCAAAATCCCGCAGCGCCGAAAACCGACCTCGCACCCCACTTCCTCGCGAAGCGCTTCGGCCCAGGCGGGATAGAGCCCCAAGCTTTCCTCGCCGAGGGGGAGCGGCGCGCTTCCCCCCTCCGCGAAGGGCGCCAGCATGCCCGCCGCCACCCGCGAAGCGTGTACTCCGATGCGGTCGCGCTCGAGGAGCGCCACGCTCAATCCCTCGCGGGCGGCGGTCCAGGCGATCGAGGTCCCGATCACGCCGCCACCGACCACCGTGACGTCGAAACTCTTCACGGCGCGGCGCCCACCGCGGGGCTCTGCGGCGCCAGCGCGACCAGAACCTCGGTCAGCTCCTCGACGGTCTGACCGGATCCCAGGTAGCGGCCCGCGACATTGCCGCCGGCGTCGATCAGGTAGGTGACGATCTGATGATCGATCTCTCCGTCGGCTTTGCGAATCGTTCCCACCCCGTACGCGCGAACTACCTCCGCCACCTGCTCTTCCGGGCCCGTCAAGAAGGACCAACGCTCCAGGTCGGCGCCCCGGGCTTCGGCGTAGGCCCGCAGCACCTCGGGCGTGTCGTGGACCGGGTCAATCGAGATCGAGACGAAACGCACCCCGTCTTGTGCCGCTACAGGCAGCGCGCGCTGCACGTCCACGTGCAGACCCGTAAGAATCGGGCAGGGGCCCGGACAGCGGGTGAAGATAAATTCAAGCAGGACGGCTTTGCCGCGGAGGTTTTCCAGGGCGACGGTGTTGCCATCTTGGTCGGTAAGAGAAAAGGGAGGGGCGACCTCGGCAGCCCCTGGAGCCGCTCCCGAGCTGCCCGCGCTCCCCGCTTTGCCACTTGCTCCGCCCAACCCCAGGACCCTTACCGAAACGATCCGGTAGTCGCGCCCGTTGAATGAGAGGGTGAAGGCAATGCGCTGACCGGGCTCGAGAGGATCGAGAAGTGCGCGCCGTTCGACCGCGAAATTCATCGTCATCGCCGGCATCAGACCGGAGATGTCGTCATGGGCGATCACGACCTGGGCCTCGTCGCGATAGATCTCCTCCACCACACCGCGGCCCTCGTATAGAGTGGGGCCGTCGCCGCCACACGCGAGTGCAACCCACGCCGCGACCACGACGGCAATCCGCATCGCGCGCCTCAGGGCTCGGAATCCGCAGCCCGGGGCCATGGCAGACGCCACTACGCCTTGGCACTAGGGCGCGACGAAACCGCCTCGTGCCAGCGAGCCAGGTTCTTTTGCTCCGGGGCAATCTTGATCCCGGACACTCGACCGAAATCGATCCCGCAAAGTGCTGTGATGTCGGCGATCGTGTAGTGGGCACCCGCGATGAAGGGTCGGTCGGCGAGCTCGCCATCCAACCAGTCGAGTCGTTTCGCGGCCACGGTCCGGCACGCTTCGCCGTATTCCGGGACCTGCTGAATGCGCCCCTTGAAAAACTCGTGGCTGTTGCGGAACACCTGGGCGATCGGAATCAGAACTTCGTTCTCCATCCGACGGTTCCACATCTCGACCAGCCCCAGCTCGCGAGCGCCGCGTCCCATCAGCGGTGGGTCGGGATGCAACGCCTCGAGATAACGACAAATCGCGACGCTTTCGGCCAGCCAGGTACCATCGTCGAGCTCGAGCACGGGAACGCCGCCCATCGGGTTCTTGTCGATGAAGGGCGACTTTCGGTTCTCGCCACCCGCTAGATCGACCTGCACGGTGGGGATTTCGATCCCCTTCTCCACCATGAAGATTCGCACGCGTCGCGGGTTGGGCGCGCTCTTGCTGTCATAGAGTTTCATACCCTGCTCCTCGTTCTTCGGGGAGCAGGGAGTGTAGGCGATCGGGCTTAGATGAGGCCCCAGGTGAACATCTTGAGCGCCACCTTGCCGGCCAAACGAAGCAGCTTGAGAAGTGCCTCGCCGTACTTCTTGTCCGCGTATTCCTGGGGGCAGAGATAGGCGCGCCGGGTGGTGAGACGGCCGATGTGCTGGAGGGTCGCCTCTTCCCATGCCTCATTGTCCCGTTCGCGAGCCATGTCGACGACCTGGGCGTAGTAGGCGATCTGCCGGGTCATGCGGCGGCACTCTCCACGGTAGGCGCCCTCGGCGGCGCCCGGTGGCGGAGCCGGCGTCCCGGCCCACGTGACCGGAGCCCACAGCAGCAGCCCAAGCACTAGCCATCGAAGCCGTCGAAGCCCCACGAGTCGTCCCTCCGCGCTAGCCCCCCTGCTATCGGCAGGGCGCGCCATGGGATGAAGCGCGATGCCCGAGCGGTGACCGGAGCGGTGAGGCCGAGACCGGCCCCCCCAGGGTGGGTAGAGCGGCTAGTCGCGGAACGCGGGTGGCTTCCACCAGGGGAAGAACGCGGGCATATCCCTCGACACCCGGCCCTCAAAGCGGGCGGGACGCTTCTCCAGAAAGCTCTTTACGCCCTCGCGTACGTCCGCAGATTGTCCAAGGGCGTAGATCGCCTGGGAGTCGAGGCGATGGGCCTCCATTGGGTGATTGGCGCCGAGGAGCTTCCAGAGAAGCTGGCGGGATAGCGCGACCGAGATCGCACTGGTGTTTTCGGCGATCTCGGTCGCGATTGCGCGGGCGGTGGGGAGCAGCTCGTCGGGCGCCACGACCCGGGAAACCAGACGCCCCGCGAGCGCCTCCTCGGCCGGAAAGACCCGGCCGGTCGCCACCCACTCCATCGCCTGCGAGATCCCGACCACCCGCGGCAGGAACCAGGAGCTGGCCGCTTCGGGAACCAGGCCGCGCCGTGCAAACACGAACCCGAAGCGGGCCGCGCTGCTCGCGATGCGAACGTCCATGGGAAGCGTCATGGTGACGCCGACACCCACCGCCGGCCCGTTGATCGCCGCGATCCAAGGCTTCGTCGACTCAAAGAGCCGAAGCGTCAGGAGGCCGCCCCCGTCGCGATGCTCCTTGGCCGCCTCCCGCTCGCTCGAGTCGAAGGTCGACCCTCCGCTTCCGAGGTCGGCCCCCGCGCAAAACCCGCGGCCCGCACCGGTCACGACGACGGCGCGAACAGTGTCGTCGGCGTCGACCTCGTCGATCACGGCGAGCAACTCTTCGAGCATCGGCGGATTGAAGGCATTGAGCCGCTCGGGACGCGCAAGGGTGACGGTGAGAACGGCACCGTCCTGTTCGGTCTCGAGGGTCTGGTAGGACTTGGCTTCGCGCATGGCTGCGGCAGTGTAGCGACCCTCCGGGCGGTATCTTGGGCGCCGTGCAGTCGCTCTATTTCGCCTACGGCTCCAACATGAGCAGCCAACGCTTGCGCGAGCGGGTGGCCG
>CAZTOE010000045.1:0-11080 GCA_964615045.1 uncultured Spirochaetales bacterium
CCGTGGCGTGGTCGACGCCGAAGCGTTCGCGAAGAAGCCGACGCGCCTCGTGGAGCACGCGCTGGCTGTCTTCGTCGTGAGCCACTGCCAGGTGCGCCGAGGCCACCTCCATCTCCGAGGTGAGACTCCAGACGTGTACGTCGTGGACGTCTTCGACCCCGGCGATCTCCTCGAGTGCCCGGGTCAGCCTCGCCACGTCGATATGACCGGGCGCAGACTGGATCAACATGCTGAGCGCCTGCCGCGCGACCCGCCAGCTCCGGGGAAGCACGAAGAAGCCGATACCGGCCCCGAGCAAGGGGTCGAGAATCCACCAATCGGTCCACCGGATGACCAGTGCGGCGATGATCACGCCAACTGAGCCCAGCGTGTCCGCCCAGACCTCGAGGAAGGCAGCTTCAACGTTCAGGCTTTCCGTCGCGCCGCGGTGCAGGAGGGCGAACGCCGCCAGGTTGGCTCCGAGTCCCGCGATCGCCACCGCGAGCATCGGACCCGACAACACGGGCATGGGGTCCTGAAAGCGCCGATACGCCTCGTAGAGGACGTAGAGCGCGACGCCGAAGAGAAGCACCGCGTTGGCGAGCGCCGCAATGACCTCGAGACGGTAGAGGCCAAAAGTGCGCTGTGGATGGCGCGTCGCCCGGTCCGCCGCCCCGATGGCGGCGAGCGCCATCCCGAGACCGAGCACGTCGGTGAACATATGGCCTGCGTCGGAGAGCAGCGCGAGCGAACCGGTCAGGAACCCGCCGATGAGCTCCACGACAAAGAAGACAAAGGTGATCCCGAAGGCCCCTGCGAGATGGCGGTGGTAACGCGCGCCCGCCCGAGCGCTGGCGTTGGCGTTGGCGTGCTGGTGACCCATCCGACTTCCGAAACTTCGACCAGTAGCCCGAGGAGCGACCGGCTCGCGGAGCTCCGGGCGATGCCTGTGGCAAACTAACGCAAGTGATATCGATCGCTTCAAGCCTCTCCGCTGCGGCCACGCTTCGGGCCGTCTCTTTTGTCGCCATCTTTTGCCTCGTCGCTTTGTGGGAGGCTCGCCGACCGCGTCGCGCTCGGGCCTATCCGCGCCGGGCCCGATGGCCACACAACCTGGCTCTCGTGGCACTCAACACCACCCTGGTCCGGTTCGCGCTGCCCGCCTCGGCCTTGGGCGTGGCGCTCCTGGGAGAACAGCGAGGCGCGGGGCTACTGCACCAAGTTGAGCTGCCGTCCTGGGCAGACCTCGCACTCGGCGTGCTCCTCCTCGACTTCGCCATCTACCTCCAGCACGTCTTATTTCACGCGATGCCCGTCCTTTGGCGGGTGCACCGCATGCACCACGCAGATCTCGACTTTGACGTCACGACTGGCTCGCGGTTCCATCCGATCGAGATCGTGCTCTCAGCGGGAATCAAAATGGGCGTCGTAGTGGCGGCCGGCGCTTCGGCCGAGGCGGTCCTGATCTTCGAGATCTTGCTGGCGGGCACGGCGCTCTTCAACCACGCGAATGCGGGATTGCCGGCGACCGCAGACCGGATCGCGCGTTGGTTTGTGGTGACCCCTGACATGCACCGGGTCCACCACTCCGCCGTTCCCCGGGAGACCAACAGCAACTTTGGCTTCAGTTTTTCGTGGTGGGATCGGATTTTCGGAACCTATCGCGTACAACCCGTGGGGGGGCACGCAGCCATGACGATCGGCATCCAGCAATTCCGCAGCGCTCGTGAGCTGCGCCTGGATCGAATGCTGCGCCAGCCTTTCGTGGGGCGAATTGACGACTACCCGATCTCCCGGCGCAGCTAGGAGCTTCGACCGCACGCCTGCGCCACCATGTCGGCAGGTCCGACGCGCGGTCGTTTCAACCCGATCGAACAGAGGAGCTCGCCGATGTCGGAGTCAATGGCCCGAGGCTCTTGCCTGTGCGGAGCGGTCCGTTTTCACGTTCGACTCCCCACCCGATTCTGTGGCCATTGCCACTGCTCGATGTGCCGCAGAAATCACGGCGCGGCCTTCGTCACCTGGTTTGTGGTGACGCGGGATCAATTCTCCCTCGACGCCGGGAGCGACGCCCTCGTCCGCTTTGCATCTTCCGATCACGGCACCCGCTCCTTTTGCGGGCGCTGCGGGAGCTCGCTCTTCTGTGAGTCCACCCAACATCCCGACGACGTGGATATCGTGCTCGCCAACATGCACGACCCGATCGACCGAAAACCCGAGATGCACATCTATTTCGACGATCGCGCCGACTGGACGTTCGCGGAAGATGGCCTCCCGCGGCGGGGTGGGAGCTCCGGACTCGAACCGCTCTAGGACCGACTCGCGCGCGCAGCGCCCGCGGCCTCGAGGTCACGAAAGCCCACCAGTTTGCGGCGCTTCTCGTCCCAGAGTCGGAGCGAGGCGGCGCTCAAACTGCGCCGTACGCCCAGCGGAGCAACCTGCTGCAGGAGCCGGTTCTCGTCGTGGCAACGCTGCAGGTTGTAGTTGGGAATCCGCGGGGCGAGGTGATGGACGTGGTGCAAGCCGATATTGCCGGTGAACCACTGAAGCAGCCGGGGCAGCTTGTAATACGAACTCCCCCGGAGCGCCGCGGCAAAATAGTCCCATTCCGCCTCGCGGGCGAAGTAAGTGTTCTCAAACTCGTGCTGCACGTAGAACAGCCAGAACCCGGCGATCGAGGCCGTGAAGAGCACCGGAATCCCGATAGCGGCGAGCTCGCGCGCGCCGATGACCGCACCCAAGGTCGCGTAGCCCCCCGCGAGCGCCAAATTGGTGCGGTACACGCTGCGCCGCTCGACCGACCACTCCGCAGGTGTCCCATAGTTAAAGCGATTGAGTACCAGGAAGTAGAGCGGTGGCACGACGCCGAACAACACGGAGGGATGGCGGAAGAGACGATAGCGGAGCCTCATCCACGCCGAGGCGTCGAGGTACTCCTTCACGGTGAGGGTGGGCACGTAGTGTAAGCCGCGTCGCTCGAGTTTTCCGGCATGTGCGTGGTGGACGTTGTGCTGCCGACGCCAATGTCGATAGGGCGTCAGTGTGAACAACCCGCAAAACCCACCGACGCGGTCGTTGACGCGACGCGAGCGAAACAATGAGCCGTGTCCGCAATCGTGCTGGACGATGAAGATGCGGATCAGAAATCCGGCCGCAGGGATGCTCAGAGCCAGCGTGAGCCAGTAGGAGTACGCAAGGCTCTCGATCATCAGCACCCAGATCAACACGTACGGGGCGAACGAGCTCGCGAGCTGCCACAGGCTTCGGCGGCGGTCGGGAGCCGCGTACCGCGCGGTCAAGCGGGCGGCGAGAGCCGCCGTCGAGCAGCGATCCAACGAAAAGGCTCCCGGGTCCGAGTGCACGCTGCAGCTTATCGGAGCGCGGGTGCCGCGGTCTAGACGCATCCGGGAAAGCTGTGGAACACTCTAGGTCGGGGTGCGAGGGGTTGGCGCGCGAGGCCTTCACCCGTGCTCAAAACATTCCTCACCGCGATCCTGTTGGCCGCCGTTTATCTGTTGCCGTGGATCATCGCCGCGGGCCGCGACCACGATCGGCGAAGCGCCATCTTCTGGCTCGACGTCCTACTCGGCTGGACGGTGCTCGGGTGGATCGCCGCCCTGGTCTGGTCGCTCCGTCACACCGAGGGTCGTACCGCGATCGAGGACCGCCGGCTCCGGCGAGCCTCGGGACGAAGCCGCCGGACCGATCGCCGTCCCGCCCCGCTCGAGGAGTTCCCGGCTTTCCTCGAAGACGCTCGTCCGCGCCCCGGTCCGTAGCGGCACCCAACAGGTCGCGAGTTGAGCGTTGGGGACAAAACGTTCTGGGATTCGGCCTAGGGGCGTGACTGCGCTTCGGCCTCACGCTCCCCTTTGCGCACCTCGGCCCAGAAATGCGCGCGCGCCCGGGCGGTGCGCCGCTCATCGGGACCTCTGCGCGACCGGCGCCAGAGTCGGTACATCACGTCTCGCAGAAAGTTCCACATATCAGGTTCTCGTGGGAGACAACGAGACTTCTGCACGCTGCACGGGGTTCCGATCGCGCGGCAGCCATGCCTTCATGGCATCCTCCGCCGGGAATATGGGTGCGGTCTCGTTGTCGAGCATGTGGCTGCCGCCGAAGGCGTCGTAGTTCCGCCATTCCTTCGCATAAGCCTCCTGGGCGGAAGGCGCGTAGCTGTAGGCGAAGTGCGTGTAGCCGCTTTGGGCGTTCCCGACGCGACCGAGGGTGGGGACATCCACGGGAAGCGGTCCCCGCCGATGAAGTCCCCACGAAGCTTTGCCGGGGGAGCGATAGTCTTCGCAGCGGCTCGGCATGCCCACCCAATCGTGGAGGCATTGCCTCAGGTCGGAATCCGAGCGTCCCACATAGAACACGGTAAAGGTGTCTCCGTCCACGTATCCGAGGGCATAGTTGCCCGGCGACTTCCGCGTCAGCGCGCTGTCCACGGCCTGGTCGTCGAGCGGATAAAATCCGCTCATTTCGAGCAATCGCATCGTCGCGAGCTCCATCCTCGAATCTCCTGGGCATCGACGGCTGCGTTGGCTTGGCAGAACCCTCCGCGTTGCCGTGTGTGGAGGGCCCCGGGTCGGGCGAGCGCAAGAAGCCATGCGCCTCTCCGTGACCTTGCTAATAATACGACGCAAATACTTTATGTCAAGCAATGGCGCAGAACGCTTGATCAATCAAGCTAAATCGACGATGCTCGAGAGCGTGCGACCCAGCCGCAAGCGACCTCAACCTGACCGTTCCTTGGCTCGACCCAGCGAACTCGGCGACGTCCTGGCGGATTTGCGCGGGGCCAAGGGTTTCTCGCTCCGGGAGGTCGAAGAGGCGACCGGCAAAGCGGTCTCGAACGCCTACTTGAGTCAGCTCGAGAACGGGAAGATCCAGCGACCCTCTCCGAACGTGCTCCACAGCTTGTCGGGGGTCTATGGCGTGCCCTACGAGGCGTTGATGGAGAAGGCGGGGTACTTGTTGCCCTCCGCGAAGAATGGCGGAAACCGCACCGGCTTGGCGGCGTTCGCAATCGATGATCTGACCGCAGAGGAAGAGGAAGAGCTGCTCAAGTATCTGGCCTTCCTTCGCTCCCGTGCGTCGCCGTGATGACCCAACGAAACCAGTCCGGTTGACGCCCCGACCTGGAGCACGACCGCGGAGCCGAGCATGAGCAACGTCAGCATCTTCATCAGTTTCGACCTCGACCACGACCGGGACCTTTGCGATCTCCTCGTCGAACAGTCCGCGCGTGGCAGACTCGGGTTCGAGGTCTCAGGGCGATCCGATGCTTCTGCGTTGAAAGATCCCGAAGGCGCGGGGCTGCGCCGCCGGATCCAAAAGGCGGATCAAGTCATCGTCATCTGCGGCGAACACACAGACGCGTCAGCCGGGGTCTTCACCGAACTCCGCATCGTTCAGGAAGAGCAGAAGCCCTACTTCCTGCTGTGGGGTCGGCGAGACAGCATGTGTACCAAGCCGGAAGGAGCGAAGCCCTCGGAGGGCATGTACGGGTGGACCTACCAGATTCTGCGGGATCAGGTGACTCTGACGACCCGCAACCTCGAGTGGGACGCGAGGGCGAGCGGGATGAAGCGCCCGCAACGAGCCTGATCGAAGCGGAGCCGCCCTCCCCCCGCTTGCGCTTGCAGAGCGCCCGGCTAGGGTCGTGTCGTGAAAGGCCGGTATTCGGGCCGACACGCAGACTACACCTAGGCCTGCCTGTACCTCGTCCCCAAGTCGATGCTGCCTTTGCAACTCAGCCCATGAGGGCTGGGTGTCGATGATCGCGCGAGGGCTCTCCGCTCGGATGTCCCGAACGAGAACCCGCCGATCCATGCCCCTCTGTCGAGATTTCGATCCGGGGCGAGCAGGACCATCAGTGAGCAAAAAGATTTACGTCGGCAACCTCCCCTTTACCAGCACGGAGGCCGATCTTAAAGACATCTTCGGTCGTCACGGCGGTGTCGGGTCTGTGAACATCATCACGGACCGCGAGACCGGCCGTCCCCGCGGCTTCGCCTTCGTCGAGATGGAAGACGCAAGCGCCGCGCAGGACGCCATCCGCGCCCTCGACGGGACCGACCTGGGGGGCCGAAACATCAAGGTCAACGAGGCGCAGGACAAGAGGCGCGACTTCTAGTCGGCCTTCGCACCGCGTGGATCGGGACGGGGTTCGCCTCGCCCCGATCCCCTGCGCGCACTCCGGTCCGAGCCGGGGGCGACGCGTTGCTCCTCCTTTCGCGTCAGATCCTGTTCGACCATCAGCAGTGGTCTACGGCGACGGCGCAGCTCCCCGCAACTCGAACCCCGCCCTGCAAGCCGAGCTTGGAAGCGTCCCCGAGCCGGGGACGGCCCGCTCCGGGCAGTCCGGGCCGACGGACGAGTAGAGCTCGATCACGGTGATCTCCGCCGGAGCGCGCAGGCGCATGGGCGGGCCCCAGAAGCCGGTGCCACGGCTCACGTAGAGTTGGGCCCGGCCATGGCGATGGTGGCCTTCCACCCAGGGCACCGCCAATCGCACGTACCAGCGGAAGGGCCAGATCTGTCCGCCGTGGGTGTGCCCCGAAAGTTGTAGATCGATGGCGCGGTGACGCGCGCGCTTGAACGTGCCCGGATCGTGGGCGAGAAGCACGGCGGCTCGCTCCGGCTCGCGACCCGCAAGCGCCGCGTCGAGGTCCTCGGCCCCTCCTCCGATCAAGTGCGCGTGGTGATCGTCGACCCCCACGAGGTCGAAGGACGCTTCCGCGTCGCCGATCGCGACCCGCTCATTGCGGAGCACCCGCATGCCGAGCTCGCCCAGGAACCTGCACCAAGCGCGCGCGCCCGAGAAATGATCGTGATTGCCCGTCACGAAGAAGACCCCGTGGCGCGCGCGCAAGCCGGCGAAAGGTGCCACCTGGTCGGCGACGAGATGCACGCTGCCGTCCACCACGTCGCCCGTGAGCGCTACGAGGTCGGGCTCGAGGGCGTTGACACGCGCGACGGTCGCCTCCGCGAAGGGCCGCCCGAGGATCGGACCTATGTGGATATCGCTCAGCTGGACGATGCGGAAGCCGTCAAGTGCCCGGGGCCAGCGCTGGATTTTCACGCGGAACTTCACGATCCGCGGCGGGCGCAGCGCCGAGCGCAGGCCAAAGGCGCCCGCGACGAGGGCGACCAGGCATACGGCGGCAGCGCGCGGACCCGCGGCACCGCCGAGAGCAACGCCCGACCCGGATGCCACGGCGGGGCGGCCAGCCAGCCAGAGGGCAGCGTCGGTTGCAAAAAGCAGGTTGAGCAGGAGGAATCCGATCCCCATCCACAGCGAGGCGGGCCAGGAAACCACGCGTGAGAGCGGCGGTCGGACCGTCCGCTCGGCGATGGGCTGGAGGACGAGCGAAGCGGCGCCCAGCGCAATCAAGGCGAGCGCGAGGTCGCGCCAGGGCTCGGGCAGGCCGGGCTCGATCACGATCCGGAGCGCCAGATATAGGTGCGTTCCGACCAGGAAGCTTGCGCCCAAGATTGCGAAGAGAAGGATGGCGAGGGAACGGCGCATCTTTGCCATTCGAAGGCGTCCCCTACCTCCCCGACAGGCGGGCGATGGTTCTCCACAACGTACCGCTCATCACCGTCGTAGCGACCGCTGATTTTTCAGAAAGATCCATTGTCTTCTCCTGACTTGCTTTCGCTCCGGGGCCCGGGCTCGAGCCGAATCTCGACGAGCGTGCCGGTCCAGCGCGGCGCCGTCGGACGCAGGCGCTCAAAAACGGACCTGCGGAGTGCGGGGTCGTCTTTCACGGCGCGTCCGTGACCCTGCAGAGTCTCGCCGCGGATCAAGACGCTCACCGCCTCGCCTTCACCTCGCAACTCCCGCCACCACGGGAAGTCGGCTCCCGCGTACACGAAATCACCCTCCCGCAGATAGTTCACGGGAATCGATTTTCCAGAAGGCAACGTGAGCAACATGACCTTGCGCGCACGCTCCCCATTCGGCTGTTCGCGAAGCTCGCGAATCACGCCCCGATTCATCACACCGCACGCCACGAGTACGACCGCGGCGGCGGCTAGAACGCCGACGCACACAACACCGATTACGAGATACTTCATGACTCTCTGCGACGCTCCTTCTCGACGTCCACGAACCAGAGGCGATCCGTGGCGCCGAGCTTGGAAAGCAACCTCACTCAGCGCAACGCGGCGCGCTCGCGCAGCTGAGGCTTCAGCCAGTCGAGGAAAGCGCGCAGGCGGGGCGAGAGCACTCGCGCGTCCGCGTAGACGAGGCTCACGGGCAGGGGCGGGGGCTCGAAGTCCCGCAGCACCACCCGCAGCTTCCCGGCGCGCACCGCCGGCTCGATCTGGTACGACAGGAAGAGCCCGAAGCCGAGGCCGGCCGCGCAGGCCTCGACGGCAGCCGCGGCCTGGTTCGTCGTGAAGCCGCCTCCCACCCGAACGGCCAGATCGCGCCCGGCCTCCTCGAAGTGCCAGCTGCTCGCGGGTGTGAGAGCCCGGAATCGAACGCACGGCAGACTCGCGAGCGCCTCGGGCCGCGCGGGCTCTCCGTGTTCGCGCAGCAGCTCGGGGCTCGCGCAGACCACGCGACGCACCGCGCCGACCGCAACGGTGATCATCGAGGAGTCGGCCAGTCGAGCGATTCGCACCGCGGCGTCGACACCCTCGTCGATCAGGTCCACCACTCGGTCGAGCAGCAGCAGCTCCACCTCGACGCCCGGATGCAGGCGCACGAATTCGGTGACCGCCGACGCCACGTGCATCTGCCCGAACAAGACCGGCGCGGTGATCCGCAACGGACCGCGCGGCTCGCCCTGCCCGGGTCCGACCAGGGCCTCCGCCTCCGCGACGTCGGCCAGGATGCGCCGACACCGTTCGAGGTAGGTCTGGCCCTCGGCCGTGAGCGCCATGCGCCGCGTGGTGCGACGCAGCAGGCTGGCGCCGAGCGTATGCTCGAGGGCCGCGAGCGTCCGCACCACGGCGGGCAGTGAGCGATCGAGGGCCGACGCGGCGGCAGTGAGGCTCCCCCGGTCGACGATCTCCACGAAGACCTGCATCGCCGAGAGTTTGTCCACTTCGTGACATTATTCCATTAATCGAAGTTATTATCTAATTTAATGTCTATTTATCCCTATTTGACACGAAACTAGGCTCTCTTCCAAGCGACCTCCCATGGCGGATTTCGGCGATCGGCCACCCGGCCCCCGCAGGAGCCAAGAGTTGAAGGAAGACAGGAGAGCCGTCATGAGTGACCCCGAAGCCCGGGCCCTGATGTGCGCGACCCCCGGTCGGATCCGGCTCGAGATGATCGCTCCCACCGGCGCTCGAGCAGGGAGCGAGCGATGACAGCTCCGTCTCCCTTCCACGCCGGCGAGCGAAACATCCAGGAGCGCCTCGGGGTTCGCGAGATCGAGGATTGGGCGCGCAAGGTGGTGCGCCACTTCCTGCCCGAGGAGCATGCGGCGTTCTATGCGCAGCTTCCTTTCCTGGTGGCCGCCGCGCGAGACGCGGGCGGCCGCCCCTGGGCCACGCTGCTCGCCGCCAAGCCCGGCTTCGTGCGGGCGCCCAATGCGCATTCGCTCGCGATTGCGGCGTCGCCCAGCGCTGGCGACGCGCTCGTGGACGGGCTCGGCGTGGGCGCCGACGTCGGCCTGCTTGGCATCGAGCTCCACACGCGGCGCCGGAACCGGGTGAACGGCCGCGTGCAGCGCGCAGCGGACGGCGCGCTGATCGTGGACGTGGACCAGACCTTCGGCAACTGCCCGCAGTACATTCACGCGCGCCTCTGGCAACGCGTCGCGCCGGCGCCGCAGCCGGCCGCGCCGACACGCGCCGCGGTGCTCTCGTCGGCGCAACGCTGCTGGATCGGGCGGGCCGACACCTTCTTCATCGCGAGCGGGCACCGCGCCGAGGGCGAGAACGCAGCCTACGGCATGGACGCCTCGCACCGCGGCGGCCCGGCCGGATTCGTGCATGTCGAGAGCGAACGGGAGCTCGCGTTCCCCGACTACGCGGGCAACAACCACTTCAACACGCTCGGCAACCTGCTGGTCGACCCGCGCGCCGGCCTGCTCTTCGTCGACTTCGCGCGCGGCAGCCTGCTCCAGCTCACGGGGCGTGCCGAGATCGAGTGGGCGACGCCGGATCCCGCGCGTTTCCCGGGCGCGCAGCGACTCGTGCGCTTCCGCATCGAGGAGATCTTCGAGCAGTCGTATGTGCTGCCGTTGCGATGGTCGGAGCCCGAGGCCGCGAGGCACATCCTGCGCGTCGTCGCGAAGCGGGCCGAGAGCGACGACGTCACCTCCTTCTTCCTCGAGCCGGTGTCCGAGAGCCCGCTGCCCGCCTGGCAGCCGGGCCAGCACTTGCCGCTCGAAGTCGCGACGGGCGGGAGCGAAGCCGCCCTGCTCCGGACCTACTCGCTCTCGAATGCGGCCGCGAGCGGCGCCTACCGCATCACGGTAAAGCGCGAAGCAAACGGGCGCGTGTCGCGGTACCTCCACGACGCCGTCGCAGTGGGCGCCACGCTCCGGGCGGGCCCGCCGGCCGGCGAGTTCGTCCTGGATCTCGAGCGCTTGCCCTCCGACCGGCCGCTCGTACTTGTCGCCGCAGGCATCGGGATCACGCCGCTGGCCTCGATGCTCCACGCCGTGGGCGCGGCGCGCCGCGAGCAGGACGTTACGCTGGTGCACGGCGTGCGCGACGGCGCCCACCATCCGCTGCGCGCGGAGCTGCGCGCCGCGATCGAGTCGCTGCCGAACGCGCGCATGCACGTGCGCTACAGCCGCCCGCGCGCGCACGACGTAGCGGGCCGCGACTTCGACGACGTCGGCCGCGTCGATGCGGCGCTGCTCGCCCGGCTCGCGCCCATCGGCGCGGCCGCGTTCTATCTTTGCGGACCGGCAGCCTTCCTGGCCGCGCTCCAGCTGGGGCTCGAAGAGCGGGGCGTCGATCCGGCGCGCATCCACTTCGAAAGCTTTTGAACCGCAGCCCCCAACCGAGAGGACCGAGCCAAGCCCATGCCGAAGCCCACCGACATCCGACCCTTCACGGCCGAGAGCCGCCGCGACACGAGCGCCAACGACGTCCCGATCGCCGCGCACGAGCGCATCTCGCCGCC
>CAZTOE010000045.1:11180-21391 GCA_964615045.1 uncultured Spirochaetales bacterium
CTATGAGCATCGGGGCTGACGACTCGCCGCTCCACGGCGATCTCACGCGACGCGTCGCGGTCGACACCAGCCGGATGCCCTGGGCCGCGAGCCCGAGCCCAAGTGTGTGGCGCAAACGCGTGCACCGCGTCGGCCCGGCCGAAGACGGGCAGGTCACTTCCCTGGTGCGCTACGACCCCGGCTCGCGCTTCCCCGCGCACGACCACCCCGAAGGTGAGGAGATCCTCGTGCTGGAGGGCGTCTTCTCCGACGAGCACGGGGACTGGCCGGCCGGCACCTACCTGCTCAATCCCGAGGGCTTCCGGCACGCGCCTTTCTCGCGCGACGGCTGCCTGCTCTTCGTGAAGCTGCGTCAAGCCCCGGGCGCGGCGCGGCGCCACGTGGCGCTCCGCACCGACACGATGCCTTGGACCCCCAGCGAACGCCCCGGCATCCGACGAAAAGCGCTTCACATGCAGCCGGAGATCCCGGACGCCACCTGGCTCGAGCGTTGGGCGCCCGGAATCCAGGTGGAGGAGCGGGTGCATCGCGGCGGCGCCGAGTTCTTCGTCCTCAGCGGAGAGCTCGCCGACGAGCGCGGAGCTTACGAGGAAGGCGGCTGGCTGCGGCTGCCCGTCGGCGCAAAGCACCGGCCTCGCACGCGCAGCGGCTGCACACTCTACGTGAAGTACGGAGGCATCCCGCTGCTTCGCTCGGCGCCGCCGCTCGACGCCTGATGGGCCCGAGGCGCGGCCCGCACCCGAGAGGAGGTCACCGATCGAGAAGTTTACAATACGTGAGGACGACCTGGCCGGCCCTGAAGTCGCCGCGCTGCTACAAGAACATCTGGCGCTCATGCGATCGATATCGCCGCCCGACTCCATCCACGCGCTCAGTCTGAACGGACTGAGGGTACCCGAGGTCACAGCGTGGACCGCTTGGCGCGCCGGTGCCCTGCTCGGGTGCGGCGCGCTCAAGGAACTCGACCGAACGCACGGCGAGATCAAGAGCATGCACACGGCCGCTACTGCCCGCGGCCTTGGCGTCGGCACTGGGATCCTCCGGCGCATCCTCAGAGAAGCGGGCCAACGCGGCTACCGCTGCATCAGCCTCGAGACCGGTTCCCAGCCCGAATTCGAGCCCGCCAGGGCGTTGTACCGAAGGCACGGTTTCTCCTTCTGCGGACCCTTCGCGGACTACGATGAGGACCCGAACTCAGTCTTCATGACGCGAACGCTCAGACTCTAGGCGGTGCGGGACCGATCGCGAGGACGACGACGGAGAACGACATAGTCCTGCTGCCCTCCTCGGACGTATCCGAGTAGGCGCCGGTGCGGCTTGACGCATCCTCGAACGTTTCGGAAGAGATTCCAACCGTGCTGCAAGAATCCCGAGGTGCCCCCTACCCGCTTCTGAAGATCGGATGGGGGTAGGGGAGTTATCCGCTGCTCTCTCGCTTCGTCGATGAACTTGGTCTCGATGATCTGAGCCTCCGCTCCATCTCGGCTCGCGGTGATCGCAATCCAAGCGTCCAGAAGATCTGACGTGAGCGCAATCCCCCCGCGCTCAACTCGGTATCCGCTGATCGCAGAGTTTCGGCTCATCGGAAAATGGTGAGCGATGTCTTGCCGATGGAAGAGCGGAAGATCGTGTGCCCACGAATCGCCGCCTACGGCAACCGAGACATGGGTAAAGCCTGAAGTGGGGCCGGCGACCCAGCCACCCAGGCAAACGCCGGAATCGCTCCCCCTGAATCTGCAAACGCCCTCTTGGTTGTTGCCTGCCCCGCTCCTCATCCGAAAGATGCGCCCCGGGGTGCGCCAGCGCGTAGAACCAGGGCGGCATCTCTCCCTGACGAACCAACACGCGGGAAAATAGTCGTTGCGTTCTCGGATTGTCCCGGGTGGGGCTCCGCGACCGTCCCATGCGCGCATCCGGCAGCGGGTGTCGTATCGACCTGACGTGGTCGAGGGTGACCTTGCGCCGCCGAGCGCCCAGCAGTGCGAGCACCGCTAGCGCCGAGCCGCCGAGCGCGAAGCGTGACGGCTCGGACACGAGGAACAGGCTCAGCTCCGAGACCACGGCCGGGCCGCCGTCGGTCTGACTCGAGAGACGCACGGGCCCCACACCGCGCGCGTACCAGGTGACATCGGTCGTCGTCGATACGGGCCCGCCAGGGATCGCCGTGACGATCTCCTGGGTCACGCGGATCGCGTCGAAGACACCTGCGGGAACCGAGACGATCTCGGGCGTGGCGCCGATCGTCGTCGTGGTCTGGTAGTCGGGATGCAGCTCCGCCGTGTCGTTGCCGTTGCGCAGCACGACGTCCTGAACGCCTTGTGCCACGAGGACCGAGCCGAGCGGCGCGACGGCCGGACTCAGGAGCTGCGGCGGCACAGGCGTCGTCTCGACGTCGATGAACGCGGGACCGAAGGGAACGCCCTGTGCGAGCGCTTGGTGGAGGCGCAGCCCCTGTGTGTCGTTCGTATAGAAACTGCGCGCGACGACGCGATCGCCGGCCTGTGGCGAGTCCGGCCGCACCCGATTGAAGCGCTGCTCGACGACCGTCGTGGCCACCCCGCCCACGAGCTCGACGCCGGCGTCGACCTCCACCGTCGAGAAGAGCGTGGGCTCGACGCGGTACGTCCAGAAGTTGCCGGGCTCGAGCGGATAATACTCGCGGGGAACGAACTGCGCGCGCGCCACACCCGCCGTGAGCACCGCGAGAAGGAGGATCGCTCGTAGGGGCCCGACGACTCGTCGCATCGATCCACGCCGCGCCCGCCGCATCAGGCCCGCCCGCAAAGGCCGCTCTCCCGCACCCCCCGGCATCCGCGATGATACACGCGACCGCGTGACGGTCGCGAGCGTCGCTGGCGAGCCGCCCGGGGCGCCCGCCGGCCTCAGCGTTTGGCGGCCTGGAGCCGCTCGCCAGTTCCACGAAGCTCGCCTCAGCAAGCTCTGGGATGTTGGTGGTGTATCACCTGCGCCTCACACTTCTTCCGGCTATCGCGGGACCGACGGCGAAAACAAGCGCAGCGGAGGGTTCGGGAGTCGCCTCGTTGACTTCGAGGACGCCTAGCTTCGGCAGGTCGGCGCCTCCGGCGGGAACGTAGCTACCAACGTTCAGGTCAGCGAACTGAAGACCGGTGGCGACGGAGGACGCGCTGACGTTGAAGGCAACATTGCTCCCCAGGCTGGGGTTGAAGAAAATTTTGAAGTTGTCCAGGCCATCATTGGCGTCGTCGATCTGCACGCCGGTAATAGTGACCAAAGGAGCGAATTGGCATCGGCCCGGGCCTCGGCGAGGAAAAAGTTCAAGCTTTTCAGCGCGGTGCGTGGCGTCCCCAACGGGAGTCGAACCCGTGTTGCCGCCTTGAAAGGGCGGTGTCCTAGGCCTCTAGACGATGGGGACGCGGGGCGCGGAGTATGGCGAACGGGGGGCCACGCCGCAGCCGGCTGGGGAGCGCTTTGGCGACGGTCCGGTCAATCGCCCGCGGTCAATCACTCGGGTTGGGCTCTACCTCGCGCCAGAGGTACCAGGAGGCGACCGACCGATAGGGGCGCCAGGGCTCGGCCAGGACCTCGAGATCGCGGCGCCCCGGGAGCTCCTCCAGGCCGTAAAGACTTTGGGCGCCCTTGCGCACACCGTAGTCGCCGACGGGCAGGATGTCGGCGTGCCCGAGCGAGAACATCAACAGCATGTGGGCCGTCCATTCGCCGACCCCGCGAACCTGGGTGACAGACTCGATCACGGCCCCTTCGTCCATGCGGCGGAGCTTGCGGTTCTCGAGGGCGCCGCGATCGAAGGCCTCGGCGATGGCTTGCAGCGAGGCGACTTTCTGTCGGGAGAGGCCGACCGAACGCAGCTGCTCGGGCGCGGCGCGGCACAACCGCGCCGGCGCAGGGATGCGCCCTTGAAAAAGACCCTTGAGCCGCCCCTCGATCGCCTGGGCCGCTTTGCCGGTAATCTGCTGATACAGCACCGCGCGGACCAGGTAGCGGTAGGGATCGCCCCTCGGAACGAGCTGGCATGGCCCGACGCGCCGGATCAGGGCGCCGAGCACCGGATCGCGCCGACGCAGCGTGCGGCGGGCGCGCTCGAGGGTGGCGGCGTCGAGCGGAGCTCGATCGGTGCGCGAATCGCCCTGGGGCATGGTCCGGGGAGCGTACCGATCTCGGACCTGGGAACCCACTCGCGCGGACCCGCGATACACTGGGTCCATGAGCGACGACGCGGGGATCCGGCGAGAGCGGGCCCGCAATCTCTGGACCAGCTTCGAGCGCAAGCACCCCCAGGTCGCCAAGGCGACCTCGATGACCGAGCTTCCGGACGTGGGGGTGGAGGACATCGGCGGACTCGCGACCGCCAAAGAAGAAGTCCTGACCTACGCGTGCGCGACCACCGACCCCGAAGTCTACGAGCGCTGGGGGACCTTCCCCCCCGCCGCCCTGCTCATGATCGGCCCTGAGGGATGCGGCAAGACGCTGCTCGCCAAGGCCTTGGCGACCCGCACCCAGATGCCGTTTCTCCATGTGAACGTGCCGCGCCTGGTCGTCGAAGTCATCCACCGGGGCGGAAAGGTCGGCGAGTTGCTCGACGGCTGGTCACAGACGGTGGGCGAGCTCCCGCCCGTAACGATCTTCTTCGACGAACTCGAGTTCTCGCAGGCGCAAGAGATCGGAAGCCGGCGCCCCGACCTCCCGGTGGGTCCGATCATGGATTTTCTGATCGATCTGCTCGATCGCACCATGGCCGAGGACGGCGCGCTCGTGGTGGGCTCCACCTCGCATCCAGACAGCCTGCGGCCGGCCTTCCTGGCCCCGCGTCGCTTCGAGCGCGTCGTGGAGGTAACGCCAAACTTCCCGGGCGATATCGTCGAGGCGCTTCACATTCATATGCGGGCAGCGGAGAAACGCGCCGGCCGACCGCTCTTCGACGAGGTTGATTGGGACGCGGTGGTACGCCACTACCAAGGCCCCACGACCGGCGAGTGGATCCGGGTGATGCACGCGGTGCTGCGACGCAAGGCGCGGTGCGAGGCCGCCGGTGAGGATGAAGGCCCCGTCACCACTCCCAATCTGCTGACCGAGGTCGATCGCTTCCGGCGCGCGCGTGGGCAGCTGCCGCAGAACCGCAGCGGCATCTACCTCTAGCGCTCCATCCCACAGGATTCCGAGGGCGTCTCGACGATGAGACGTCCCGACCCCGGGACGCTTCCCGATGCGGGGCTGCGCACCCGTTGCACGTTCCCCGCAGCCCGCCAAAGAAGTTCCGAACTCCACGACCTTGACGTCACAGTTGCGCGAGCCAAAACCGCGCCGGGCGCGCAGGCTCCATGCACGTGCCGGCCGCGTGCTCATCGCCTTCCGGAGGGCGTCTCGCCCGTGGGACGGTGGGCCTCTCGGCAGCGGTTGCGCGCATCGCGCCGCAACCACTCGAGAGCGGGCCGGAAATCCGGTCACCGCTCACCCTGGCACAAGTCTTGGAAGAGAAGTGCCCTGCGAGCCGCGCGCAAAGGAGTCGCCGGTGGTCGATGGGGAGACGGCGTTGGAGCACTCGATTCTTTTCGTCGACGACGAAGCGAACATCCTGAACGCCCTCAAGCGACTCCTGCGCCAGGAACCCTGGAGAGTGTTGTGCGCCTCACGCGCTTCGGAAGCCTTCGAGCTCCTGAAGCGCCACCCCTGTCAGGTCGTGGTGTCGGATCAACGCATGCCCGAGCTGGCGGGGGCCGACTTCCTCGCCTCGGTGCGCGAAAGCTACCCGGAGCTCGTGCGCCTCATGCTCACCGGGAACTCGGAGATGAAGGTCGCCGTAGAGGCGATCAACCGCGGTGAAGTCTTCCGCCTCGTCACCAAACCCTGGAACGATGCGGAGCTCAAAGCGACGATTCGGCAGGCCTTCGATCACTATGAACTGAAGCAGGAAATCAAGCGCCTGAACCGCTTGAGCCACGACCAGAATTTCAAGCTCCAGGAGATGAACCGCTCACTCGAGGGCAAGGTCCGCGACCGCACCAAACAGCTCGCCCAAAAGCACCTCGAATTGCGGACCGCCTACGTGCAGACGATTCGCGCGCTCGCGGAAGCGGTCGATGCGAAGGACACCTATACCCGCGGCCAGTCCGAGCGCGTCGGCGTCTACGCGTCGAAGATCGCGCGCCAGCTCGAAATGGCCAAGGACGGCATCGAGCAGGTCTACATCGCGGGTCTCCTGCACGATGTGGGAAAGATCGGCATCCCTGATCGCATCATCTCGAAACCCGCGGCCCTCAGCGACGAGGAATACGAAGAGATGAAGCGCCATCCCGAGATTGGGGCCAAGATTCTCGAGCCGGTGGCCTTTCTCTCGGAAGTGGTGCCCTGCGTGCGCCACCACCACGAATGGTTCGACGGCTCGGAGCGCGGTTACCCCGAACGCATCGCGGGAGACCGCATTCCCTTCGCCTCGCGGATCATCCTGGTCGCCGACACCGTCGAGGCGATGACGAGCGATCGCCCGTACCGCGACGCCTTGCCGCTGGACCGCGTGCTGAATGAACTCCATCGCTTCGCGGGTACTCAGTTCGATCCCGACTGTGTCGCAGCGATGTTGCGGCTTCTCGAACGCGAGGGCGAAACCTTTCTCCGCAAGGATCAGCGCTTCGACATCTACGAATTCATCGAGGAATAATGGGCAACTCGAAGCGAAACGCGAGCGAGCACGGGGCCCGGGCGGGGACGCTGCGCGCTAACCTGAACGACGGCCTGATTCGCGATCCGCGCGTCCTGCTCGACCCGCGCCTGCTGGGCATGTTGCACCGCGAGCTCCGCGAACGTCTCGGGATCGAAGACACCGTCCCGGTTCTGCGTCAGGCCGGCTTCTTTCACGGTCTGCGCGACGCCCTGCGTCTGCAGGCGAGCGTTGCTACGGGCCTCGATGGCCAGCCGGTCCGACCCGTGGCGCCGCTGCTCGCGCTCGACCTCGAAGCGATCGACGACGTGGCTTCCCGGGGATCGGCCAATGAGTTCGTCGTCCGTGGGTCGTTGCCCGAGTGCCTCGAGGCCGAGGCGGTCCTTTCCACCCTCGGGCGCTGCATCGCGCCCGCGTGTCTACTGAGCCTGGGATACGCATCGGGTTGGCTCTCCGGAATCTGGGACCGCGATGTCCTGGCACGCGAGGAGAGCTGTGCCGCGTGCGGCGGGGGTTGTTGCACCTTCTCGGCGCGCACCGTCGAGGCGTGGCGGGCCCTCGAGACGGAGCTGAGCTTCGACGCCGACGAGGACTTCCCCTTCGGCGCGCTGCGGAACGCCGTGCGGGAGGAACTCGAGCGCGAGCGAGGAGCGAGCGCTCAGGGCCCCCACTTCGATCGCTCGAGCGCCGCGGTGCACGTATGGGGACCGGTAATGGTGGTCCCGTACTCGGGAGAGGACACCGCCGAGACGGTCGACATCGTGGCACGCGAGTCGTCCGCGGGCGAGATCTCGGTCGTGGTCGTCGACCTCGAAGGCGCCGTGGTCGATGACGGCTTCGCGGCGGTCGCCCTCGAGCGCGTCGTTGGAGTCATTCAATCCTCGGGAGCCGAAGCCGTGATCGCCGGCGCCTCGCCGCTTTCCGGCCGCGTGGTCTCCAGCCTCGGGCGCGGCGGACTGGTGATTCGCGCGGATCTCCGCAGCGCCATCGCCGCCGCGTTCCAGATCGCTGAGTTTCAGCGCTTCGGGATGTGAACGCGAGCATGGCGAAACCCCGTGCGGAGAACAGCATCGAACAGGGCTCGCTCGCCGAGGAGCCTTTCGCCGAGCTGCTACTGCGCCTGTTTCGGCTGCGCTTCAGTGGCGCCCTCCGGATCGAGCGTGAAGGCACCGAGAAACGCATCGCCCTTTCGCGCGGCGAGCCGGTGCTCGCCGAGTCCAACGCACCCCACGAGAGCATCGGTGCCGCGCTCCTCGACGCGAAGAAAATCAGCCGCGCCGACCACGCAAGGCTTGTCGCCGCACAGCGCAAACGAAAATGCCGTGAAGAAACCGCCTTGTTGGCACTGCAGCTGGTCGAGGCCAAGGACCTCTACGCGGCCCTCAAGCTTCAGGTACGCCGCCGCCTGCTCGACGCCGTGGGCTGGGAAAGCGGTCGCTTCGAAGTCGGAGGGGGCGAGACGCCGGCAGGCGACGCGCGCGCCATGCGCTGCGACCCGATCGGCTTGACCCACGAAGGAGTGGCCATCCATTGGTCCCCGGCGCGGGTGCGGAACGCCTTGTCGAGATGTCTGGACCGCTACGCGATCCCCACGGAGCGCGCCGCGGCGCTGGCGACGCGGCTGGCCGCGGATCCGGAGACGCAATCCCTCTGTGCGGCGCTCGATGGGACCCGTCGCGTGGGTGAGGCGCTGGCCACGGCTTCTCCCGTCGCGTGGGCGGCGCTTTGGGTCCTGGATCGTGCCGGGGCCTACGAGTACCGGGAGACACCGGTCGCCCCCGAAGACGCCGATCCTCAAGCAACCCCCGAGGCCGAAGCGCTGCCGGTGGAGTTCGAAATCGTGGTTGGAGGAAAAGCCGCGCCCGGTTTGAAACGCGATCCTGCGGGAGGGCCCAAGCCGGCCAAACCACAGCAGGCCTCCACGACCTCGTTTCGCGATGAGATCCTCGCACTTCACCGCAAGCTCGGTGGGGCGAACCACTATACGCTTTTGGGTCTCGAACGCGATTCAGCCCCTGCTGTCATCAAACGCGCCTACTTCCAACTCGCCAAGCGCCTCCACCCGGACGCGCTGACCCGGCTCCGCTTGGATGAGGTGAGGAGTCAAGCCCAGGAGGTCTTCTCCGCCGTCGCCAAAGCTTACGAAGTCCTCTCCGATCCGAAGCGCCGACACGCCTACGACGAAGAACTCGAATCGGGATCCAGCGACGGGGAAGTGGCGCGCTTGGTGCAGGCGGAGACGCTCTACCGCAAAGCGGAGATCTTGCTACGAGCGGGCAAGTTCGCCGACGCACTCGAGTTCTTGCGACCGGCGGTCGAGCTTTGGCCCGACGATGTGACGTACCAAGCCGATCTGGGATGGGCTCTCTATCGAAAGGCGCCCGCAGATCTCGGGGCCGCCCGCACCCACTTGGAGGAGGCCGTGAAGCTCGACCGTCGCAACGCGCAGGCCTGTCATCGTCTTGGCCTCGTGCTCCGCGCGCTCGGCGAGCGCGAGGCCGGCCAGGCGATGCTCGCCAGGGCCAAGGTTCTCGACCCCAAGATCGCCTGACGCCCCGCGGGCCTCAGTCGGGTATGAGGTCGCGCGCAGGCGGTAGCGCCGCCCGCGTCCGGGCTTCCGGCGCAATCAGCGCGCGCTCGGGCTGCCGCAACGCTTCGCGAAGATTCACGAGCACGAGGCCGTAGTCGCCGCCGCGCGGCGATCTCCAGAAGATCCGAGCGCGCGTCTCGCCGCTCCGCACAAAGGGACCGTCCAGACCACGCGCCGCGGCGAGCGCGCGCATCCGGTCGACCAGGTCGGTGCGCCACGGCTGTACGCTCGCGCGCCGCACGATCCAACCGCTTGGGTGGCGATACAGAGCTGCCAGACTCGGGTCGCGGAACGACTCTCCCGCGAGGAGCGCCGCGCCGGCGCGGCGAATCGCGTCCACCTCCTGAACCATGATTGTGTCGCCCCGGCGAGCGTGCCCGGCATATCCGAGGGCGTGACCCAGTTCGTGAAGCGCGACGCCCAGGAATTCGGCGGACGTCAGTGGCCGCTCAGCTCCCCGCCAGTCGGGCGCCGACCGCCGCGCGAGACGGATGCGAGCGCTCACCAGCTCGGCGACGAGGCGGTCACCCGGCGTGACCGCGGCCTCCTCGACACGGCAGTCTGCGATAGTATTCCCGGCGTCGGGCCCCGCCGGGCTCACGACCGGACCGTCGACCACCTCGACGGTGATTGCTCCTTGACCGCTCTCGAGAAGGACGAAGCGGATTCCCAGACCCGCCGCTTCCCACGCGCTGAGCGCGCGGCGCAAAAGCCACCGCTCCGTTTCGCTGGCCGCGAGCGGGAGCGCGACGGGCACCGGGCGCTCGGTGGTCCAACGGCACCAGAAGAAGGTCAGCTCGGCATCGCGAGCCAGGACCTGGGGGTGCATATCCCCGAGGCGATGCCCGCGAAGGGCCGGATCGTCTTCGAGACCGGCGCGGCCGGGCGCGGACCCCTGGCAACCCGGCACCGCGAGAAGCATCACCACCGCGGTGGCGAAGCGGCTTCGCAACGGCCGCAGATCGG
>CAZTOE010000046.1:0-21095 GCA_964615045.1 uncultured Spirochaetales bacterium
CGGTCCGGAACAGAACCCGGCTTACAGTCCACCTCCGGTCCCTATCCGTCGGGGCCGGATGGGAAGATGCCCCAAAACGGGTCATTCCCGCCGAGGTCCGGCGGATGCCTCGATGGGGGATTTTGGACCCTATCTACTCGACAAGCAATTATAATGCGAGACGTCGCACCCGGGGGACGGAGGACTTGATGGGTCTGTTCGCCACCGCCCCGGTCGGAAGCGCGAGGCGATCCGACGCCGGACCAGCTGGGCCCTGCGGCCGCTTCGGGCAAAACTTCGACGCTACGTGGATTGGTGCGCTTTTGTTCGCAGTGCTGTTGGGGGGGTGCGCTTCCGCCTTTGCGCGGAAACCCTCGACTCATGAAGAACTCGAGCAGGCTTGTCGCGACCGGGCGGGCTACTACGGGGAGTCAGCCCCAGTGTATGCGCGATGCATGCACGACCGGGGCTTCCTGGACGCCACCGAAGCCGACTATTGACCGAGCTCGAATCCCCCGGCCGGGCGCGAAGAACTCGTTTCGCAACAGCCATTTTCTGTTTTTTTGGGGTACAATCACCCCGCTCAAAACTGGCGGCGCTGTTCCTGCTGTGAGAATGCTGTTCCTCCGCTCGTAGCGCTGAAGCCCTAGACCGCCAGCGCAACGAAAGCGTGGAGGAGATTTGCGCCCCAATCCTTCTTCAGGACGGCTCCTAGGCCGGCGCTCCTCCGCGTACCGATCCGCTGTTCTGTGTTGTGCTCTCAACAGCCATTCGCCGCGCGTTGGCTGCGACGAAGCTGCGCCTGAGGGAAGAAAGCCATGCCCGCCCCGACGCCCACTCAGCTCTCCACGGTCGAACTCCGGCCGACCCGCGAAACCATGCGCGAGGCTGCGGTCCTGCCCACGCGCGTCGAGCGAGCGAGAAACCGCCTTGCCCTGATCGATCCTCGCCCCCTCACCCGTGTCTCGGTGTCCTTGGTTCTCACGCCGAATACTCGCGCCAGCCGCCGCTTCGACGACTTCACGTTGTCGAGTTTCGCGAACGTCGAGGACTTTGAGAGCGCGGGAGAGGCGCTGGACGAGGTCGGTTTGATCCTCCTCAACATCGGACCCGACCCGGTGCGCGACGAAAGCGTTCGCATCCAGATCGACCGGTTGCGCGGACGCTGCGCAGGAACCCCCCTCGCAATCCTCGCCGACCGTGCCGAGCCGTCTCATGCAGTCGAGGCGCTGCGCATGGGAGCCCAGGGCTATCTCCCGACGAGCTTGGAGCTTCCGGTCGTCCTCCACGCCCTTCGCTTGATACACGCCGGCGGCGTTTACGCCCCGCCCGGCCTCCTGTTGAGGGGAAGCTGCATTCCCAAGCCGCCGTCCTGCGGCGCATTGAAAACATCCGACTTCACGCCGCGCCAGTGGGATGTCCTGCGCCTGCTCCGGCAGGGGAGATCGAACAAGGAAATCGCCGTGGAACTCACTATGCAGGAGAGCACGGTGAAAGTGCACGTGCGGCAGATCCTCAAGAAGCTCCAGGCGGCGAACCGCACCCACGCGGCAGTGCTCGCAGCGCAGGCCCTGGGAGATGGCAACGTGTGTGCGGAACTCGGGGCGATCGACTCCGCGACACGGCCCGACGCTCCGGGTTAAATGTCGAGGGGGAGGAGCTCACGCGGCAGGTTAAACCGCATGCTGAACGAAAGCCGGACGCTGTAGTCGGGCGCTTCGTCGGTCACACCCACCCCAACCGACAGATCGATGAGCTTGCCGCGTCCCACCAACGAGGACCCGCCGATGGTCAACACACCGATTGCCTGATCGGTGCCCTTGATCGTCCCACGAAAGGGACCGCGGGTGGTACGGATATCGTCGACAAAGGATTGCTCCAGCAGAAACCGCAGCGAGGTTTCTGGACTGGCCGCTAGGAATCCCCCCAGAATGAAGCTCCAGCGGTCCCCGGGATCCACCCCGTTCTGACTGAATGCCGCGGAGTACCCGACGTTGGCGAGGAAGACCATCGGATCTTGACGTTTAGTGAAGGTCAGCGACCCGTCGAGCTCGTTAAAGCCCTGCCCCCCGAGGAACACGCCGTTGTCCATCTCCTGACCGGTATCGCTGTCCCACGTGACGCGGCCGATGATATCGGGCCACCAGCGGGCTTCGCGCACAAACGTCTTCGCCAGGCCGACGCGCAGGTCGCCAAGGCCGTTGCCGGTCTGACTTTGTTCATCGATCCCCCCGAAGCCGAGCTCAACGCTGTTCTTTTCCTGTGTCACCCGGTACGGCACCTCCAGCTCCAACTGCGCGTCGAAGGGAAGCCCGACAAGCAGTTGCACGCCGGCGTCGAAGAGATTGCGCCGCGAGTTGAGCGTGACCAGCTGACCGAGCGAACTCACCGCGACCGCCTGCTCGCCGAGGCGCGTGTAGCGCGTGTCGAAATCAATCTGAGCGCTCCCCCATGGCAGCAACAGCGCACCGGTTTGAATCAGCGTCTGTTCAAGGGCACGTTCGGCGGCCTCTTCATCCACATCGAGCTGTCCGGGTCCACGAGGCGGCCCGGCAGCCGACGCGGTCGTGGCCGGCCGACCGGCGGGCACCGCGTCAGGACCGGAAGGGAGCGGGCCTGCCTTCTCCGCGGCCGCGCGACTCGGCGCCTCGGCGGTGGGGCCCGAGAGCGGTGGGATCGGCGGCGGAGTTTCGCCCGTGACAAGAGACATCTGCTGCTCGAGGACGAAGAGCCGCTGCGCCATCTCGCGCTGCGCAACGTCCCGCTCTTCGAGCTTCTGCAGGAGCTCCATGATCAGCGTTTCGCGCTCGGCGAGCTGTTGCTCGACATCGTCCGTGCTTTCGGCCGGCTCTTCCTGACCCGCTACCGGCAGCGCGCCCGCCACCAGAGCCGCCGCCACAAACACGTGGCTTGCCGTTCGCCTCGTCCGCTTCCACCGGTTCTGCCGTGCCCGCATGATCCGCATCCGCATCCTCCAGCCGCAGCATCAGTTCAGCATCACGAAGTCTCTCAGGCGTGCCTTCAGCGCGTTGGGAGGCTCGTAACCGTCTCGCCTCTGCACCATGAAGCCGACCCGGCCGAGATCGGGGTATTCCATCCAAACACGCTCGAAGCGCTCCCTTGTCATGGTGCGCGTTCCCCAGGCCGGGTCGGCGAGTAAAACCCGGTTCCCGCGCATACCTCGAAACACCACGAAGTGTTTATAGCCAAAGAGGTCTATGGGAACCATGATCGGCGTTCGCGTCACCAGATCGTGGAAAGTGAGCTGACCGAGGCCAACGCCGCGATAGCCCCGGTCGTCCACAAAACGCTTCAGATCGAGCAGTGAGAAGCCCTGGCGGATGCGCACCAACAACGGGTTGGCCGTGTACGCGTCGCGCCGCATGAGCCCGATCGCGATCTCTCGTTCGCTGATCTCGTCTCCGTGCTGATATTGTAGCAGCGTCGCCAGCGCAGCGGCGCCGCAGCTGAGATCCCAGCTCTGGACAACCACCCGCTCCTGGCGCATCTCGAGCAGCGAGCGCACCGGTTCGCGCCCACCTGCGTGCGCAGGAATCGGCAACAAACTGGCAACGCCGACGACGATGGCGAAAACGGAGCGATACATCGGAACACGGCACGCCCTCACCCCGGGACTCGGGGTGAGGGCTCCTTGCCTACGATTCAGTCGTTGCCTGCGGCATAGTTGCTGCTGTACGCGATCGAACCGAACACGACGAAACGTCCGGCGAAGATAAGCCCAGAGACGGCGAATTGGTCCGAAGATGCCACCGGGTCCCTGCCCGCTGCCGAAGCCTTACCAGCCGCGATTCCGAGCGTCGTGGCTTCGATCCCGCCACAACTATCGCAAGTGTCTGAGTCGACCGAGGCATACGTCACGACGAGACCAGATGCTCGCGCAGACGACAGTCTTCGCTTTCCGTAGCCGCCGTAGCCGCTATAGCCCCATCCCGCGGTCACGACGTCCATTTGGCCCGCGGTGAGTTGGACCGGCTCGGCGTTTGAAGCCGACGCCAGACCCATCACGGCCACACAAGCCAAAGCAATCAACAGCGCTCTCATTCTCGTCTCCTCCTTGGTGTTGCGAAACCGCACTTGGGTGCGGTCCCCGAAACCCGCCCCGGCAACCCGCGCCGGATCGAACGGAAAACTCGCGAGGCTCAGCGCCACCCTCTGTAGCGGGCGTTGCGGAACATCGCGGCCAAGCTGACGGGCGTTCCCGCCTGCGCCACATACATCCGAGCGAGCGCGTAGTCGTCGAGCCCGTACGTCGAGTATGTGGTGGTGTAATAGCCGCCGCTCTTCGGCGTCACGCCGGCCAGGTAGAGCTTCTCCGACTCAACCACGAGGTCGCCTGGGTCGGACGTGAGCGATCGAAACTCGGCCGGAATGTAAGCCGTGGTAGTCTGGTACGATTCCGTCAGCACGAATTTTCCGCCGCTGAACTTGTCGCCGTACACCGTCAACTCCTTCGTCACGTTGACGACCTCCCCGACGCGTTCGTAGCGTTGCCGGTAGTAGATCTTGACTTCGCCGTCCGTGGCGCCGTCGGTCCCGGCTTCGACGAAGGCCCCATCGCAGCAGGCACCGGCCCAGGCGTTCGCGTAGCCGACATCCACGTCGTAGCCTTGGTTGTAGCGCGGAAAGACATGGGCGCCGGTGTACACGACGCTGGCGCCGGGCGCAGGAGCGGCCGCCAGTCCGTAAGCCTCGATCTGGATTCCCGCCGCGGTAACCCGATCGAGCTCCAGCTCGCCGAGCACCAACGGCGCAGCGCGCCCCGTCAGCGGTAGCGCCGCGATCAATAGCGATGCGAGAGCAATCCGTTTCCTCATCCGTTTGTCCTCCGGGCCGCGGTAGCTTGCGATTCTTTTCTCAAACGAAATCGAACGTTCGGTGTGCCCCTCCGCCGGCGTACTAGCAGAAAATTCTGGAGGGGAAGCGCCTCGATTTCCCGCGCCAATTGTAAAGCGCCGAAGCAACTTTTTGCGGGGCGATGACGGACTACGCCCGTCTGTACGCATTCGTTGCGAACGCGCAGATGAAACGAATGCGGAGTAGGATGTCGATCTAGTGGTTTAAAAGAGGGGCAAATGATCCCTTGACTACCACGTTTGATGCCAGACGCTACGCCTGATGGGCCCGCGTGATCCGGGAACGGAGAAGCGCACGATCAGGCCGGGCGGGACCTCAGGGTTGTACCGACCCTGAAGCGCGTTCGCGGATCGTGCGCCGTCCGCGTTGGAACATGTGTACTTCGGCGGGCCCGTCGGCGATGCGGCGGAAGCGACTCATTTGCGGGCGGCGGCGAGCGGTTCGCCAGACGCCACGCGTTGGCGCATCCGCTCGAGGCACCGTGGTGGCCTCGAAACCGATGGTCGCAAGAGTGTCGCAATTGGCAGGCAGTAGGTGGCGTAAGTGCGGGTGGCCCATGACAGAATCAAACCGCCGAAAGGCCGATTCTCAGACCGGCAATTCACCGGCAACTTCCTTCGACCCAGTGCGAAGAACCCTCGCGGTTTCTTCCCGGAGGTCCACGCTGCGCACTTCGGGATGATCACGCTTCGATTGCGTTCTCCGGGTGTGCGGGGCCCGGCGGAATCGGCTGATTTTGCTCAGCCGTTCTTCTACCGGGGTCGACGGGCCGGGTCGATGACTGCGACGCTCTCTCCACGACGAGCAGCGTCATTCCAAGTAGTATCGAACCTTCTCCCAGATTCTCTCGGGCGCGATCTCGGTGTTGGACTGCATGACCAGGAACTGCGCCTCGCCTCGCATGAACTGCTCGATCTTTGCGTCTCGGAACTCCCGCTCGAACCAGACCGATCGCTCGTTGTCATAGATCGCTTCGGGGCCTCGCGGGACATGATACCGATCGAACGCACCAGTACTCTCGAGGAACGTGTGATACAGCGCGTATTCGGTCCACGGTGTGTTCCGCAAGAGATGGCTGCGCCAGCTGCACACCAAATCCCGCAGTCGCGACCTGCGAGAAAAGAGCGCGCCGAGTGTCCGCGCGGGCCCCGGGGAACGCGGGTCCCCCGGTCATCCGCCCCTAGGTAATCCGTTCCGAACCGACCGGCTGCGATGTCGGGGGTTCGCCTCAAGCGCGATCACCCGGAGCGGCACGTTCGCGGATCGTGCGCCGTCCGAGTTGGGACATGTGTACTTCGTCCGGCCCGTCGGCGATGCGGCAGAAGCGACTCATCGCATGGATCGCGGCGATCGGCGTATCTTGTGAGACCCCCTTGCCGCCAAAAGCCTGCATCGCGCGATCGGCGACTCGGTGGCACATCGCCGGTGCCACGAACTTCACCATCGAGATGTAGTTGCGCGCGCCCTTGAGCCCCTCGCGATCCATCGTGTGGGCGGCGGCGTGCACCAGCAGACGGCACTGCTCGATCTCGGCGCGGGAGCGGGCGATTTCGTGCTGGATGCTCGTCTTGTCGGCGAGCGGTTCGCCAAACGCCACGCGTTCCGTCACGCGTTGGCACATCAGCTCGAGGCACCGCTCGGCCATTCCGACAAACATCATGGCGTACTGAAAACGCCCGGGGCCCAGCCGCCCCTGGGCGATCTCGAACCCGCGCCCCTCGCCGAGGATCAGGTTTTCGACCGGGACCCGCACGTCGGTGAATTGGACCTCGCCGTGGCCGCCGGGAGAGTCGTAGTGACCCAGCGCAAAGAGCGGCCGCACCCGCTCGACCCCAGGCGTATCGACCGGCACGATGATCGTCGATTGGCGGTTGTGGCGCGGGGCGTCGGGGTCGGTGACCCCCATCAAGAGCATGATTCTGCACTTCGGGTTGTAGATGTTGCTGGTCCACCACTTGCGGCCGTTGATCACGTACGCGTTTCCTTCGCGACGAATTTCGCACTGCAAGTTGGTGGCGTCCGAAGAGGCCACGGCGGGCTCCGTCATGGCAAAGGCCGAGCGGATCTCGCCCTCGAGGAGCGGCTTCAGCCAGCGTTCTTGCTGCTCCGGCGACCCGTACTTCGCCAGCACCTCCATGTTCCCGCGATCCGGGGCACTGCAGTTGAACACCTCCTGCGCCCAGGGGATCTTGCACATCACCTCCATGATCGGAGCGAATTCCGCGTTGGTCAGGCCCGGGCTGAAGTCTTCGTAGTCCGCGGGCAGGAACCAGTTCCAGATTCCAGCCGCCTTGGCGCGCTCCTTGAGGTCTTCAAAGAAAGGTGGGTAGGTCCACAGGTTCCGCTGGTCGTCGGTCCACGCGTAGTACTCGAGCTCGCGCGGATAGATGTGTTCGCGCATGAACTGCTCGACCTGAAACCGCAGGGATTCGACTTTGTCGCTCAGCTGGAAATCCATTGTCTCTCTCCCGACCGGCGTCGGGACCCCCGCTCGCCGAGCGAACGCTACTCCAGCTCGAAGAGCCTGCCCTCCCATTCGAGAGGGTGCCGGTCTCGCACGGCGTTTCCCGCCGGCGCGGCTCGAAGCCATCTCCGCGCGCCGCGGTACGGATGCCGTCGAGCCGGAAGCCCTCAGCACGGGGTCGGGCGGGACTCCGCTCGCGCAGGCGACGGCCGCAGCGCTGAATGTGACGACCAAGAAATTGATAATATAAATCAATCCAATAAAAACAATTCATTAGAATAATTTATCTGGCGTCCTAGATTTGCCGTGCCGTCGGAGCTGGAGTTCCGCGGCGATTCCTGGGGGCTCCGGCCCTCCGGCAACCTGGCACGAAAGGAGAGCCCATGTCGCTCATCGGCACCGAAATCAAGCCCTTCAAAGCGACCGCGTTTTACGCGGGCGCATTCGTAGACGTCTCGGAGGCGGACCTTCGCGGCAAGTGGTCGGTCGTCTTCTTTTATCCGGCGGATTTCACGTTCGTCTGCCCGACCGAGCTCGGCGATCTCGCAGATCACTACGACGCCTTCCGGGCGATCGACACCGAAATCTACGCCGTCTCGACCGACACGCACTTTACCCACAAGGCGTGGCACGCGACGTCGGAGACCATCGGCAAGATCAAGTACCCGATGCTCGGTGATCCGACCGGTACGCTCTGCCGCAACTTCGAGGTGATGATCGAGGACCTTGGCCTCGCCGACCGCGGCACCTTCGTGGTTGACCCCGACGGCAAGATCCAGCTCGTCGAGATCAACGCGGGCGGGGTCGGCCGCAACGCGACCGAGCTCCTGCGCAAGGTGAAGGCTGCTCAATACGTGCGCGCGAATCCGAACGAGGTCTGCCCGGCGAAGTGGGAAGAGGGGCAGGCGACGCTCGCTCCGTCCCTCGATCTCGTCGGGAAGATCTAACGCTCTGGCGAACGCGAACGGAGGTTCCACCCATGCTTGATCCGGCCCTTGCCCGGCAACTGCGCGGCCACCTCGAGAAGATCGCGCAACCGATCAGACTCGTGGCTTCCGTCGACGACGGGCCGAAGTCCACCGATCTGCTCGAACTTCTCGAAGAGATTGCCTCGCTGTCGGACCACATCACGGTGTCCCGCAACGGCCGCGACGCGCGCAAGCCATCCTTCGCCGTGGAACGCGTCGGAGGCGGTGTCGGGGTTGCGTTCGCTGGGATCCCAGTCGGACACGAATTCACTTCGCTGGTGCTCGCATTGCTCCAGGTTGGAGGTCACCCTCCGGCCGTATCCCAGGAGGTGGTGGAACGAATCCGGGGTCTCGAAGGCGAAGTCGTCTTCGAGACCTTCTTCTCGCTCTCGTGCCAGATCTGCCCGGACGTGGTGCAGGCGCTCAACGTGTTGAGCGTGCTCAACCCGCAGATCCGGCACACGGCGATCGACGGGTCGCTCTTCCAGCAGGAAGTCGAGGAGCGCGGCGTGATGGCGGTTCCGACCGTCTTTCGCGACGGAGCGGTGTTTCACCAGGGGCGGATCACCCTCGAAGAGCTCGTGGCCAAGCTGGACGCCGGAGCGGGCGAGCGCACCGCTGCAGCGATCCGCGGCAAAGATCCCTTCGATGTCCTGATCGTCGGTGGCGGCCCGGCGGGGTCGGCGGCCGCTATCTACGCGGCGCGGAAGGGGATCCGCACGGGGCTCGTCGCGGAACGCTTTGGCGGGCAGCTGCTCGATACGGTGGGGATCGAGAACCTGATCTCTGCGCCCTACACCGAAGGGCCGAAGCTCGCGACGGCGCTCGAGCAGAACGTGAAGGAGCACGAGGTCGACGTCATGAATCTGCAGCAGGCGCGGTCCCTTCGCCCGGCCGCCGAGCCCGGGGGGATGATCGAAATCGAGCTCGAGGGCGGCGCCAGCCTGGCCGCCCGCGCGGTGGTGCTCTCCACCGGCGCGCGTTGGCGAAAACTCGGGGTTCCGGGCGAGAGTGAGTACGCGAATCAGGGCGTCGCCTACTGCCCGCACTGTGACGGTCCCCTGTTCAAGGGGAAGCGGGTTGCCGTAATCGGCGGCGGAAACTCGGGCGTCGAGGCTGCGATCGATCTGGCTGGCATCGTAGAACACGTGACTTTGATCGAGTTCGACCCCAAGTTGCGCGCCGATGAAGTCCTTCAGAACAAACTTCGAAGCCTTCCCAATGTGACCGTCATCGTCCACGCGCAGACCACGGTGATCACCGGGGACGGCGAGCGGGTGACGGGGCTGGTCTATCGGCATCGCGAGAGTCAGGTCGACCACCGCGTTGAACTGGAAGGCATCTTTGTGCAGATCGGCCTGCTGCCCAATACGGAGTGGCTGCGCGGTGCGGTCGAGCTCTCGCCGCGCGGCGAGGTCGTCATCGACGAGCGCGGCGAGACCTCTGCGCCAGGCGTTTTCGCGGCCGGCGACTGCACCACGGTGCCTTACAAGCAAATCGTGGTGGCGCTCGGTGCGGGCACCACGGCCGTCCTCAGCGCTTTCGACCACTTGATCCGGACCTCGGCACCGGCCGAAGCGGACGCGGCGTGAGGGTGCGCGCGGCGATGCCATCCGCGTGAATCTGCGCGATCTCGAATACCTGGTCGCGATTGCGGAGCACGGCCACTTCGGACGTGCCGCGGAGGCGTGTCACGCGTCGCAACCGACGCTCTCGACGCAGATCAAAAAGCTCGAGGGCGAACTCGGCATCGAGCTGTTCGAAAGGACTTCGCGGAGCGTCGTGTTGACGGCGGCCGGCGAACGCGTGGTCGAGCGGGCGCGAATCCTGCTCCGCGAGGCGGGTGCGATCGCAGGGATCGCCGAGCAGATGAAAGACCCGGCGACCGCGAGCCTGCGCATCGGACTCTTTCCCACGCTGGCTCCCTACTTGTTGCCCCATGTGGTTCCGGTCGTGCGCGCGCGCTTTCCCGCCCTCGAGCTGCTCCTCGTCGAAGAAAAGACCGACGAAATCCTGCGTCAGCTTTCGGGTGGAGCACTCGACGCGGGCGTCCTCGCGCTCCCGATCCCGAACGACGAGCTCGATCACGCGCTGCTCTTCGAGGAGGACTTCGTGCTGGCCGTTCCCTCGGACCACGCGCTCGCCGCACGCGACGACCGCGTGCCCCTGGGCGTGCTGTCCGACGAGAGCGTGTTGCTCCTCGACGACGGCCACTGCCTGCGCGACCAGGCGCTCGCCGTCTGCCAACTGGCCGGCGCGGTCGAGCGCCAGGGCTTTCGTTCGACGAGCCTCGAGACCATGCGCCAGATGGTCGCCGCGGGCGTCGGCGTGACGCTGCTGCCGCGACTGGCCGTCGAGCCGCCGATCGCTGCCACCGCCGGCATCCGCCTTCTCGAGTTCGCGGACCCGGTCCCTTCGCGCCGTATCGGGCTCTTCTGGCGCAAGACGAGCGCCTACCGCGACTTCTTCCCGAAGTTGGCCGAGGCGTTCCGAGCGCTGCCCGAGGGCCTGGTCCGGACCCGCGAGGGCTAAGGGTTCGGCAGGAGTTCGCGTTCGTAGAGCGTCTTGCCGGTCACGTCGACGAGCTTCACGTGGAACCGACCGTCCGCGTCGACTTCGACGACGCCGAAGCTTTGCATGTGGGGCGGCGGCGTATTCGGAGGGAGGCCTTCGGTGGCGGGACCGCGCGCGAAGTCGTAGGCGGGCCCGAAGCTCGGATCCAAGACGCCTGGGCCAAACGCTCCGGCGTGCACGGGCCCGACCACGAACTCCCAAAAGGGCTCGAAGTCGCGAAACACCGCGCGGGTCGGGTCGTAGTCGATAGCCGCGGCGAAATGGACGTCGGACGTGAGCGCGACGACGTTGCGAATCTCGTGCTCCTGGATTGCGCGGAGAACGCGGGCGAGCTGAATCTCGCGACCGAGCACCTCGGGAACGCCCTGGGCCCAACCGTCGTGGTCCCCCTCGCGACCCGTGACGATGGAGAAGGGATCATCGGTCGAGAGCACCTTCCACGTCGCGCCGGACTCTCGCAAGCCGCGGATCAACCACGCGTACTGATCGGGCCCCAACATCTCGATGCCATCGGGGTTGCTGTTATCGGAGTTGGGACCGCGAAAGCTGCGTTCGTCGAGCAGAAAGATTTCGAGGTGTTTGCCGCGGCGAAAGCTGCGGAAGATTCGCTCGCCCGAGATCGCGTTGAACTCGCGGAAAGCGCGCTTGGCCCGCCCGGCGAGGTCATCCGCCGCGAGGCCATTGTAGGGCTTGGCCTCCAACATCTGGCCTGGATACCAGTTGTTGCTCACCTCGTGGTCGTCCCATTGAGCATAGACGGGCGTTGCGCGGAGGAAGCGCCGGAAATGGGCGTCCTCGAGATTGTATCTCCAGTTCTTGCGGAACTGCTCGAGGCTCACCGCTACGAAGTTCTTTCCGGGCTGATTCAACCAGGTGCCGCCACCGAGCTGCGCTGGGAGCTCCTTTTCCGGCGGAATCGGGTTGTCCGCGTAGATCATGTCGCCCTGAAAGATGGCGAAGTCCGGCTGCCACTGGCGCATGACCTCGAAGCCGACGTAGCCGCCCTTCACGGTTCCGGCCCGTGCAGTCTCGATGGTGAGGTCCGGATTCCGCCCCCACCCCTGCCCTGCCAGATCGGCAAGCCACACGAAACGCACCGGGACCTCACGATCCCGGGCCGCCGCGGTCGCAAAGGTGCCGGTCGCGCTCGGAGCGGCGTCGACGGGATCACGCCCGCGTTCTCGGCAATCTACGGAATAGTCATACGCGGTTTCTGGTAGCAAAGAGCCCACTTCGACCGAGGCCGTGTAG
Organism: uncultured Spirochaetales bacterium; assembly: GCA_964615045.1. Taxonomy (GTDB): domain Bacteria; phylum Myxococcota_A; class UBA9160; order UBA9160; family PR03; genus JANQRO01. The sequence goes on from CAZTOE010000046.1 coordinate 12,112, forward strand.
TCGGTCGCCGCGGTTGCGCGCTCGACGAAGGGCCCGTGGGCATCGGTGTCGGGCCGTGACCCACGGATCTCGATCACCAGATCCGCCTCCCGCTCCCGGTCGCAGCGACCCCAGATCACGACGCTCGAAGACGTGACATCTCCGACCTGGATCCAAACCGCGTCGGGGCCGTGGGCTTGGGCGGCGGGCAGCGCCGCGAGAGCCAGCAAACCGATGCAAGACGCGGCCACGCTCGCGCGGACCCTCATCGAGGGCCTTGCGTTGCCAACCCCTTCTGTCAGCACGGAGACGCCTCAGGCAGCACGGAGACCTCCTGGAGCCGGGCGCGTTGCGCCGTCGCTCGGCCGTGTGTGCTTGCGCGTAGTTCTGTTGACATCGTCTGCTTTTTCGTAGACACCGTCAAAATGACCGGGGCCATCCACACTCGTGACTCGCTTGAGGGCCGCCAGATTCGAGGTGGCACTCGATCTGCTCGAGCGAGAACGCCTGCGCGCGGCGCAAGACGTCTCGCGCTTCGTGTCCTCCGGTCTCCAGTCCGCGGGTCTTGAGCCGATCGCAGCGGGCTCTAGGGCAGCTGCGCGAAACTTGGGAGTTGTTTCTATGGAGGTCGGAATCATATAGGTGGAGGTCGCAGCCAGCGGCAGCGCTCCCGCGATCCTCGACGGCATCGAAGCCGCCCACCTCGGACCCTGGAGGACCAGCCATGAAACGAAACGGCGCCGCGGCCCTGCGGTGGTCTGGGAGCGGAGGAAAGCCCGTTGCGGTGTTGGTCCTGCTGGCTTCCGTCCTGCTCGTTGGAGGATCGCGATCGGGATGGGCGGCCACGGCCGAGGAGCTCAACCGCACCGGCGCCCAAGCGCTGGCCGAGCTTCGCGCGAAAAATCTGGTCGCGGAAAAGCTCAGCCCCACGGCAAGGGGCATCCTGGTCTTCCCGAATATCTTGAAGGCGGGCTTTCTGTTCGGCGGGCAGATTGGCGAAGGCGTGCTCTTCAAAAAAGGTGAACCCGCGGGCTACTACAACTCCGTAGCCGCCTCCTATGGTCTGCAGGCCGGGATCCAGAAACTCGGGTACGCGCTCTTTTTCATGGACGACGACTCGCTGGCGAAGTTCGAGACGAGCACGGGCTTCGAGATCGGGGTCGGTCCCAGTATCGTGGTAGTCGACGAAGGCGTGGGAAAGACACTGACCACCACCACCGTGCGCAAGGGCATCTACGCCTTCATCTTCGACCAGAAGGGACTGATGGCCGGGATCGGCATTCAGGGCTCCAAGATCACGAGAATCTCGAAGTAGGAGGCCAGGATGGGGACGTGGAACTGGACGCCGATCGTTGCACTCGTGCTCGCGCCCTTTCTGGCGTTCTCGGCCAGCGCCGGAGAGGCCGACGAGGCGAATCTCGAGATCCTGGTCAGCACGATCCAGGCGAACAAGAAGGCGTTCGTCGCGGTGAACTTGCCCCTCGAGGACGAAGAGGCGCGAGATTTCTGGCCGATTTACGATCGCTACCAAAGCGACCTGGCGACGGTGCGAGATCGCTTCGTCCGGCTCATCGCGGACTACACCGCGAATTTTGGCACCATGAGCGACGCGAAGGCGCGGGAAATCGTCGAGACCTACCTCGGCCTCGAGCGCGACCGTGCCGACCTGCGACAGAGGTACCTGAAACCCTTCTCCGAGGTACTTCCGGGTCGAAAGCTGGCGCGTCTCTATCAGATCGAGAATAAGATCGATGCGGTCTTGCGCTACCGCCTGGCGCGAGACATTCCCGTGCTTGAACAATCGCCCTCGCCGCCCGACTGAGCTGGACCCCCCGCCGACGCGTTCTTCGGTGGGCCCGAAACCGGCGTCGAACTCCTCGGCGCGGTCTGGCCCCTCGCGCTCGCTCGCGCGACCCGGCCGGAATCCTTTCCCTCTCGTTCCACGCGCGATCGCGAGACGTGATGTTGACATCGTCTACGAATTTGTAGACAATGTCTACAAATGGCTCAGAGCGCCGTCGCCGCCCCGCTTGAAGGCCACCTGATCGAGGTGGCACTCGATCTACTCGAACGAGAAGGCCTCGAAAGCCTCTCGCTGCGGCAGATCGCGCGCCGCGCGGGAGTGTCCCACAGTGCCCCGCTGCGACATTTCCGCAGTTTCGCCGACCTGCTCGCGGCGGTCGCGGCCCGGGGGTTCGCGCTGCTCTCGGAGGCGGTGGAGAAGGCGGGAGCCTCGTCGCCCCTGGGCGCGGGACCCATTGCTCGCCTGGAGGCCGCCGGCCGGGCCTACGTAGAAGTCGCCGTCGCGCAGCCGGGCCTCTTTGCCCTGATGTTTCGGCCCGACGAGCTCGACCCGGCCAACGTCGACTTCCAGCACGAGTCGCGGGCCGCCTTTGAGCATCTCGTACGCCACGTGCGCGCGGCACAAGACGCCGGCTGGCAACCCACCGCGGAGACGCGGCTCCTCGCGGGCTCGATCTGGTGCGCGGTGCACGGCCTCGCGACGCTCTGGTCGCAGGGGGCCTTTCGCGGCGCCGTTCCCGAAGCGTCTCTGGAAGACGCGGTTTCCACCACCCTCAAACTGATCCTTGCGACCCCGGAGAAAGACCGTGAGTGAGAATCCCTACCTGTCTGGAAACTTTGCACCGGTAGACGATGAACTCTCAGCGAGCGCCCTCGAGGTGACCGGCGCCATCCCGCGCGAACTGGAGGGCCGGCTGCTACGCATCGGCCCCAACCCCGTGGCCGCCGATCCGGCGAAGCACCACTGGTTCCTGGGCAACGGGATGGTCCACGGCGTGCGGCTCCGTGACGGCCGGGCCGAGTGGTACCGCCGCCGCTTTGTGCGCGACGATCAGGTGGCGGCGGTCAAAGGATGGGAGCGCACGCCCAGACCAGAGGGCGCTTCGGTGGGCGACCTGGGCAGGCCAGCCAACGCCGGCGGCGTCGCCAACACGAATGTGATCGGTTACGCCGGCAAGACCCTCGCCATCGTCGAGGCGGGTGGCCTTCCCGTCGAGCTGAGCGACGACCTCGAAACAGTGGCCTACAGCGACTTTGCGGGGACGCTGCCGGCGGGCTTCAGCGCGCATCCCAAGCGAGATCCCGATACCGGCGAGCTCCACGCTGCCGTGTATTCGTTTCTGTGGGACAAGATCCAGTACGTGGTCGTGGGGCCGGACGGGAAGGTGCGCAAGACCGTCGACGTTCCCACGCCCGGGCGTCCGATGGTGCACGATTGCGGACTTACCGCGAACTATTTCCTGCTCCTCGATCTGCCGGTGACCTTCGACCTGAAAATCGCCGTTCAGGGTTTTCAACTCCCGTACCAGTGGAATGCGGATTACGGCGCTCGGGTAGGGCTCTTGCCGCGCGATGGAGGCGCCGAGGACGTCGTCTGGTGCGAAGTCGACCCCTGCTTCGTGTTTCACCCGATGAACGCCTACGAGGACGCGGACGGACGCGTGGTCTTCGACGTGGTACGCCATCCGCGCATGTTCGCCCGGGACATGCGCGGCCGCAACGAAGGGACGCCGACCCTCGACCGTTGGCTGCTCGATCCGGCGGGCGGCGCCATCAAGGAGGAGCGCCTCGACGATCGCGGCCAGGAGTTCCCCCGCCATGATGAACGCCTCGTCGGCAAGCCCTACCGCTTCGGGTACACGACGGGCTTCGCAAAAGGTCCGCAGTTCGGGGGCCTCATGAAACACGACCTGCGCGATCGCAAGAGCGAGGTGCATCAGGAGGGTCCTGCGCGCCACTTCATGGAGCCGGTCTTTGTTGCGCGCTCCGCCGACGCGTCGGAAGACGACGGCTGGGTGATGGCCTACGTCTATGACGCCACCACCGATCGCAGCGACGTCGTCGTCCTGCACGCGCAGGACTTCGAGGCCGAACCGGTTGCCACCATCCATCTCTCGAGCCGCGTGCCGTACGGCTTCCACGGCAACTGGATACCGGACGCCTGAAGAGCCGCGGCGGCCCCCCGCGTCCGGGGCCCGTGAAGCCAGTTGGCCCCAGACCGGGGGACCTGCACTGCGGGACATGGCATACTGTTGGGTCAAGTTTGCAGGAGAGCCGGGATGTCCGAGCCCTACACGCAACGCGCAACCCAACTCGACGCAGTCGTCGTCGGAGCCGGCTTTGCCGGCCTATACATGCTCCATCGCCTGCGCGAACTCGGCTTGTCCGCCTGCATTCTCGAAGCCGGCAGTGGCGTCGGCGGGACTTGGTTCTGGAACCGCTACCCGGGAGCACGGTGCGACGTCCCGAGCCTGCAGTACTCCTACGAGTTCTCAGACGAGCTCCAGCAAGAGTGGGAGTGGACCGAGCGCTATGCGGCTCAGCCGGAGATCCTCAAGTACGCCAAGCACGTCGCTGAGCGCTTCGGCTTGCGGCCCCACATTCATCTGAACACGCGGGTCGCGGCCGCGATTTTCGACGAGGCGACGCGCCGCTGGACGATCGAGACCGCGACCCGACAGCGCTTCGACGCCCGCTTTTGCATCATGGCGACCGGTTGTCTCTCGTCGGCCAACACCCCCGCTTTCGAGGGGCGCGACTCATTCCAGGGCAGCACCTATCACACCGGCAACTGGCCCCACGAAGGAGTGGACTTCACCGGGTTGCGGACCGGGGTCGTCGGAACGGGCTCCTCGGCGATTCAAGCGATTCCCATCATCGCCGAGCAGGCTGAGCACCTCTACGTGTTTCAGCGAACGCCGAACTACTCCATACCGGCCCACAACGGACCGCTGGATCCCCAGTTCAAAAACGACATCAAAGCCCAGTACGAAAGGTTCCGCGCGCACAACCGGTCGCAGCTCATCGCCTGGGACGTGGAGATGAACGAGGCGGCCTCCGCGGACCTGACGCCCGAGGAGATCCGCGTGGAGTGTGAGCGCCGCTGGGCGCTGGGCGGCCTCTACTTCTACGGAGCCCTGTCGGACCTGCTGATCAACGAGCAAGCCAATGAAGCCGTTGCGGAGTTTGTGCGCGACAAGATTCGCGAGAAGGTTCACGATCCCGAGGTGGCGGAATTGCTGACGCCCCGAAGTGTTCTCGGGTGCAAACGCATCTGCGCGGACACGGGCTATTTCGAGACGTTCAATCGGGACAACGTGACCCTGGTCGACGTCAGCAAAACAACGATCGAACGGATCACCCCAGACGGCCCGGTCGTAGACGGGCAAACCTACGTCCTTGACGCGATCGTGTACGCCACCGGCTTCGACGCGATGACGGGCTCGCTCAGCCGCATCGACATCCGGGGCAAGGCGGGGCAGCGCCTCACGGAAAAATGGGCCGCCGGTCCGCGGACCTATCTCGGCCTCGGCACCGCAGGTTTTCCCAACCTGTTCATGATCAGCGGTCCGGGCAGCCCTTCCGTATTGAGCAACATGATCACCTCCATCGAACAGCACGTGGAGTTCATCTCCGATTGCATCGAGTACCTTCGCCGCCGCGATCTTCGCGAGATCGAGGCCACCCTCGAGGCCGAGGACGAATGGGTCGACCACGTGAATGAGGTGGCGGACGGGACCCTCCTGAACAACTGCAACTCGTGGTATCTCGGCGCCAACGTGCCGGGAAAGCCCCGGGTCTTCATGCCGTACCTGGGCTTCCCCACCTATGTCGAAAAGTGTGATCGGGTCGCCGAGAACGGGTATGAGGGCTTCGCGCTGCGCTAGCGCTCCTCGCGCTCGACGGAACGGCAGAGGGCGTCCTCCCCTCTCGAAACCCCCAGGGGCTCTCGTTGGGGCGGAGGTCCCTCGATGCGAGCGGCGCCGCTGCCACGTCTCTGGGGCCAGAGGCACCTACTCTCGGAACCGACCAACCCGTGAGCTCACCCAGCACTATTTTTAATCGGGTCGAAGCGGTTTCGGGGTAGCCTAACTCCCTATGTACGAACCCTTCTTCGGATTTCGGGAAACGCCGTTTCACCTGGGGCCCGACCCGCGCTTTCTGTGGCTTTCAGAGACCCACGAAGAGGGACTTTCGGCTCTCTACTACGGCATTACGAGTCGCTCGGGCTTCATCCTTCTAACGGGGGAGGCGGGAGCCGGCAAGACGACGCTGTTGCGCGCGGCCCTCGATCGGCTGCCGTCGGACACCGTCACCGCGCTCGTCTTCAACACCGCCGAGATCGAACCCCGCGACCTCTTGAAGCTGATCATCGCAGACCTCGGGATCCCAACCCCCGGCGAGGCCAAAGCCGATCAATTGATCGCGCTCCATCGTTTCTTGTTGCGCCAATACGAGCTCGGCTTGAACGTCGTCGTGATCATCGACGAAGCCCAGAACCTGACGGGCAGGACGCTCGAAGAGGTTCGGCTGCTGAGTAACTTCGAGACCGACACCAGCAAGTTGATGCAGTTGGTGCTGACGGGCCAGCCGGAGCTGCTTCAGAAGCTCTCGATGCCGGAGCTTCGACAATTGCGGCAGCGGATCGCCGTCGAGCATCATGTGGATTTTCTGCGGCTCGACGAGATCGGGCCCTACCTGCGCCACCGCGTCGAGACTGCCGGCGGACTCTACGAGAAGACTTTTGAACCTGGCGTGGAGGAGATCTTCTTCAAGGCCACCAAGGGATGCCCTCGTCTCATCAGCCTGCTCGCAAACAAGAGTCTCCTGGCCGCTTTCTCGAAACAAACTCGGCCGGTTACCCGTCAAATCGTGTCCGACAAGGCCCACCAGATCGCCCGCGTGGCGGAGCCTACACCGCCGATCGCGGATCCTGAGCCGGCGCGCCGGGTCGGCGGGCTCCTTTCGCCGTTGCGCGCGAAACGCGTCAAACCCCAGTAAACCGACGCACGGGGGCGACCAACAACCGCTTCCCTAGCGTCCCGCCTTTCCGCCCACCCAACGATGCCATCGCTCGCGATCCAAGCGCGCGTGGCCGGCGCGGACCGGGCCTCCGTGCTGATGATTCGGTCTTCCGCCTCGCCGAGGAGACCGCGAGTCCGTCAGTAGGCGCATCGGCCAAGTCGTGACGGCCCGAGTGAGGGCTTCGATCAAGCGGTCGACGTCGGGCGCACGCGAGACACCCTGGTGGTCCGACCAGCCTTTCTCGCGCCGGTTCCATCGAATCGACGGCGGGAGCTCGATTTGCGCACCCTGGAACAGAGGGCGATTCACCGGATTGCGGGCGTGTTGCCCGCGCAGGTCCACGGGAATCCGAGCGAGCTCGTCGAGCACGGGGTAGCGGTCCGGAATCCCGTCGCGGAGATGAGCCGTGACGTGTTGCGCGAGGTTCCGGTTGCGGCCGCCTACGAGCAGATGATGGCGGAGTCCGGGGCGGTGTCCGTAGCCGTGGATCGTGATCACCGCGTCAACATGGCCGAGAAAGCGCGAGAGCTTGTCCGAATGGGCGGGATCGAAGGCCGTGGAAGCGACATGGATGCGCAGCGGGGGTTCTTGGAGAACTGCGTAGAACGACGCCCGCGTCCGACGTGCGACCTCGGACGCCACCACATCGGTCACGCGCTCGAGATTTCCGCCGTGGAACGCCATGAGCCCGAAGCGGGCCCGCAGCTCGCAGCGCTCTCGGACCTCCGGCCGGGCGAGGAGTTCGCGGAACATCGGCGGGAGCCTAGCCCGTTTGCGGCCGCCCCGAGCGAGCGAGACGTGGGCAATGATCCGGAAGACCTCCGACTGCGTCGCGCTTCGAGCAGATGGCCGTCACGGGGCAGCACGGCGGTCGACGCATCGCCCGCGCCATACCCCGGCACGAGGACCCGCAAACCGCGTCCGCGCGGCTGCCTCACCAAATCGGGAAACTGCGTCAAGAGCCTCGGGAATTCGAAGAGACCGCGGGCGTACCCCTGGACCTTCGCTCGGTCCTCGCGGATAGGAAACTCGGCTAACGTCCCTTCGCCAAACCGTTGCGCATAAGGCAACGCGCGGAGGAGCGATGGCGGGCGAGGGAGTCGACGTTCTCGATCAGGCGGCGGCCTGGAGCGACGAGGGCCGGGGCGTTGCCATCGCGACGGTCGTCAGAACCTGGGGCTCCTCACCCTGCCCGGTAGGCAGCCAGCTTGTCGTGACCGACCGCGGTGAGTTCGAGGGGTCGGTATCGGGCGGTTGTGTGGAAAGCGCCGTGGTCGAAGAAGCACAGGCCGTGATCGCGGGATCTCCAGCGCGACTGCTGCATTTCGGTGTGACCCATGAGATGGCCTGGGAAGTCGGGTTGGCCTGCGGCGGCGAGATTGAAATCTACGTGGAGCCCCTCGAGTGAAGCGGAAGGTCCTCGAGGAAGTGCGGGAAGAGCGCGCCGCGAAGCGTCCAGTGATCTTGGTGACCGATCTCGAATCCGGGCGCCAGGAGTTGGTGCGGGCTCGAGATCTCGAGGAGGGAAAGCTCGATGCGGACCTCCTCGCGCTCGCCCAGGAGGCGCTGCGGAAAGACCGCAGCGCTAGTGCAGAGACCAGGGGCCGGAGGTTCTTCGTCCGCTTGTTCCAGCCGCCACTGCGCCTGATGGTCGTGGGAGGTGTCCACATTGCCCAAGCGCTGGTTCCCATGGCACGCCACACTGGTTTTGAGGTGTGCCTTGTAGATCCCCGGGCGGCTTTCGCGAGTGACGACCGGTTCCCGGAGACCGATCTTCGCAATGAGTGGCCCGACGCCGCTCTCGCGAACCTCGCTCCCGACGCCCGCACTGCCATCGTGACCCTGACCCACGACCCGAAGCTCGATGATCCCGCCCTGGTCGCGGCTCTCAGGTCGCCGGCTTTCTATATCGGCTCGCTCGGGAGCCGACGCACGCATACGGCTAGGCTCGAGCGGCTGCGCGCCTTCGGTTTTGGCGATGCGGCCCTCGCGCGTATCCACGCTCCGGTAGGTCTCGCGATTGGCGCGTCGTCTCCCGGAGAGATCGCTATCGCGATCCTGGCGGAGGTGGTGGCGACGCTCCGCCTTCCGGTGTGTCCCGGGAAGCGGGGCTTACACCCCCACTCGCTGCCTCGTCGCTAGGGATTCGGTTGGGGGGGCATGCCACAAGCCCCCGA
>CAZTOE010000047.1:0-1631 GCA_964615045.1 uncultured Spirochaetales bacterium
TGCCAGTGTTTTCCGGAGTGGCGGAACGTGGGCTGGGTCCAGGCCTTCTTGATGATCTCGAAATGCTCGTAGTAGAGCTCTTTCTTCAATGCCTCGTAGCGCTCCGGGTCACTCACGCTGTCGCCCAGCGTGGCATAGTGCTGGCCCAGCGTGTCAACCCAGCGCGGCTGATAGCCGCGCGCGAACCCCGCGAAGGTGCGCCCCTGGAGCATCTGGTCGAGGATTGCAATGTCCTCGGCGACGCGGATCGGATGCGCGCAGGGCAGCACGATCCCGAGCTGCCCGACCCGCATGTTCTTTGTCTGCATCCCGAAGTACAGATCGAGCAGGATCGGGTTCGTTGAGGTCTCTTCGCCCTCGATGTGGAAGTGGTGCTCGGTCGAGGCGTAGCCGTAGTAGCCGTGCTCGTCGCAGTAGCGGATCTGCTCCGCCATATCGCGAAGCATCCTCTGGTAGAGATCGGTCCGCTGCCCGGCCATCCCCTCCAACAGTTCTTTCTTCGATCCGGTGCTGGGTAGATAGAAAATGCCGACTTCCACTGCGCCCAACTCCTCGCCCTAGGCCTGACCCAGGATCTTGTCGAGAACCGGCATCAAGTATTTCTTGAAGACCACCGGGTTCTCACACATGGGGAAGTGCCCGATCTCCTGCATGATGATGCACTCGGAGCCCTTCACCTTCTTGGCGGTCTCCTCGGTCATCTCGGGGGTACAGGCGAAATCGTAGACACCGGTCATGAAGTAGATTGGCGTGTTGCCACTCAGCTTCTCGCAGCGCCCCCGAAAGTCGTGATCCACGCTGTAGAAGTAGAGGTCGCCCTTGAAGACTCCCGGAGCGCCTTGCGAGTAGTACCACCAGGTTTCCCACCGATAGTCGTCCGGGCTCTGCGGTGCCATCAGCCCGAAAACCGAGGTCGCACAGACCTCACCGCCGTGCACCTGGGGATTGTGCAGCCAATCCAGATGCCAGCCGGGGGAATACTCGCAGGCCTCGATGGCGATCAGTGCGCGAATCTTGGCTTCGAAATTGGCCGCGAGGTGGAGGCAGATATTGCCGCCCATCGAGCTGCCCATGATGACCGGGTTCTCGAGACCGAGGGCGTCGCAGAACGCCATCACGAACTCGGAGTAGAAGGCGGCGGTCAGCTTGTATTCGTCGGTCTCGAGATACCAGTCACCGGGTGGGATCGACTTGCCGTGACGCGGCAGGTCGAGGGCAATCACCCGATAGTTCTTGTGAATGTCGGGATCGCAGAGCTGGTGGCGCCATTCGCGGGAGTCCGTTCCCGCGGTGTGGAGACACACCAACGGGATCCCCGCGCCCGCTTCCTCGTAAAAGATCCGATACTCACGTCCGTCGTAGGGGACGTAGACGTAGCGGCCGGTAATCGGTTCGATCTTCGCCATGGAGTGGGGCCTTCCGGATTGACTTCGCTCGGTTCGTCATCGTCGCCGCGCGGCGGCTAGGCCGCCTTGCGCATCAAATCGAGAGCCCAGGTGATGGCACGCAGGTTCTGCCACAACACCTTCTGGTCGCCCTCGATCCGAAGGCGGCCGTGCAGGGGATGGCCCATGGCCCAGATGTCGTTGTACATGGGCGGCGGCGTCTTCTGGCAGAACTTCTCCCAGCTT
>CAZTOE010000047.1:1641-20532 GCA_964615045.1 uncultured Spirochaetales bacterium
TCCCGGGGCGCGCGGAGCGCAAACTGGTAACAGGTCTCGGGACCGATCTCGTCGCTGATCTCCGCCACCGAGCCCCGCTGGAAGGAGACGAAGTAGGGCATGTCCCCGAACTCGAGCAGGATCTCCGCATTGAGGTGCTTGCCGATCACCTTCAGGGGGCCGTCGGTATTCACGACGGAGCGCCATGACTCCATCCAATTGCGATCGAACATCGCCACGGGCTGCTCTCCCATACTCCTGTACGGCGTCCCGTACGGCGCCCCCCTTGCCGGGTAGGAGGCCGGGGTGGGATTCGCTCTTCAGCCACTCGCTTCGTGAGCGGCCGCACGCGCACGGATCCAAACCGCCCATTCCGGCCTCGGGGCGCAGGAACAAAGACCGATTACACCCGAAGCCGATCATCCGAGTCAAGAGCCAAGTCTACTAACGCGCCGCGTTGACGCGACGCGGCAACACGCCAAGAAGCGGTCGGACATTCTCCAGCGCGGCCGACGCTAGCGAAACCTCGGCATGATCTCGGCGGCGACCTGCTTCACCGTGGTGGCCGTATCCAAGATAGGCTGAATCGCCACCTGGTGGACACCCGCTTCACGCATGCCTTCAATGGCTTCGGTCACCTGATCTGCGGTTCCGGTAAGCGTGGTCGCGCGGATGATGGACTCGGTGAGCAGCGGCACGTGTTCCTGCTTCAGATGCTGCAGATAGCCCGAGTAGAGCTTCAAGTGACGCGTCTCGAGAGGCTCGCCGGGAGCGCGGTAGGCGTCTTTGAAGCCCATGATCCCGGGCCGCAGCTCGTCGGGCAGGCACTCGGGCTCGAGGCGCGCCGAGAGCGCGAAGATGTTGCTCGAAGAAGCGACCATCGGGCCGACGGCGCGCCGGACCTCATCGGATTCGATCGGCGTCCCCGGCTGGGTGAGGTAGAAGGCCGTCATCGAGAGAACGTACAGATCGTCGAAGTTGCGCCCCGCACGCTCCGCACCGATTCGAACGTTGCGGAGCAGGAACCCAAGTAGCGCGGGATGAACGGCCCCGAACAGGATCACGCCGTCGGCAATCTCGCCGGCCAGCTGGCAGCTCTTCGGACCACTCGCCGCGATGTAGATCGGAATTTCGTCGCGGATGTTGATGAAGCCCAGGTCGGGATTCAGGAACATGATTTTGCGGTGGCGGTCGTCTTCGGTGTAGTCGGTCACCTCGCCCCGGAACAACCCCCGGCACACCTCGACGTGCTCGCGCAGCTCGTCGAGGCGGGCGGCCGGCATGCCCATCGTTCGCCGGGTGGTGTTGCCCGTCCCGATGCCGAGGATGGCGCGACCCGGGGCGAGCTGGTTGATCGTGGCCATCCCGCAGGCCGTGAGCGGCGCGATCCGCGACTTGGGATTGGTCACCCCGGGTCCGAGCTTGATGCGATCCGTTTTGAGCGCGCAGGTGGTGAGCGCCGCGTACACCTCGCTGCCCAGCATCTGAGTGTCGTACAGCCAGGCGTGGGAGAAACCGTGATCCTCGGCGAGCCTGACCTCGTCGGCGATTCCGATCGATCCCATGAAGACGAAACCCCAATCCATATCACTCCCTCCGATCGCACTGGGGCACGGGTCGTCGACGAGGCGCTATTTCGCCAGATCCTTGAGATCGTTCGCCCAGTGTTCGTAGGGGCGCAGCGGGATCCACTGCTCGTTTTGCACCAGCTCGTGGTGGCCCATCTGCCAGATCGGGAGCGAGTGGAGCGCGGCGTCCATCGCATCTCCGTCGGGCAGGTCAAACACGCCGATCACCTGGTAGCGTCCGGCCGCCTTCCACAGATGCTTGATCGCACCGGCACGGAGCCCCGCGACCGCGGCCTCCGATTCGGCCTTCCAGATCTGGAAGAACTCTTTGTCATCCATCCCGGCGGGCTTCACGATGTCGGCGATGAACAGCATTTCCATTGCGTCTCTCCTCGATGAAGCGGGGTTCAGCTCCCCGGTCGCTTGAAGAACACCTCATCAGGCTCCACCTGGTAGCCGAAAACGAGGCGGTTCGTCTCGTTGAACATTCCGACGACGCTCATCAGCTCGCCCAGCATGGCGTCGCTCATGCCGAGCTTGCGGGCGCTCGCGGTGTGTGAGCGAATGCAGTACTCGCAGCCGTTGGTGGCGCTGACCGCGACCGCGATCATCTCCTTGGTCAGCGGGTCGAGGGCCCCCGGCGCCATGATCTCCTTGAGGGTTTCCCAGGTGCGCCGCAGCAGGGCCGCGTCGTGCGCAATCGTCCGCCAGAAGTTGGGCACGAAGTCGATCTGGCGCGTTTTCATGATGTCGTCGTAGACGGCCCGCACCTCGGGCGGGGCTTCCTCATACGCGACCGGCTCCACCATCGTTTTCATGCTACGACGCTCCAGTTTGCGGCGTGCAGATCATACCCGCTTTGGGAGGATCGATGGAACCTGAGAGGCCGGGGCTCGGGTTGCCGCTCGCGGCGACGCTTTGGCTCCAGACGGTGAGCGCCATGGCGCTCTTCACCGTCGCCATTATCGCCGACCGCATCGCTGACGAGATGGCGATCCCGAAGGCGCTGGTCGGCTACTACACGGCCCTGGTCTTCTTCGGCGCGGGCGTGATGTCGTACTCCTCGGCGGGGCCGATCGCCCGACTGGGTCCCGTGCGGGCCATCCAGCTCGGGCTGCTCCTCGCGGTGCCGGCGCTTTGGATCACCCGTGAAGCGACGCTCGCGATCCTCCCGCTCTCCGCGCTGCTACTCGGCATCGGCTATGGCCCCTTCACCCCCGCCGCGAGCCAGATCCTGGCCCGCGCGAGCGCCCCGCGCTGGCGGGGGCTCATCTTCTCGCTCAAGCAGAGCGGCGCTCCGTTCGGCGGTTTTCTGGCGGGGGTGGTGCTGCCCGCCATCGAGAAGCCCTACGGCTGGCGGGCGGCGGTCACCGCGAGCGCGCTGCTGCTGTTGGTCTCGGGGCTTGTGTTGCAACCGCTGCGGGCGACCTTCGACGCCAACCGCTCGCCCGGAAGCCGCGTGTCGTGGCATCGCTCGCGGGAGGCCTTGCGGATCCTGTTGGCCGACCGCGGGCTGCGTCAGCTCGCAACGGCGTCCTTCGTGTACGCAATGATGCAGATGTCGCTCTTCTCGCTCCTGGTGGTCTTCCTCCTTTCCGACTATCTGGTGGGCGACGCACCCGACGACCTGATCGTGGCGGGCGGGATCTACTCAGTCATGCAGATTGGCGGCCTGCTCTCTCGCATCGTGTGGGGCTGGCTGGCCGACCGCTTCGAGCAACCCCGCGCAATCTTCGCGGCGCTGGGCATCGCCGGGGGCCTCGCCACGCTGGGCATCGCGGCGGTGGAGCCCGCCTCGAGCCTCGCCTGGGTGCGCTTCCTGTGCTTTGCGGCGGGCGTGACCATCTCGGGCTGGAACGGACTGTTTCTGGCGGAGCTCTCGCGCAGTGCCCCACCGGAACGCGTCGGGGACATGATCGGAAGCGCCATGCTCTTCACGTACTTCGGGCTTGTCGTGGGGGCTTCGCTGTGTACCTCGCTGGTCCTGATCGCCGAGAGCTACCGGGTCGCTTTCAGTGTGATGGGTGTGCTCTGCACGCTCGCCGGCGTCTGGGTGGCGGTCGGAATGCGACGCGGGTGACCTGCCCGGGCCACGTGGGCTTGTCAGCCGACCGCCCCGCGTGGTAAGCGAAGCGGGTCCACGTCCACCCTGGGAGAATTCCATGGCTCTTCCCGTCGGCTACTTCCCCTGCACGCAGGATCCGCCCCGCGGCGAAAATGTCTCGCGCGTGATCGATGAGCTGGTCGAACAGGCGCGGGCCTGCGAGGCCGCCGGCTTCGACGGCTTCTACTTCACCGAGCATCACCAGCAGGAAGACGCTTATCTGCCGGCCCCGGTCCTGATGGCCGGCCTGGTAGGGATGCGCACCGAGCGCATCAAGGTGGGGACCTGCGTCCTGTTGCTGCCGCTCTACCACCCGGTGCGTCTCGCCGAGGACATCGCGGTGATCGACCAGGCCACCAAGGGGCGCATGGTGGTCGCGGTCGGGATCGGCTACCAGCCGCCCGACTTCAACGCCTTCGGCGTTTCCGCTAAACAGCGCGTGCGCCGCACCGAAGAGGGCGTCGACATTCTGCGCCAGGCGTGGCTGGGGGAGCCCTTCAGCTACCCGAGCCGTTACCACACCATCGAGAACGTCCGGGTCACCCCGCGGCCCTACCAGAGCGGTGGGCCGCCGATCTGGATGGCGGGATGGTCCGAACCGGGGATGGACCGCGCCGGGCGCATGGCCGACGGGTGGATCGCCGATCCGGTCCAGTCCCTGCCCGTCATCGCGGAGTTCACCCGCCAGTATCGCGAGGCGGCCGAGAAGCACGGGCGCAAGTCGTACATCTGTCTGATGCGCGACTGCGTGATCGGCAATTCGTGGCAGGACTGCGTCGACAAGTCCGACCCGACGATGATCACCCACCGCTTCTACTTCGAGTACGGCGCCTATGTGCAGGACGAATATCTGAAGGACATCAAGTCCCCCGGCGCGCTGACCTTCGAGCGCGCCGCCAAGGACCGGTTGATCGCGGGTTCGCCCGAGGAGTGTCTCGATCAGCTACAGATGTGGCGGCAGGAGATCCAGCCCGACTACCTGATGCTCCGCATGCGCCAGCCGGGCGGCCCGCCCCAGGCCCAGGCGCTCGCGGACATTCGCCTCTTCGGCGACAAGGTCATCGCGAAGCTCTAGGCGAGAAGAGCGGGGCGTTGCCTCCGGCTAGCGCCGGGTGAGGGGTCAGCGGATCGCGACGGGGTTGATGATCATCTGTACGGCGCCCTTCAAGCGGGCCTGGCCCAGCACGAACAGGAATTCCCACGCCTGATCCTTGACGAGCTCTTCGGTGACCATGTTCTCGAGGATGTAGATCCCGCGCTTCGTGATCAGCTCCTGATGCACCGGGAAGGCGATACCCTTTTGTTCTCCGGGCAGCACCTCGGTCGCGAAGGTGTCGCAACCGACCGCGACCGGGTTCTTCGACGCCAGGTAGACGGCACCGTCGACGCCGAGCCCGGGGACGGTCTTCATGTAAGCGGCCTTGTCGAGATCGGCCATCTTCATGTACCCGGTGTGGAGCAGCACGACGTCGCCCTTGCCGAGCGTCACGCCCTGGCGCGCGGCGGCGCCCTCGATCTCGGCGCGGTTGATCGCAGTGCCGCCGCGCAACATGTCGACGCCGCCCTTCTGCATCACCGCCGGCGATCCCTTCTCCTTGAGATAACCGACAATGTCGAGCACAACGCCGCGTGTCACGATCGGCGGAATGTCGTCGATGCCAAAGGGTTCGAGTCCTCCCGCGTGGAAGAAATCGTCGGAGGTGTGGCCGTTGTAGAAGCGGCGACCGATCGAAGCGTGGCCGAGACCGTCGATTTGCGAGCCGACGCCCATGTAGGCGAGCACCCAGTCGTCGAAATAGCCGAACTCGTTGTCGCCGATCAATCCGTTGGATCCGTCGCCGCCGATGACGAAGAGCTCGAAGGTGCGAGCGCCAAAGGCCGGCGTCTCGCGGCTCGTCACCTGGCCGAGCGCGTAGCGCTTGCCGGTCTTGACGAGTTTCGCCGCCTTGACGATCAGCTCCGGCGAAATCTCGTTGACCGCGCCCAGCGTGTCGTCCTTGCCCCATTTCGAGGGATACCAATCCTCTGCGGCGGACACGGTGGACAGCGCGAGAACCGTCGCGACCCCAACTACCAGCCCCGCGGCCCGAGAAGCCGTCACTCGCCCCATTTGAATCCCTCCCTTGAAGTCGAACTCAGCGCAGCGCCTGGACCACTTCGCCCAGCTGCTCGACGCACTCGAGGCACTCCTGCTTGGACGGGTAGTAACCACCCGCTTCGGGCCGCGGCCCCCGCGTGCGAAAACAAATGTAATCGGGCGCGATGCGCTCGCGTACCTCGCCCAGGAAGTCGACCCACTTCTGTTTGGGGCCGAGAATCAGGAACTGCCGCTCGAGCCGGGCGATCCCCTCGCGGGCGAACTCGGGCGAGAGGCCCTCGTCCTGGTAGAAACCGACCTCGCGGACCCAGCGGTGACCGTGCCGCTCACGCACCTGCGCTTCGTCGTCGCCGATCCAGCCCTCGAGGCCGATCGCGAAGCTCCAGTCCTTCCTGCCGCGCGCGGCGGCGCGCTCGCGCATCGCATGGGAACGCTCGCGGGTCGCCTCGATTCCGGGTGGGAACCACCAGACCCAGCCGTCCCAGTCCAGGGCCCGCTCGATCGCCTTGTCGGCGAAGGCACCGATCCAGATCGGTGGTCGCGGGCGCTGATAGGGCTTCGGGGTGAGCAAGATATCGTCGTACTCGTAGAACTCGCCCTTGAAGGTGAAGCGCTCCTGGGTCCAGACGCCCTCGATCACCTTCAGGCATTCCTCAAAGCGCGCCGCCCGGCGCGCCGTGGGCACACCGAAGAGCTTGAAGTAGTCGGCGTGATAGCCCATCCCGGCGCCAAAGATCAGCCGCCCGCGGGAGAGATGGTCGATCATGGCGAGTTGCTCGGCCAGATGCACCGGATGATGAAAAGTTGGCATCAGTACCGTCGGGGCGAGGTCGACGCGCTTCGTGCGCGCCGCAATGGCCGCCAGCAGCGTCACCGTCGAGGGAAAGAAGGTCTCGGTCCGCGCGTGCCGCTCGGGAAGCCACAAGCCATCAAAGCCCACCCGCTCGGCGGTTTCGGCTTCGAGGAGCAGGTGTTCGGCCGCATCGGCGACCTCTTCGGACGGCGGGATCGGCTGGCCGTAGGTGCCGAAATGCGTGTCGGGCATGTAGGCGATCTTCATCGACGTCGTCCGCCGCTCGGAGGTTCGGGAGCCGCATGGTATCCGCGCGGTGAAACGCGGGTCAAGCAGCGCGTGGGTAAGTAGTTATGCCCCCTCGATTGTGCCGGGTCTGGGGGCCTGCGACGCGGATGTGATGGGCGGGGCCTATGCGCGTGCTCAAAAGCGCGGGGTCAAGCAAATATACGGGGGGTCGAATTGTGCCGCCTGAGGGCTGTTGGCATCTCTAGGGGAGCTGGGGTGATCTCCGCCACCCGAGGATCACGAGTCCGGCCCCCACGGCCTCGACTGTTATTGGATCGAGTCCTGGACTTCCTTGGATGCGCAACGTAGCTGAGCCATCGAGTTTGATATCAAATCCCGGGGGTTCTCCGGTCAGGAGCAAGTACCGAATCCGACCTTGCCGCCCGTCCGGAGAGACGTCGCTGCTGAATCGTCGTGGACTACGTAGATAAATTTGGAGAACAGTTGTCAGAGCGAGTCAGCGGAATCGATTCTAAGGAAGTCATCCCTGGGACGACACAATGTAGAGGGCACAACTACTTACCCGTCAAGCAGCGCGTGGGTTGGGGGGCCGCAACGGGAATCCGGGCTCCCCGCGACGGTTTCGCCCGATGCGCCATGCACTACGCTTTGCCCTCCGAAGAGGAGGCCCTGCGATGACGACCCCCGGTATGCGGCTCGGGCCGCAGGATGAGTACCCCCATCCGCTCGAAGACGCGCGGAACTTCAACGAGAGCGTGTACTGGAACTGCTTCGACCCGGCACAGGGCATGGGCGGTTGGATGCGGCTCGGCAACCGCGCCAACGAGGGCTACGCCGAACTCTCGGTGTGTCTGTACCTCCCCGGAGGCCGGTTGGGTTTCATGTATCGGCGCCCGGAGATCGCCGGCAACGATCGCTTCGAAGCGGGCGGCATGTTCTACGACGTGCTCGAGCCCCCCCGCGACGGTCGCGGCGGGAGGATCAGCGCAGGCTATCGCGGCCCGCTGATCGTCATGAAAGACCCCTCCGAGTTGCGCGATCCGAGCGCCGTCTTTCGCAACAATCCGCGGATCGATTGCGAGGCCGAGTGGGAGCTGCGCGGTATCTCCCCGCTTCACGGGGGCGAGCCCACCTCCGACGATGTGCAGACGCTTTACGGGCGCGATTTCTCCCGGGGTCATTTCAATCAGCACATCGCTTCCGGGGGGCTACTGCGGATCGGCGATGAGCGCTTCGACCTCGACGGTCTGGGTTGGCGCGATCACTCGTGGGGGCCGCGCTACTGGCAGAACATCGGCTACCACCGGCTGCTCGTCGCCAACTTCGGGCAAAAGGACGGCTTCATGTTCCTCAAGATCACCGATCTCGACGGCACCACGCGCCGGCACGGCGTCCTGATGCGTGAGGGCGAGTACGAGGAGATTCGCGATCTCGATCTGATCACCGAGTGGTCCGACGATCCCTACCAGCGCGCCGTCGACGTGTACGTGCGCACCGATCGGGGCGGCGAGCGAATCCGCGGCGAGGTGCAGTGCCTGGCCCCGCTGCGCAATCGGCGCGAAGAGGGAGGCCGCGAGCTCCGAACCCAGATCACCGAGGCCATGACGCGATGGACCTGGGGCGATCGCACGGGCCTGGGCTTCTCGGAGTACCTGGACCTGGTTCGCGACGGGAAGACGATGGGCTACCCGGGCTAGCGTTGGGCGAGGTCGAAGATCAGCGCGAGTGGATCGCGCGCCTCGGCGCCCTCGTGGTGCACCACTGGGGTACCGGCGCGCAGGCGCAAAACGTCGACGTCGCCCTCGGCGGCGGCTCGAATCGGACCTGGTTCTTCGATGTCGTCGAGGCTTCCGGCACGCGGCGCCGGGCCGTATTGCGACAGGAAACCGCCACGGGTCCGCTCAGCCCGTTCCTGGACCCGGAATCTCAGTACCGGATCGTGCAGCGCGCGCACGCGGCGGGCGTCCCGGTGCCAGAACCGCTGTTTCTCCTCGACGAGCGCGACGGCTTGGGGCGCGGTTTCGGCATGGAACGCGTCGACGGGGAGACGATTCCGCGCAAGATCCTGCGCGACCCCGAGTTCAAAGCCGCGCGCCCCCGGCTCGCCAGCCAATGCGGAGAGATTCTGGCGCGCATCCACCGCATCGATCCGGCTCCCCTCGGCTTCCTCGCAGCGTTGACGGAAAGTCGCGATCCAGTCGCTACGCAACGGCGCCGCCTCGACGACTACCGCGAGCCCCACCCGGCTCTCGAGCTGGGCTTCCGCTGGCTCGAGACCCACCGCCCGGCCGTCGCGCCCCGCACCCTCGTGCACGGCGACTTTCGCAATGGGAACTTCATCGTCGGGCCGGAGGGAATCCGCGCCGTCTTGGACTGGGAGTGTTGCCACCTGGGCGATCCGCTCGAGGATCACGGCTGGCTCTGCACGCGTTCATGGCGCTTCGGTCGGGTCGAGGCTCCGGTGGGCGGTTTTGGGGATCGGGAGACGCTCTGTCGCAGCTACGAAGCGGCCGGCGGTCTCTCGTGTTCCCCCGAACAGATCCGCTATTGGGAGATCTTTGGGCTGGTGCGCTGGGCGGTGATCAACGTATGGCAGGCCTACGGTCACGTGCACGAGGGGCGGCGCTCGGTCGTGTACGCCGCGTGCGGGCGCAACGCCTGTGAGATCGAGTACGACCTGCTCCGAACCCTCGACGGGAGCTACGACTGACCCGTGGCACAAGATCGGCCGACTGCGCGTAATTTGCTCGAGACGATCCAGGGCTTCCTGGAAGAACTGCTTCCGGCCCTGGAAGGCGAGGCGCGCTTCAAGACCCGGGTATCCATCCACCTGCTCGGCATTGTGGCGCGCGAAACCACGGACGCCGCGGCGTTTGACACGGATGAACGCAGCCGGCTTCGGGCGCTGCTCGGCCGGGACGGCCAGCTCCCCGAGCTCAATGCCCAGTTGGCGCAGCAGATTCGCAGCGGCCACCTCGACGCGCGCGCCGAAGAAGTCATGGCCCACGTGCTCCGCACCGTTGAAGACAAGGTGCGCATCGTGAACCCGCGCCATCTTCGCAGCGGCTACGAGTAGCGCCGACGGTTACCGCCGCATCGCGCGCACGGTCTCGATCGAATCGGCCTCCTCGGGACGCTTGTCGAGGCGGTAGGTCCTCAGCCGGGCAAAGCGGAGCGCAAGGCCCCCGGGATAGTGCGGGCTGTCCTGAAGCCCGTCGAAAGCCACCTCCGCCACGAGGGCCGGCGCGACGTACACCGTGTGCCCCTCACGCCGGACTTCGAGTGAAAGCAGCCGCTCGGTTTGCCAGGCGAGAATCTCGTCGGTCATGCCCTTGAAGGTCTTCCCGAGCATCACGAAGCCGCCGGAATCGGGATCGCGTGCGCCGAGGTGGAGATTGCTCAACCAGCCCCGGCGCCGACCGCTGCCCCACTCCGCCGCGAGCACCACCAGATCGAGGTGGTGGACCGGCTTGACTTTGAACCACTCCGCGCCGCGACGCCCTGCTTCGTAGCGAGCGTCGAGGGATTTCAACACGACGCCTTCGTGACCAGCTTCGAGGGCTCGCTCGAGGAAGGCCTGGATCTGCCCGGCTTCCCCGGTTACCGCCCGGGGAATGCGGAGCGCTGTCTCGGCAGCGCGCGAAAGGGCGCTGTAGCGGTCCGCGTAGCGATGCCCGAGCAGGTCTTCCCCGTCGAGGTGGAGGCAGTCGAAGAAGAAGCTCGAGAGGGGAAGTTTGCCGCGGAGGGCTTCGACGTCCGCGCGACGGCCGAAGCGCCGCATCGTGACTTGGAACGGATGCGGTCGCCCGTCTTCCCGGAGCGCAAGCGCCTCTCCGTCCAGTACCGCCGATCGCACCGGGAGAGCGCGCACCAAGTCGACGATCTCCGGCAGCGCCTCGGTCACTTCGTTGCCGCTCCGCGTGAAAACACGCACCCGATCCGACTGGCGGTGAACCTGAACGCGGGCGCCGTCGAGCTTGAACTCGACGGCGGCGTGCCCCAACCGCTCGAGCGCAGCATCGACGCTCTCGGCGGGCGTCGCCAACATCGGCTGCAGGGGTCGGAAGAGCTCGAGCCGGAACGATCCGAGCCCGGGGGCACCATCCAGTAGTGCGGCGCGCGCCACCGCCCGCAAGCTCCCGCCGACCATCGCGGCGCGGCGCACCTCGGCGGCCGCGACGCCCGCAGCCCTGGCAACGGCCTCGAGCAGCACCCCTTCGAGAGCACCTTGTCGCAGGTTTCCGAGCAGCAGGTCGGTGAGGAAGCGCCGTTCGCGAACCGTGACCCGCGCGAACAGCGCCTGGAGGTGGGCGCGTCGCTGGGACGCAGCGCCGCGGCCTCTCGGGGTTCGAATCGCTTCAAGCGCCCGGTCTAGCTCCGAGAGGTCCAAGGAACCCGAGGCGGCCGGCGGCCCCAGTGCCGCGTCGCGAAGCACGGAAGGTCCGACGCCGATACGCCCCTGCGGAAGCTCTCCCGCCAAATAGGCCGCGCCGATCTCGATCTCTTCCGGAGCGAAGCGCGCCAGGCATTCGGCCAGTCGCTCGATCTTGGCGTTGCGCGACCCGGTATCCGCCACGGCATCCGATCGTTCGACAAGCTCCGTCAAACGCACTGGAACGTCCTTGACCCCATTGTCCAGCGATCAGAGCGGCCGGCGAGGAGGGGTGAGGAGCAGCGACCGCGCCTTGCCGAACATGGCGGGCACGCCGAGTGCCATGCGCTCCCAGGCGTCGTCGCGACGCCGGCCCTCGCGGTGGAGGCGTGTGAAGAGCCCCGTCACCACCGCCATCCGATAGCCCGCCAACGCCCGATACCATGCCAGCCCCTTGGTGTCTCGGCCGGTCTGAGCTTCATATTCGGCGATCAGCTCCTCGGCCGAAAGCGGGTTCACCGGGCACCAGCTGGGATGCCAGCTCTGCGGGTCGCCGATCATCAAGAGCCAGCCCAAATCGTAGAGCTGCGAGCCGATCGCCGACAGCTCCCAATCGAGGAGCGCCACCAGCCGTCCGCGCTCGTCGAACAAAATGTTGCTGGGCTGACAGTCACCGTGCAGAAGACCCACCGGAGACGGCGGCGGACCCTGCTCGAGCAAAAGCTGGCGCACGCCCTCCCCGAGCTCGACCCACGCCGGCTCTGCGGCCTTGGCGAGGATCGGATCCCAACGCTGTACTTCGGCTTCGATCGGGGTCGGCGCTTCCCAGTCGGCGAGGTGACGCCGCCAGTCAAAGCCGTGGACGCGGGCCAGAACACGCACTGCCTGGCGCCAGAGCGGTGCGACGGCGCCGTCGGAGCGATCGAAGCTCGGATCCGGATCCCACACGATGAACGCGCGCCCGGGTAGACGCTCAAAGAGGATGTAGGCCGTGGGGAACCAGGCGTCGTCTTCCCCGGCGAAGCGGATCGCGGGCACCGGAAAATCGTGCGCCTTGAGCGCGCGCAAGAGCGGCACCTGACGCGCCACATCGGTGTTGCCGCTGCGGCGGACCCCTACCGGCGCGAGCCGGATCACCAGCTCATCGAGGCGCGCCTCGCGCCCGGCATCCCACACCTCAAAACCAAAGGTAAGCCCGCCGTGACTCCCCGAGAAGCCGCGCAACGCGCGAATCTCCGCGCTGCCCGCGTAGTGATCGGCCGCAAACGCGGTGAGGCGACGCTTAAGTTCTCCGAGCTCCACAGCCGCGAACGAATAGCGCAACCAGCGGACCTGAGGAGAAACCTGGCGCTAGTTCTGCTGAAACGAGTACACCGTACCCAGGCCGAGGATCGCACTCAGTTCGTCGAGGGCGCGCCGGCCCTCCTCAATCAGGGCGGGATCGCGGAGTTCGTCGGGCCGCAAGGTCTCGCGGTAGTGCGCTTCCACCCAGCTCGTGAGCCGACGCCCGAGCGCCTCGCTCCAACGCACGCCGCGGTGTACCGCCGCGAGTTCGGCATCATCCAGCACGACCCGGAGTCGCAGGCAGGCGGGACCGCCGCCGTTGAGCATGCTCTCGCGGAGCTCCGCGAAGTGGACCTCGTCCAGCGTCCCGGCCGCGACCCACGCATCGAGAAGCCCTCGGACCGCCCCGCTCTCGCGGCACTCCTCCGGGCAAACCAACGCCCGCGTGCCCCCCGGACGCTCGACCAGTTGGCTGTTGAACAGATAGCTCCGGACCGCCCCCTCCAGGGTGAGCTGGCGCGACGCCACCTCGACCACCTCGAGGCCGCCGCCGCAGGTCGCTGCGAAACGCTCGCGGAGCCTGGTCAGGATCTCGGCCTGCGCCTCGAAGGCCTCCTCGTGGATCAGCAGCAGGTCGCGATCGCCGGTCGCGATCACGTCATTGTGGAAGACGCCCGCCTCAATCGCGGCGACCTTCTGACGGGCCAGGATCACGCGTTCGCGATCGACACCGTGAAGCCGCGTGATGGCGGCACTCGCCGCGCGGGTCTGTCGGGCCGGGAACCTGCGCGGTCCCCCGAGGCCACCCGGACCTTCGCGACCGTAGACGAAGAGCTGAATGCCCGGCGCGCCGTAGGAGCGAGCCAGGCGCATGTGATTGGCAGCGCCCTCGTCCGCCAACCCCAGCGAGGCGGGAAGCGGGTCGTGGTGGACGAACGCCTCGGGCGCCGCGAAGACAGCGCGCAACAGCTCCGCGGTGAAATCGGGCTCGAGCGCTCGATGGAGCTCGGAAACCAGATTCGCCGGGGTGACGTGGAGTCGACCGTCGGCGCTGTCGGCGGAGGGACAAATTGTGGCGGCGTTGGCGACCCACATACTCGATGCGCTGTAGGCCGCGGCGAGAAGCTCGGGCGCTTCGCGGCCCGCGCGCTCGACGACGTCCGCGTCCGGCCCCCGAAAGCCCAGCCTACGCAGCCAGGCGAGCGCGGGCCGCGGTGGCGGAGGCAGTACCGCCTGCTCGATTCCGAGGCTCGCGAGGAGCGCCATCTTGGCGAGGCCCTGAAGTGCGGCGGCGCGCGGATGCGACACCTGTCCGGCGGACGCCTGGGATGCGAGATTTCCCGGCGAGAGGCCCGCGTAGTTGTGGGTGGGGCCGATCAGACCGTCGAGATTGAGCTCCCGGGCACTCAACGGGTCGACAAAACCTCGGACCCGTTGGCCGCGGCCGGGAGATGGGGGAGGCCGGGCGGCAGGCTCGCCGGCACCCGAAGCTCCGCGCACTCGAGCGACGCGACCGGGTCGCTGCACGCATCCACGGCGTAGGCACCGACCGGCCGGTGGTTTCCGCTACGCCCCACACCACCAAAGGGCAAGCGGCTGCTCGCGCCGGTGGTCTGACGGTTCCAATTGATCACGCCGGCGCGGATCTCGCGCCAGAACCGTTCGTAGTGCGCGCGGGAATCCGAGAGCAAGGACGCGGAGAGGCCGTAGGCGGTGCGATTGGCCTCAGCGATCGCGGCCGTGAAATCGCGCACGCGAACCAGCTGGAGCAGCGGGCCAAAGAGTTCGCGGTCCTCCCGCTCGGAAACCTCCGTCACGTCGAGGAGGCCGGGGTGCAAGAGCGCCGGCGAACGCGCGTCGCGCCGCAGACCCACGAGTGATCGCGCGCCGCGTGCCACAAGCTCGTCTTGCGCCCCGAGGAGCGCCGTCGCCAGCTCGGCCGAGATCACCGGCCCGCAGAAGGGCTCGGGTTCATCCTCGGGCAGGCCGATGCGGAGGCGCGGGATCGCGGTCACCAGCTGTTCCACGAAGCGGTCCCCGACCCGGCCGTGGGGAACGATCAAGCGACGGGCGCAGGTACACCGTTGGCCGGCGGTGATGAAGGCCGACAGCATCGTGAGCACCACGGCCGCGTCGAGGTCGCCCACGTCGTGCACGACAAGCGGATTGTTGCCACCCATCTCGAGGACCAGGAGCACCTCGGGGCGTTCGCACAGGGCGCGTTGCAGCGCGCGCCCACCCGCGTAGCTGCCCGTAAAGAGCACGCCGTCGAGGCCGGAATCCGCCACCAATGCGGCGCCGACCTCGCGCCCGCCCTCCACCAGGTTCAACACACCGGGCGGAAGTCCCGCCCGTTGCCAAAGCGATGCGAGCTCGGCCCCCACGCGGGGCGCCTTCTCGCTGGGCTTGAACACCACGGTGTTGCCCGTCAGCAGCGCGGGAACGATGTGGCCGTTGGGAAGATGGCCGGGGAAGTTATAGGGGCCCAGCACGGCCATCACGCCGATCGGCTTGAAGCGGGTCCGACCGAGGCCGTCGCCCACCTCGAAGAACTCATCGCTGCGTCGGGCACGCGCCGCCTCGATGGAGATCGGAACCTTCGCGAGCATCGTGTCGACTTCGCTCCGGGCTTCCCAGCGCGGCTTGGCGGTCGCCGCGGTAATGACGGTGGCGAACGACTCGCGCTCTTCGCGGAGCAGCGCTTCAAAGCGCTGTAGCAAGGCGACGCGCGCGGCCGGCTCCCGGGCAGCCCAGCCGGGAAGAGCGCGGCGTGCGGCCGCCACGGCGGACGCGATCGACGCCTCGCCCGCGTTCACGGATCCACCGGCGCGCGTCGGGCGGCGGATCGGAAGGGGGCGGTCCGCACGCGGTCGCCTAGTTTGACACCGAGGGCCAGCGCCACGCGGGTGGGCAGCAGCACGCCGTCCTCCCCGCGCGCCCGCAGACGCGCCCTGCACACCCGGAACTCGCCCGCGACGCGCGCCACGATCGACTCCGGGGCTTCGTAGGACTCGTCACCGATCCCCACCACCTGTTTCGATGCGCTCTCGCGGACGGTGCGGATCTCATCGCGGGCGCACTCCACGACGGGTCCGGCTTCGAAGATGTCCACCATGTCGTTGCGATGAAAGCCCTCGGCCTCGAGCAGGCGCAGCGCCGGCCGCGTGTCCGGGTGAACCTCCCCGATCACCTGCTGGGCCTCCTTCGGAAGCAGCGGAATGTAGATCGGATGGGTCGGCATGAGATCGGCGATGAAGCGCTTGTCGACGGTGCTCAGATAGTCGGCGGTGGGAAAATCGATGGCGAAGAAGTGGCGGCCCAGGGCATCCCAGAACACCGAGCCCCCCTTTTCGTCGACGACCCCGCGCATCTCCGCGATCACCACCGAATCAAAGGCTGTGGGATGCTCTGCAATGAAAAGAAAGCGCCCCAGAGAGAGCAGCCGTCCGTTGCCATCGCGGCGGGCATCGGGGGCCAGGAACAGGCTCCCGATCTCGGAGGGGCCGTTGTGCTCGACCACGAGATGGAGGGTCGGGATCTCGTTGCGAACTCCGAGGCTCTTCGACTCGTGAACCGCGACTTCAATGCGGTAGGCGTAGAAGGGCTCGAAGCCCCCTACCTTGGATACCAGACCGCTCGTCCCGACCACGCGACCCGTCTTGAGATCCTCCAAGACGAGGAGATAGGTGTCGCCGCGGGCGGTCTCTTCCTCGCGCCGCGCGAACGCCTCCTCGGAGGCCCGGATGCGGCGCCGCAAAAAGGTTCGGTCGGTGGGAAGCGTCGTGAGGCCGTATCCGGTGAGCTCGCTCAGTGAGACGAGCGCATCGAGATCGTCTTCCCGGATCGGCCGGAGGATCATCATCGGCTCGGACCCGCGGCGCTCGCGGCCTCCGGAGCCACGGCGGCGAGGCTCTCCTCGAGAATTTCGAGCACGGTGTCGACATCGCGATCGCGAAGCACGGGCACCGGGGGCAGAAACCTCAATCTGGCGAGTCGGCCACCCGTGGCGAAAGCAATCACCCCGCGCTCGAAAAGGGCGCCGAGCAGTTGTTTGGTGGTGCCCGCACGACCGGCGAACGGTGTGCAGGCCACCATCGCCCCGAGTCCGTAGGAGGGCGCGATCCAAGCGGGATGGCGACTTCGAATCGCCTCGAAGCCGGCGGCGAACTGCGCGGCGAGCTCCATCACCCGGCCGCCGGGTCCGAAGAGGTCGCCCGCCGCGAAGCGTTCGACGACGAAGCGCCCCGCGACGATTGCCGACGTGCTGCCCGTGAAGGTCTGGCTCACGAGCCCGGGAGGGGGCCGGTATTCGCCCCGAAAGAGCGTCGCGCAGACCTGCAGGCTCTTCCCCACCGTTACTACGTCGGCGTGGGCGTCGAGGCCGAAGTGTTGGAATGCAAACGGCTCCGAAGTTCGTCCGAAAGTCTGGATCTCATCGAACCAGATCGCCACTTCCGCGTCGCGGAGACGGCGGACGAGCGCCTCGAAGAACGCGCGATCGCCCGCATAGTAGCCTCCTTCGCCCTGCACCAACTCGAGGATCATCGCGGCGTGGCGACCGGGATAGCGAGCCAGGTGCGCGTCGAGCGCAGCGCAGGCCCGCTCGGTGCTCCCGGCCGCGTCGGCGGGATCGAAAAACGGCACGTAATCGACGGCCAAAGCGGTGGGGAGACCGTCCCGATAGTTCGGATTGTCGGTCACCTGCGCCATCCCCAGCGTGCGGCCGGCGAAGCAACCGTCGAAGGCCAGAAGCCGGTCGGCGGGGTGGTGGTGGTGGCAGACGAGCTTGAGCGCGTTTTCGTTTGCCATCGCACCGCTGGTGGTCAGAAAACAGTGCGCAAGCGGCGCGCCCTGGCGCGTCGCGAGATCGAGCAGCGCTTCGACCAGCGCGCTCGACTCCCGGTTTTGCTGCAGATTCCCCTGCATCACGGTGTCGCCGAACGAAGCCTCGAGGAGCTTCTCGGCCAGATCGGGATGGCCGTGGCCGAAGTAGTGCACGCCGATTCCGCCGATCAGGTCGTACTTGACGCTCCCGTCAGCCAACTCGACGAGAGCGCCGCTCCCGAGCCCGCTCCCCAGATAGGGATAGAAGAGCTCACCGCCGCGGAAGGCCCCGAAGCGTTCGAGTTCCTCGGCGTAGGCCGGAGCGCGGTCGGGATCGGGAGGACGCACGCCCTTCAGCTCGTCCTGATGGGCGACGAGGGCGCTGCGCAGCAGCGACACGGCCTCCCCCACCCGCGCATCGGCGAACAGCAGCTCAGCTTCGAGCGGACGGGGCGTCATAGCGGACCTCCACGGGGAATCTCGATCTCCCCGGCGGCGTAACGACACAAAAGGAGTGTGACCAGTTGTGCGCGAGGAACCATGCTGTCGAGCAGGAGGTATTCGCGGTCGCTGTGAATCTCGCCGCCGCAGGGACCCATCGTGTCGACGTTGGGAAGGCCTGCTGCCGCGAGTTTGTTGCCGTCACAAACCCCGCCGGAAGCGCGCCAGGACAGCTGGATCCCGAGCTTGCTGGCGCACTCCGTGAGCGCCCCGGCGAGCGCGGCGGTGGGCGCGTCGAAGGCCTTGGGGGGTGATTGGAATTTCCCGTGGAGCTCCACCTGGACGTCATCGCGCCGGGACACCTCTTCGATGATCGCGCGGAGCCGCGCCGTGACTGCCTCCTGCTGGGCGCGGTCGTCGACGCGCAGGTTGAGGCGCGCCAGCGCGCGGTCGGCGACGACGTTGACCGGCCCGCCCCCGCGCAAAAACCCCGTATTGGCGATCGCTCCGGGCGTATCGCGATTGATTTCGGCTAAGCGATCGACAATGGCGGCGAGCGCGTGCGTGGCACTGGCCCCTTCGCGGAAGGCGCGCCCCACATGCGCCGCGCGTCCCTGGACCTTCAGCGTGAAGTTTCCGGAGCCTTTGCGGCGCTCGATCATCGCGCCGTCCGGGAGCGCAGGTTCGAACACGAGGCCAAAAGCGGGCTTCGAAGCCTGGTGGTGACCGGCGCCGCCGGGAACGCGGCCAGCGGCGAGCTCGGCGAGAAGCCCAGCCGAGCACGGGGAGCCCAATTCTTCGTCGGGATTCAGAACCACGCGCCAGCCGAGCCGCTCGTCGCCGCTGCGTTCGAGTGCCTCAAGGGCCGCCAGCATCACGGCGATGCCCCCCTTGGCGTCCGCGACGCCCGGGCCCGCGAGAATGTTGGCAGAGCGGTGCTTCACCTGCTGAAAGGGATGGTGCGCGGGAAACACGGTGTCGAGATGAATGGCCAGGAGCACCTGTCGCGGCGCATCGGGCCGCCGCGTGAGCACGAGGGCGTCGGCCATCGC
The DNA here is from genome assembly GCA_964615045.1 of uncultured Spirochaetales bacterium. GTDB lineage: Bacteria > Myxococcota_A > UBA9160 > UBA9160 > PR03 > JANQRO01. The sequence goes on from CAZTOE010000047.1 coordinate 20,406, forward strand.
CGCGCGGAACGGCTCACCGTCCTCGTCGATTCCCTCCAGATCGGGGAGCGAAACGCGCTCGAGAATCCCACCGAGCGGCGCGAAGTCGCGTGCGACCTCCTCGGCCAGCGCTTCGATGCCGGGCCGG
>CAZTOE010000048.1:0-20213 GCA_964615045.1 uncultured Spirochaetales bacterium
TCCAAGAGCGTCGGCCATGCCGGGCTCGAGCCGACCCCTTGGAGGATCAGTTGGTCGCGCAACCGACCCACCATGTCGAGGTTCAGGTAGGCGCCAAAGCGCCCCGAGAGATCGGAGCCGTGGGGGCTCGCGGGGACCTCCCGGGTGGGGTAGGCCCCGTCCATGCCCTCGATGCGCTTGGCGAAGTGTTCTGATCCGAGGAGCCCGAGTTCCTCGCCCGACCACGCCGCGAACCAGACGTCGCGCGCGGGCGGCGCCGCGCTGAGGATCCGGGCGGTCTCGAGGAGCGCCGCAATTCCCGACGCATTGTCGTCCGCGCCGTAGTGAATCTTTTCGCGTTCCCCGTCGCGCGCCAGCGACAAGCCGCCGGTGCCGTGCCCGAGGTGGTCGAGATGAGCACCGATCAGCACCGCAGGCCCTTCGGCGGACCTTCCGGGCAGCCGGGCCAGCACATTGTGACCCCGGCCGCGCTCGAGGGCGAGCCGCACCTCCGCCTCGAGGGCGACGCCGGGAATCTGGAAGGGCCCGGTCCCAGCCCCGGCGTCGAGCCCGCGTTGCAGGGAGGCAAGGGTGTGCCCGGTGCCCGCGAGCAGCGCGTCCGCGACCTCATCGCGGATCGAGAGCACGGGGATGCCGGCACTCCCGACCGCTCCGTCGAGGGCGAGGTCAATCAAATCCTTGCGCGTCTTCGCGGCGGGCCCGTTCGCGACCAGCATGCCCAGTGCACCGCGATGCCGCGCCAGTGTGGCCTTGTAACGCAGCAAAGTGTAGCGACTCCAGTGCACTCGTTGGGCATCGCTTGCACCCTCTGGCCAGAACCGCAGGACGAGTAGCCAGTAGCCTTCCACGTCCACGTCGCCATAGGCGTCGTATGCGGCGACCCCTTCGGCCCCGGGAGCTGCGAAGCCGTAACCCGCGAAGACCACCGGTGCCGACCCGAACGCCCCCGAATCCGAAAACCCCAGCGGCCGGAAGTCGCGTTCGACTTCGAACCCGGCCGGGTCGATGCCGGAGGCGACGAACCGATTGCCCGGCGCCAGACGGACGCCGGAGCGGAACTCGAAGGGGTCGAGAAAGCCCTCAGTACCTGCGGGCTCGAGACCCAACTCGGCGAAGTAGTCGGAGATATAGGCGGCCGCCAGCGCCTCTCCCGCGCTTCCGGTAGAGCGCCCCTCGTAGGCTTCGGAGGCCAGCTGCTCGACGTGATTGCGCAGGCGCTTGCCGAGCTCGTCATCGCCCTCTTGCGGCGAACAGCCGATCGCGACGACCACCATACAGTGCGCGATTGCGCTCCGGATCCGGATGAGCGTGACCCTAGGGCGTGCGGGTTTCGAGGCGATCGATCGCGTGCACCGGCGGCGCATCCCCGTCCATGAGCGGGGCGATCGCACGGTACACCATCTGGTGCTGTTGGACCCGCGACTTGCCCGCGAACGCCGCCGCGACGACGCGGACCTCGAAGTGTCCGGGGCCGGCGGCCTGCACGGCGACTTCGCTCCCGGGAAGCTCCTGGGAGATCGCGGCGGTCATCCGCTCCACAATGCCGTCGGCGGTGCCAATAATCTTGAGCGCCACGGCGGATCAGTAGCGCGGGACCGACGGATCCACCTGGCGCGACCAGGCATCGATGCCGCCCACCACGTTGCAGACCGCGGTGAAGCCCTGCGAGAGGAAATGCTGGGCGGCCTTCAGGCTGCGCCCGCCGTGGTGACAGAAAAAGATCAGCTGGGTGTCCTTCGGAAGGGCCTCGATCTCGGCGACGACGCTCTCGTCCAGCAAGCGCGCTCCGGGAAGCTGCGCGACAGCCTGCTCCTCGGGAGTGCGGACGTCGAAGAGCTGCAGTGCACCTCCGGCGTCGATGAGGGCTTTCAGTTCGTGAACGCCCATTTCCTTCACCGAGGGAGGTGCGTTCGGGTTGTCGATGCGGAGCTCGTGGCCGTGGGCGGTCTCGGCGTAGTCGATGCGGGCGCCGTCGGCGCGGACGCACGAAGGCAGATCCAGATGGATCGCGATGGCTTCCCGGCCGGGAAGCGCGGCTTCCGCCTCGCCAGCCTCCTCGGGTCCCAGGTAAAGCCGGGGCGCAAACGCAGCGTCGATCCGCAGGTGGAGCCGCTGACCTTCGGCTTTGGCGAGCGCTGCGGCCAGAAAGGCCGCGGCCGCGTCGGTCAGATGGAGCGTCGGGGTGCGCCGCTCCGGCTCGGGGAGGCCGAGCGTCGCGTGCAGTTCGCCGCTCCCATAGAGCTCCTGCACGATGTCGCAACCGCCGACGAACTCGCCCTTCACGTACAGTTGGGGCACCGTCGGCCACGACGAATAGTCCTTGATCCCGGAGCGGAGCTCGGGATCGGAGAGTACGTCGAAGGTGCGGTAGTCAGACAACAGATCATCGAGGATCTGAATCACGGTCGCCGAAAAGCCGCACTGCGGTTGGACGCGGGTCCCCTTCATGAACAGCACGACTTCGTGGGAGGCGACAGCGGCGTCGATGCGCTGTTTGAGTTGCGGGTCGAGCATACAGCTCACTCCTCTCGGTAGGTGGTATGGCGGGGGCGGCCGGCGAGGATATTTTGCAGCCCCCAGCTGGTGACTTTCTTGAAGGAATCCGAGGCGATGAAGCTCCGGAACGCGGCCTCGTCATTCCAGCGCGAGACGATCAGATAGACCGCCAGCGGACCGTCGTGGACGCGGCGGAAGAGCTCGGAGCCCTCGTGCCCCTCTGCCTCGCCCATCACCTCGATCACGCGCTGGCAGGCATCCTCGAAGACCTTCTCTTTGCCCTCGAGCACCTCGTAGTTCATCCCGATCGTCACCATCGGGCGCAAGCATAGCGATTCGTTCTACCCTCTCCGCTGTGGACGAAAGTCTCCGAGACCTCGAGCGGGAGCGAGCCCGGGAACGGCTGCTCGCCGTGGCGCGGCTGCCGGCCGACCAAGTGGACCTGTGCGAGGCGGCGCTCTGGATCGCGGCGGAGGCGCGTCCCCCGCTCCCCGTGGCGCGCTATCTCGAGCGCGTCGATCGGCTCGCCGAGCGCGCCCGACCGGCACTCTCGGGGGCGGCAAGCGCTGTCGAACGCGCCACACGACTGGTCGATTTCCTCTATCGGGAAGAGGGCTTCGCGGGCAACAGCGACGACTACTACGACGCCCGCAACAGCTACTTCGACCAGGTCCTCGATCGCCGCACCGGGATTCCCATCACCCTTTCCATCCTCTGGATCGGGGTCGCGCAGCGGCTCAATCTCGACGCGGCGGGGGTGGCTTTCCCCGGCCACTTTCTGGCCCGCCTCGAGACTCCCGGTGAAGCTGCGGTGCTGGTGGATGCATTCCACGGGCGGGTCGTCGGCATACCGGAGTGCGAGGAGTTGCTGCAGCGGGCGCTCGGTCAACCCACCCGATTCGACGCGCGTCTCACGCGGCCGGCGCCCCCTCGAGAGATCCTCGCCCGCGTGCTGCGAAACCTAAAGCAGATTCACGTCCGCACGGAAGCGTTCGAAGCGGCACTGCGCTGCAGCGAGGGAATTCTCGCCCTGCAGCCAGAGGACCCCCTCGAGCTGCGCGATCGGGGCCTGCTGTATCGCGCGCTCCAATGCTACGGACCCGCGCTGCGCGACCTCGAGCGTTTCGTGGCGCTCTTGCCGGACGGGGAACAGGCGGCGGCGTTGCGGCCGGTCTTGGCCGATCTGCGCCGGCGCGCGCGAACACTCCACTAATCGTCGAAACGACGCCCGATCAGATAGAAGGCGCCCTCCGGGCCCGTCTGCGCGCGGCGCACGGTGCCCTTGGGCAGATCGAGGCGGTCGCCGGCTTCGAGGGGATATTCCTGCCCGCCCACATACACCACGATGCGACCCTGAATCACCCACAAACTCTCATCGTGCTCGTGGCTGTGGTCACCGTAGGTTCGTTCCGAGGGATCGCGCCAAGGGTAAACCTCCCAACCCTCGGCTTCGAAATGCCGACGCAGCGTGTACTCTCCAGGCTCGCCTTCACGATTCCAGGGAATCCGACAAACTTTCATGGTTCGGCCTCCAGGGCGGTCGCCGCGGAGCGTCGAGTGCGAGAGCGGAACAGGTCGTCAGGTGCGGCGCTGCGGCGGGTCGGCGGGTGATTGGGCGTCGCCTACGTCAGTTATTAGATTACCAGAAGGCCCGAGGCTGAGGGAAGCTGCGAGGAACACCAGTGCGCCACGTCGCCCTCTCGATAGCCGGATCCGATTCGAGTGGTGGCGCCGGCGTCCAAGCCGATATCAAGACCTTCCACCAGCTCGGGGTCTACGGAGCCACCGCGGTCACCCTGCTCACCGCCCAGAACACGACCGGGGTGAAGGCCCTCGAGCTCGTCTCCGTGTCGATGCTCGAAGCGCAGATCGAGGCCGTCTGCAGCGATCTGCCGGTCGCAGCCGCGAAGACGGGAGCCCTGGGCTCGGGCGAGCTGGTGGCCGCCACGGCCCGCGCCCTGCGGCGGTTCCCGCCAACGCCGCTGGTCGTAGATCCGGTGATGATCTCCCAGCACGGGTCGCGTCTGCTCGAGGAAGACGGAATCGAAGCGCTGCGGCGCGAGTTGTTTCCACTCGCCTCCCTGGTCACGCCCAACCTCCCCGAAGCGGAGCTGCTGTTGGGCGGGCACCTTAGAAGCGAAACAGAGCGCGAGCGGGGGGCTCGGGCACTGCACGAACTCGGCGCGGGCGCCGCCCTGATCACCGGGGGTCACTGCGCGGGGGACGAGTGTGCCGATGTTCTCTTCGACGGCGCCGGGTTTCGGTGGTTTCGAGCGCCGCGCCGCGACACGCCCCACACCCACGGCACGGGTTGTACATACTCCGCGGCGATCACCGCCTACTTGGCTCGAGGTGAGTCGCTAATCGACGCCGTCGGCCGGGCACACGGGTTCGTCGCCGGTGCAATCGCGGGAGCACCCGGGCTCGGCAGAGGCGCCGGTCCCCTGGACCACTGGGCGAGCGAAACCGAGGCTTGACCGAGTCGGCGAGCCGAGCGTCAACGAAGGGTCGCCGCCTCGAACCCCGCCGCCGAATAGCCAACCCGTTCGCCCCCGAAGACGCGACGGAAGACTTCGAGCACTGCGCCGGCGTAGCCCGGTTCGGTCCACGGGATATGACCCGCCTCGCGGAGCAAGGCCAGTGCGGCGCGGCTACGTCGCCCGCCCGCCCCATCGCCCGCGAAGAAGTCGTCCACTACGACGCGGTCGCAAAGCGGTTCGAGCTGCTCGGCCAGGCGCCCGGGATCGCAAGGGAGGAGTGGCGAGACCGCCGCCTGCGTCCGCAGCCCGGCGCGCCTCAGCACGGCCAGGCTCTCGAGGCGCATCCGAAGGCTGGGCGCATTGGGCTCCAAGCGGCGTCTCACTGCCTCGTCGTCGGTCGTTACGGTCACGCTCACGATCGAAGCCGGCAGGCGCCGCAGTAAATCGATGTCGCGCGTGACGAATGGGCTGCGGGTTTGCAGCAAAAGAAACTCCGGCGGGTACTCGGTCAACACTTCGAGACAAGCACGGGTCAACCTCAGACGACGCTCCGCCGGGGTGTAGGGATCGGTGACCGAGGAGCAGAAAATGCGCGCGGCCCGCGTCTTTCCGCGCTGGGCTTCGCGGCGCAGGCGGTCCGCGACGTTCATCTTGGGCGCCAGCCAACGCGACCAGGGAAGTCGATACGGGTTGGCGCGTTGCACGGCCATCTCGCGCACATAGCAATACTGGCACGCGAATTCGCACCCCACGTAGGGCTGCAGGGAGTGGGTGAAACCGTTCAGATAGCCGCTGGTCCGGGTGAGCGCGTGGGCGACCTCCCGCGGAAAGATCGCGGCGCGGCTCACAGGTAGGTGAGCCAGCTCTCGTACTTGCGTTGGCGCCCGGCCACCACGTCGAAAAAGGCGGTCTGCAGCGTTTTGGTGACCGGGCCCCGACCGCCGGAGCCAATCGAGCGGCGGTCGATCTCTCGGATCGGAGTCACCTCTGCGGCCGTCCCACAGAGGAACACTTCGTCGGCGATATAGAGCTCGTCCCGGGTGATCGCGGATTCTCGCACCGGAATCCCCTTGTCGCGCGCCAGTTCCATCACGGTCTGGCGAGTAATCCCGCCCAGTATCGAGTGCAGCGGCGGCGTCAGGAGCTCGCCCTCGCGCACCATGAAGAGGTTCTCGCCGCTCGCCTCCGACACGAGGCCCTGCGTGTCGAGCATGATCGCCTCGTCGTAGCCGTCGAGCAGGGCTTCGCGCTTGGCGAGAATGGAGTTCACGTAGTCGCCACAGGTCTTCCCTTTGGTCATCTTGGCGTTCAGATGATGGCGAGCGAAGGTGGAGACCTTGGCGCGGAAGCCGCGCTCGATCCCCTCGTCCCCGAGGTACTTTCCCCAGGGCCACACGGCGATCGCGGTACGCACGGGATTGTCCGCCGGATTGAGACCCATCGCGCCAGTGCCGAGGAATACCAGCGGCCGGATGTAACCCTCATCCAGATGGTTGGCCCGCAACGTGTCGAGGACCGCCGCCTGTACTTCCACCTGGCTGAAGGGAATCTCGAGCAGGTTGATGTGCGCAGACTCGAAGAGCCGCCGCACGTGCTCGGGCAACCGGAACACCGCGGAGCGCTCGTCGGCGGTGCGGTAGCAGCGAATCCCCTCGAAGACTCCCAGACCGTAGTGCAGGGTGTGGGTCAAAACGTGGACCCGCGCCTCATCCCAGGGCACGAACTCACCATCCAGCCAGATTTTTTCGCCTGTGATTGCGGTCATCCCGGGTCTCCGCGAGCACCCTAGGCCGGTTTGTCTCCCGGCTTCGCGGCCTCGAAACCAAGACTTTAGCCGAGGCTCTCGCAGTATGGGGGTCGTGAGATCCCGCGCTCGCTCACGATCGCAGTCACGAGTCGATGGGGGGTGATATCGAAGGCCGGGTAACGCACGGGAACGCCTTCCGGCAGCAGTTGCGCATCGCCGAGGCGAGCCATCTCCTCGCGGCTGCGCTCTTCGATGGGGATCGAGGCCCCGTCGGGCGTTTCGGGGTCAAAGGTCGAGCTCGGAGCCGCAACGTAGAAAGGGATTTCATGCGCACGGGCCAAAACTGCAAGCGAATAGGTCCCGATCTTGTTGGCGACATCGCCGTTGCGGGCGATGCGGTCGGCTCCCACCACCACCAGATCGATCTCGCCGCGTTGCATCAGGGATCCGGCCATGGAATCCGTGATCACGGTCACCGGAATGCCGTCGCGGGCCAGTTCCCAGGCGGTGAGCCGAGCCCCCTGGAGAAAAGGGCGGGTCTCGTCGGCGAAAACCCGCGGCTCGCGACCCGCCTCCTGGGCGGCCCGAACCATTCCGAGCGCAGTGCCGTAGCCCCCGGTTGCGAGAGCGCCAGCGTTGCAGTGGGTGAGGATCCGGGCGCCTTCGGGTACGAGTACAAGGCCGGCCTGCCCGAGCGCGCGGCAGGTCGCGACGTCCTCGGCGAGGAGCTGCCGCGCGCCTTCGGCGATCCGACGTGCGACTTGCGCCGCATCCGCACCCGCCGTAAGGCGAGCGCTTCGCCAGACCTCGCGCATGCGCCCCAAAGCCCAGAACAAGTTCACGGCCGTCGGCCGCGTGGAGGCGAGACGGGTAAAGGCCGCTTCGAGCGCCGCGTCCTGAGCGGCGGAATCCGAAGCCCCGCGCGCCGCGAGTGCGATACCAAAAGCGGCCGCGCACCCGATCGCGGGAGCCCCGCGCACCGCGAGGCTCTCGATCGCTTCGGCCACTTCGAGTGGCGTCCGCAGCATCAAGTAGCGCTCCTGGGCCGGCAGGAGACGCTGATCGAGGAGTTCGAGCCCCTCCTCCGCGAACCGCATGGTGAACCACACCGAAGCCACGGCGGCTGTTAGCGCCCCGCTTCGGGCGTCTCACCCGGGGAAGGAAGGCCGAGCAAGCCACCCAACGCGTCCAGGACCGCCTTCCCGGTGCCCTCACCGAGCTCTTTGTCGATCTTGGCCTCGAGCTTTGAAGCGCGGTCCTTGCCCTCCTCGCTGCCCAATAACGCAACGAACTCCCGCGCGGCGTCGGCGGTGATCCGGATGCGGGGCTCGGAGAGCGTTCCCCTCACCGCGGCGAGGGGGATCACTTTAGCTACCCCCGGCGGCGCGGCGGCAGGAGCCGCCTCCTGCCCGACCAGGGCGCGCTGAACCTCGGGTTCGATGGTAAGCGTCCCGGCGAAATCGAGACTCTGGTCCGCCAGACCCAGGGCGCCGCGCAGGTCGACCCGGTAGTTGCGGTAGACAAGATGGAGATCGTCGGTCCGCGCTCGTCCATCCGCCAGGTCGAAGGTGCCCGCCAGGACCTCGAAGTCGTCGCCATAGAAACGCTGCAGCGTTTGTCCGCCGCGCAGGGCGCCGAGCAGGAGCGCGGCGTCGCCGACCGTTCCCAGTTCTCCCAACACCGACCGCAGCAATGAAACGCCGCGCAGACGACCGGGCTCGACGCGCAGCGCGAGCTTTCCCCGCAGCGTCTCGGTGAGCGCCTTCTCGGCATCGAGGGCGCCGCCGACGTCCGCCCGCAGGTTCAGGATCCCGTAGACGGCGTCGGGCAAATTCGCAAAGGCGGTCAGGATCTCGTTGGCCTCGGCCCCAGCGATGTCGGCTCCCAGCGTGTAGCGCGGAGTAGCGTCGAGACCGCTCAGCCCGATTGCGACGGGGATCACTTGACCGGCGCTCACCACCGTGAGGGCTTCGCTCTCCAAGCGTTCCCCGCGCGCGACCAGCGCCCCGCGGAGGGTGACCGGCTCACGTCCGGGCGGCGTCAGCTGGACTTCGTCGAGCTCCGCTCGGCCGCGGAGTCGAAGCGGCGCGAGGGCGGCTTGCAGCTCGGGAACCGCGACGCGGCCCCGCGGCGCGTAGGGCGCGAGCGCGGGAATCAGAGCCTGCCAACCGTCGAGCTCGAAGGGATCGAGGCGCAGGCCGACGCGAACCCGGGCGTCGGTCAGCGCAGCGCTTCCCGCGCCGTTCGCGTTCTTGATCTTGAGCCGTTCGACGTCGACCTCGACATCGCCGCCCGGCGCCATCCGAAACCTGCCCGACGCCTTCGCCTCGGTACCCGCTGCCTTGTGAAACGCGCCGCCGTACACGAGCTCTGCGCGACGGGCATCGAGCTGGAAGCTCCCCTGCGGGACCGCGAGCTGCTCCACCGAAACCGTCAGCGCCACCGGACCGGTGGCCCGGAGTTCATCGACCCTGATCCGACCCCCGGCGAGCTCGAGCGTGGCGGTGAGCGACTCGGGGGCACCCGCGCTCCCCCTTAGGGTTGCTTCGCCGCTCGCGAGCCCCTCGAGTTCGACCTCCCCGAGGTACGGCCGGAAAGGAGCCAACGCGACCTCTCGGAGCTCCAGCTGGACGTCCAAAGGCCCACCCAGCACGAGGGAGCCCTCGGCACTGAGGCGGCCGCCGCTCGCGAGGGCTCCCCGCGCAGCGAACTCGACGGGCTGGTCGAGCGCGTGGGCTTCAAGTTCGAGACCGAGGTCGCGCAGCTCCCAGGTGATGGCAGGCGAGACCGAGCGGTCGACCAGTCGCAAGACCCCATCGACCAACCGGAACTCGCGCACCGCGAGGGCGATGCCCTCGGCGGGCGCCGCCTGCTCGGCCGGCTGCGGAGTCGTGGGGGCAGCGCGATCCGCGTCGGACGGGAAGGCAACGGGCAGCTCGAGACCGTCGCCGGTACGAACCATGCCGAGCTCGATACCTTCGAGCACGAGGGAATCGATCACCACCTGCCGCACCAGCAGCGGAAGCCAGGCGACCTTCAGATCAATCCGCGCAGCGCGGAGCGCAACCTCCTCGCGGCCGCCGGGATCGAGGAGGTCGACGCCGCTCACGACGAGCCGCGGCGGGAAGAGCGCGACGCCGAGTTCCTGCCAACGCACTTCCCGACCCACCGCGTCGCGCGCCGCCGCCTGGAGGCGTCGCCCCGCCGCGTCGCTGGAGAGGAGCCGGGGCAAGAACACGACGAAAGCCACCGCGAGCGCCACGAGGAGCGCGAAAGCCGCCGCTGCAATGCGAAGCGCGATCCGCATCGATGTTCTGCCTATCCCCGGATCTTCTTCACCAGGACCTCGCGCGCCGCAGCCGGATTCGCCTTGCCCTGGGTTCGTTTCATGATCTGACCCATCAGAAAATTCAACACCTTGTCCTCGCCGGCCCGGACCTGCTGCACCATATCGGGGTGATCGGAGATCACCGCGTCGGCGGTTTCTTCGAGAAATCCGCGGTCGGAAACGGCCTCGAGGTCGTGCTCCCGCACCAGGGCTTCGGGGTCGCCGCCGGCGCGGACCATTTCCGTCAAGAGCGGACGGGCATTGGCCGCCGTGACGCGCCCTTCCACCACCATCCGGACCAGACGGCCGAACGCCGCCGGCTCGAGCGCGCTCGCGTCGAGTTCGACGTCGACTTCCGCCAATGTTTCACGCACGTCACGCGACAGCCAGTTCGCGAGCGGTTTCGCGCCCTCCGACCCCCCGTAGCCGCGTAGGGCCGCCTCGAAGAAATCCGCTAGTTCGCGTGTTCCGGAGAGCAGGACCGCGTCGGAGCGCGGCAAGCCGTACTCGACTTCGAAGCGGGCTTGGCGCACCTCGGGCAACTCGGGGAGCCCCTGGCGCACCGCCTCGATCTGCTCGGGTGCGATCTGGAGCGGAATCAGGTCCGGGTCCGGGAAGTAGCGGTAGTCGTCGGAATCCTCCTTCAAACGCATCACCCGCGTTGTGCCCCGCTCGGCGTCGAAATGCATCGTGGCTTGCGACACCCCGCCACCTGCGTCGAGCACCCCGGCCTGGCGTTCCGCCTCGGCTGCGATCGCCGCCTCCACGAAGCGAAAGCTATTGAGGTTTTTGAGTTCGGTGCGAGTTCCGAGCTCGCTCTGCCCGCGCGGGCGCAGCGAAACGTTCGCATCGCAGCGAAACTGACCCTTCTCGAGATCCCCGCCGGTCACGCCGAGATAGCGCAGTAGCTGCCGCAGCTTGCGAAGATAGGCGCCCGCCTCGCCGGGCGAGCGAAGGTCGGGCTCCGAGACGATCTCGAGCAGGGGAACGCCGGCCCGGTTCAGATCGACGTGGGAGCCGCCGCCCGCGATTGCGGAATCATGGATCGATTTTCCCGCGTCCTCCTCGATGTGAATTCGCGTGATGCCGATTCGCTTGATCGCAACGCCGCTGTCGCCTTCGACCTCGATCTCCATCCAGCCTTCGGTCGCGAGCGGGTCCTCGAACTGCGAGATCTGATACCCCTTGGGAAGGTCGGGGTAGAAGTAGTTTTTGCGCGCGAAGATCGAACGGGCGTGGACCACGCAGTGCGTCACCAGTGCCGCGCGCAGCGCCAGTTCCACCACGCGCCCGTTCAGCACCGGCAGCACCCCCGGAAGCCCGAGGTCGATCGGATGCACGAAATGATTGGGCGGCCCCCCGTAGTGCACCGGTGCGGGGGAGAACAGTTTGGAACGCGTGGCGAGGTGCACGTGGACTTCGAGACCCACCACCATCTCGTAGTCGGCGACATGACTCATGCGGGCTCCGGAGGACGGCGGCGGTGAAAATCGGTCCGCCGTTGGAACGCGTCGGCCAGGCGCAGCGGGGCTACCTCATCGAGAACCGGGCCCATCAACTGAAGTCCGACCGGGAGTCCGCGCGCGAAGCCACAGGGCACCGACAGCGCGGGGACACCCGCCAGGTTCGCCGACACCGTGAAAATGTCGGAGAGGTACATGCGAAGCGGATCCGCGGAGCGTTCGCCCAGCCGAAACGCCACTTCGGGTGCCGTCGGCAACAGGATCGCGTCGCACGCGCCGAAGGCCTGCTCGAAGTCGCGGCGCAGTAGGGTTCGGACCTGCATGGCCTTGCGATAATACGCGTCGTAGTAGCCGGCCGAGAGGACGTAGGTCCCGAGCAGGATGCGCCTTTTGACTTCGGTGCCGAAGCCCTCGGAGCGGGTGCGCCGATACATCTCTCCCAGGGACGTCGCGGTGGCGCGCTGCCCGTAGCGCGCGCCGTCGAAGCGGGCGAGATTGCTCGAAGCTTCGGCGGGAGCGATCAGGTAGTAGGTCGCCACGGCGTAGCGGGTGTGGGGGAGCGAGACTTCGCGCACCACGACCCCCGCCTTCTCGAGTTCCGCTACCCCCTCCTGCACGCGCGCCAGCACTTCGGCATCGAGACCCTCCGCCTCAAAACACTCGCGCGGAAGCCCCACGACGAGGCCCGCGGGATCCCCGTCGAGGGTCTCGCGGTAGCGCGGGACAGGGTGCGGCAGCGAGGTCGAATCGCGCGGATCGCGCCCGGCCAGCACCTCGAGGGCCAGGGCGCAATCGCGAGCGTCGTGGGCGAGCGGACCGATCTGGTCGAGGGAGGAGGCGAAGGCGACCAGGCCGTAGCGTGAGATGCGCCCGTAGGTCGGCTTGAGACCCGTCACCCCACAGAACGACGCCGGCTGTCGGATCGAGCCTCCCGTGTCGCTGCCGATGGCGAGCGGAACAATACCCGCCGCGACGGCGGCCGCCGAACCGCCCGAGGATCCGCCGGGGGTCCGGCTCGGATCCCAGGGGTTGCGGACCGGGCCGAAGGCGGAGTGTTCGCATGATGAGCCCATCGCGAACTCATCCATGTTGGTCCGCCCGATCACGATCGCGCCGGCGTCGACGAGCCGGTGCGCCGCCGTGCCGGGATACGGGGCGACGAAGCCCTCCAGGATGCGCGATGCGCAGTAGCAGGGTTCGCCCTCTTGGATCAAGTTGTCCTTGAGGGCGATGGGGATACCGTCGAGGGGCGAGCGAGGCTCGCCTCGCCCGTGACGGACATCGGCAGCGCGCGCCTCTTCGAGCGCCCGATCGGCCCGCAGTGCAGTAAAGATTCCGAGTGGGGCGTAAGCTTCGGCGCGGGCGAGGGCAGTCTTGATTAACTCGGTCGAGGAGACCGCCCCCGCGCGAAGCGCCTCGGACTGCTCCTGTACCGTGGTGAAGGAATCCACGCTTCAGGCCTCGTCTTCGGCGAGCACCTTCGGCACCGCGAAGGCGAAGCCCTCTCGCTCGGGCGCGTTGGCGAGGGCACGCTCGGGGTCCATGGGCGCCTCTGGTTCGTCCTCGCGCAGGGGCGTCGCCAACGGGAGGACATGGGAAGTTGGCTCCACCCCTTCCGTGTCGAGGTCCGCGAGGCTTTCGACGTAGTCCAGGATCGCGCCCAGGTGACGCGTGAGCAGATCCGCTTCGTCGTCGCGGAGCTCGAGACGCGCCAGAGCGGCGATCCGTTCAACTTGTTCGCGTGCGATCCGCTCCATACAAACCAGACTAATGGACTTCCCCCCCGCGGTCGCTGGCTGGGCCGCCGGGCACGGTCGCCCGCGGCGGCGGCTGCCCGTCTCAGTTGCTAGTGCGCCCTCCGAGGGATAGCTTCGGGCTCCGAAATGTCCGAAAATTCTTACCATTTCTCCGATCTTCCCGATGCCGTGCTGGCCGGTATCCACGAGCTCGGCTGGCGCGACCCGATGCCCGTTCAAGCGCGCGTCATTCCGGTGATGCGACAGGGCTCCGACCTGATTGTCCAGGCACGGACCGGGTCTGGGAAAACCGGCGCCTTCGGCATTCCGATCGTCAGCGAGGTCGACCCGAAACGCGCGGAACCCCAGGCGTTGGTGCTGGTGCCGACCCGCGAACTCGCCAATCAAGTAGCGGCCGAAATCACGGTGCTCGGCAAGCCCAGCGACCTGCGCTGTCTCGTGATCTATGGCGGTGTGGGCTACGGCGCCCAGCTCGAGGGCTTGGCGGCGGGCCCCCACGTGATCGTCGGGACGCCGGGGCGCATTCTTGATCACCTCGGCGCGGGCCGCCTGCGCCTCGATGGGGTGCGCTTCCTGGTCCTCGACGAAGCCGACGAGTTGCTCTCGCTCGGCTTCTGGCCGGACATGAAGGAGATCGAGGGCTACCTGCCGAGCCGCGGCGAGCGCCAATCGTGCCTGTTCTCCGCGACGATGCCGGAGAAGGTGCGCTCGCTCGCGCGCGTCTTTCTGCACGAACCGGAGTTCGTGACGCTGTCGGAGGGGCAAATCGCGCCCCAGGAGATCGAGCACTACTGGTGCCTGGTCTCCGCCAAAGAAAAAGAGCACGCGCTGGTGCGCATCCTCGAGTACGAGGATCCGGAGAGCGCGATCATCTTTTGCAACACCAAGGACGACGTGCGTTACGTCACGACTTTTTTGCAGCGGCGGGGCTTTGACGCCGACCAGATCTCGGGCGATCTCAATCAGGCGGCCCGCGAGCGTGCGATGGCGAGCATCAAGGCCGGAGAGCTCCGCTTCCTGGTCGCCACCGACGTGGCGGCGCGCGGGATCGATATCTCCGATCTGACCCACGTGATCAGCTATGCCGCACCCGAGTCGCCCGAGACGTACGTACACCGCACTGGTCGTACCGGCCGCGCGGGGAAGGCCGGCATCGCGATCTCCCTGGTCTCGGCCCTGGACATCGGAAACTTCCGCTATCTGCAAAACGTGAATCGCATCACCGTCGCGGAGCGGCCCCTGCCGAGCGACGCGGACCTCGCCGACCGGTTGCGCAAGCGGCTCAGCGTGAAAGTCGAACACGAGACGCGCGAGATTCCCGAGCGAGACCGCGCGTGGAAGGTGGATCGCTTCGTGGGCGTCGTCGAAGCCATGTGTCAGAACCCGGAGGGGCGACGCGATCTGGCCGCGATCTGCGCCGCCTATCTTAGGGAGCACCGGCCGGTCACCTCGGTGACGGAAGCTCCACCCCCCGAGCCCCCTCCCGAAGCGCGCGAAGCCCGCGACGCGCGGCGCGATGGGGGGCGCCGGCGGCGGCGCGGACGCCGCCGCAGCTGATTCTTGCGGATCACGGTCTTCGCGGGATCGAGCCGCTCGGCCGGCCCCGTTCATCTCGAGGCGGCGCGCGCCCTGGGCCGTGCAATCGCGCGCCGTCGACACGTTCTCGTGTATGGTGGGGGCAACACCGGATCGATGGGGGCACTCGCCGAAGGCGCGCTCGCCGAGGGGGGCGAGGTGGTGGGCGTGATCATCCGCCGCTTCATCGAGGAGGGCGTCCACCATCCGCTGATCCCTTTGGTCGAGGTCGAGAACATGCGCGACCGCAAGGCGGGTCTCGACGAGCGGGCCGATGCATTCGTGGCGGCACCCGGCGGCCTCGGGACCTTCGAAGAACTCGCCGAGATTCTCTCCTTCCGAAAGCTCGACCTGCACCACCGACCCGTCGTGCTGTTGAATATTGACTCGTTCTACGAGCCGTGGGTGAAGCTCTTCGAAGGCGCCGTCGCGGCGGGTTTTGAGAAACCCGCCCATCGGTCGTTTTGGCAACTGGCCTCCTGCCCCACCGAAGCCGTCGCGCTGTGCGAAGCGGGCACCGGGGCTAGTCGAAGCGGAACCACTCCCCTCGCCACCAAAGCGCCGCCGGAGCGGGGGTGACGCGGAACGCCGCGCCGTGGTCGCCCGGCGCGGCATCCCCGTCGAGCAGCGATGCGGGATCGACCGCACGGCGCGCGGTCCCGTCGATCTCGACGGCGCCCCGGGATCCGCGGGCATCGGCGAAGAGCAGGCGCGCGCGACCGGTACCGGGGCGCGCGTCGCACCAGGCGATCGCCTTGGCGACATCGTCGCAGCGCTCAAGACACTGGTCGAGGAGCAGCCAGGCCGGGGCGCGGATCGGAAGCTCGGCATCCCGCTCCGCCCGCGATTGGCCCGCGCGCGGTCGGGAATCGCTCGCGAAGGCGAGCGCGACGCCGCAGAGTCCGCGTTCGTTCACCCCCGCTAGGCCCGCGGGCAACCAGAGAGGAGCCAGGGTGATGGTGCGAAACCCGCCCAGCGTCGTGAGATCTCGCACCGTCCAGTCCCACCACATCTCGGACATCCGGGAGGCACGCCCTGCGGCGCCCGAATCCGGGAGGGGGGCGAGGTCCAGTTGCGCGGCGAGGCCCGCCTCCTCCCAACGAGGCGAAAGAGCGCGCCCCGAAAGCCCCTCTAATGCCTCGAGCAAGCTCCCCGAAGAGCGCCTGGCGCCGTGAGCGAGCCCTGCGAGGCGCTCAGCGAAATGGGGGAAGTGCCGCTCCAGGTCTCGCCGGAGCGCCACGCGCGAGCAGGGCGAGGCGAGGGCGCGACGCAAAGCGCCACCGAGGCTGGCGCAATCCATCCCGGGCGGTGCGCCGGGCTCAACATGGTGCCGGTGCTGCTCCCGCCAACGACACCCCTGTGCATACCCCGCGTTGCGCGGCGCGCTGCCTGCCGCAAGCCGCTTCAACGCCCCGTGCGTCGCCGCTCGGCGCCGAAATCCACAAACAGCACCTCGTTCAGCGCACCCGTGCGGTAGCCCTCCAGATCGAGGGAGACGTAGCGAAAGCCGAGTGGCTTGATCTTCGCCACGATGGCCCGGGCCATCGCGGGGTCGAGGGCGCGGGACAGTTCGCTCGGATCGATCTCGATGCGGGCGAGTTCGCCGTGGTGGCGGAGGCGGAGCTGGTGAAAACCGAGCGCGCGAAGCGCCGCCTCACCGGCTTCGACTTGGGCGAGGCGCTCGGGCGTCACTTCGGTGCCGTAGGGAAGCCGGGACGACAGGCAGGCCGAAGCCGCGAGGTCAGCGGTGGGAAGACCCGCGGCGCGCGAGAGGGTGCGGATCTCCTCTTTTCCGAGCCCGGCGTCGAGCAATGGAGCCAGCACCTCCCGTTCGGCGGCGGCGCGGTGCCCGGGTCGGAAATCGCGCGTGTCGTCGGTATTAACCCCGTAGGCGACGGCGTCGAAAGCCAGTTCGCGGCGCAAGTGCTCGAGCACCCGGAACAGCTCGCTCTTGCAGTGATAACAACGCTGCGGGTCGTTGCGCCGATACTCCGGGTCATCCATTTCGGCCGTTTTGACGAAACGATGGGGGAGCGCGAACTCCGCCACGATGCGCTCCGCCATCGCGCGGTGATGATCGGGATAAGACGGGGACACGGCGGTCACCGCCAGAGCGCGATCACCGAGCGCCCGGTGAGCGATGTGGGCCAGATAGCTCGAATCGACGCCGCCCGAGAAGGCCACCAGGAGGGATTGCGTTGCCGCGAGCCGCTCCAGGAGAACGCGTTCTTTGCCGAGGAGTTGCGCGGAAAGAGGCGACACATTCGCAGGGTAAGAAGGCGCCGCGAGAGGGTCAAGCAAGCTATGCTGCGGCAGCGGGGGGGACGATGGCCAAACTGCGCGTTGGGTTGATCTACGGTGGTCGTTCGGTGGAGCACGAAGTTTCGCTCGTTTCCGCCAACTCGATCCTGCGCAATCTCGATCCGTCGCGATACGAGGTATGGCCGATCGCGGTCGATCACCGGGGGCGGTGGCGCCTCGGCGAGCCCGGCGACGCCCTCGAGGCGGCGCTCGAGCGGGGGTGTCCGGTGACGTTGCCGGCCCGGCCCGCTTCACCGGCCGTCCTGCACCCCCTGGAGTCCAGCGCGAGCGAGCCATACGCGATCGACCTCATCTTCCCGATCATCCACGGGCGTGGTGGCGAGGACGGCTGCCTCCAGGGCCTGCTCGAACTGGCCGGCCTGCCCTATGTGGGAAGCGGCGTCCTCGGATCGGCGGTCCAGATGGACAAAGAGGTCTCGAAGCGGCTCCTCGAAGCCGCTGGGCTGCCCGTCGCTCCGTGGATCCGCGTCGACCAGGAGGAGGTGCGTCGCGACCCACGCTCCGTGGCGCACCGCATCGCAGAGGCCCTTGCGCTGCCGGTTTTCGTCAAACCCGCCAATTCCGGCTCCTCGGTGGGCATCCAACGCGTCGATCGGTTGAAGGCGCTCGGCCGCGCCCTGGCGGAAGCCAGCCGCTACGACACCAAGCTGGTGGTCGAACAAGGTCTCGACGCCCGCGAGATCGAAGTTGCGGTGCTCGGCAACGAAGTCCCCGAAGCCTCGCTGCCGGGCGAAATCCGGCCGCAGCGCGAATGGTATGACTACGAAGCCAAATATGTGGAGGAGGGCACGGAGCTTCTCGTCCCGGCGCCGCTCGAGGAGGCGCAAGCCGAGGCGGTTCGCAGCCTCGCCCTCTCCGCCTACCGTGTCCTCGAAGGGAGGGGGCTGGGCCGGGTCGACTTTTTCCTGGAACGGGCGAGCGGGCGCTTTTTTGTCAACGAGGTCAACAGCCTGCCCGGCTTCACCGAGGTCTCGATGTACCCGCAGCTGTGGGAGGCGACTGGCCTGCCCTACCCGCAGCTCCTGGATCGCCTGATCGAGCTCGCCCTGGAGCATCACCGGGAACGCGCGGGCCTCGAAACCCAGTTTCGCCGCGGCTAGCGATGCGGATTCGCTGCCTGGACCACGTCGTCGTGCGGGTTCGCGACCTGAACCGTTCGCTGCATTTCTACAGCGTGGTCCTGGGCTGTCCGGTCGAGCGCCGTCTCGACGACCTGGGCTTGATCCAGCTTCGGGCCGGATCGAGTCTGATCGATCTCGTCCCGGTCGAAAGCCGCCTGGGCCGCGCTGGGGGCGGCCCCCCCGATTCCAACCACCGCAACATGGACCACTTCGCCCTGTCGGTGGACGCGTTCGATGCCGACGCCTTGCGCGCGCACTTGGAGGACCACGGCATCGCCTGGACGGGCGTCGAGCAGCGCTACGGTGCCGAGGGCACCGGCCCGTCGGTCTACATCAGCGATCCCGATGGCAATGTGGTCGAGCTGAAGGGACCGGCGCAGGCTGACTGAACTCCGCTCGCGGCAAGGGTCCGCTCTGCGGACCCTTGCCGCGCTTACCCGAGTTCGAGGTTGGCGAAGCGCAGCATGATCGTCTTCATGCCAACGCGCTCGAAGCGGATTCGCAGTTTTGTCTGGGGACCGTTGCCGGAGAGATCCACCACCGTCCCGCGACCGAACACCGGGTGGTGCACGCGGAGGCCGGGCTGGATCACCGCTTCGCCATCCTGCGCGTAGCTGTAATCGAGGTCGAAGCGCGGCGCCGCGAAACCCGGATCGCGGGCGGCGCAGCGCTCGCTGGCGCCGCCGGGGAGCTTCCCTTCGACCACGCTCTCGGGAACCTCCGACAGAAAGCGCGAGGGCACGGCATAGGTCCGGGAGCCGAAGCGACGCCTCTCGCGCGCACAGCTCAGATACAGTCTCTCCATGGCGCGTGTCATTCCCACGTAGAAGAGCCGGCGCTCTTCCTCGAGACCGGCCGCGTCCCGCGAAGAAGCCGCGTGCGGGAAGATCCCCTCCTCGAGCCCGACGAGGAACACGACCGGGTACTCGAGGCCCTTGGCGGAATGCGCCGTCATGAGGGAAACGCGGTCGGCGCGATCATCCCAGGCGTCGAGGTCAGATACCAACGCCACCTGGTCGAGGAACAGTTCGAGCGCGCCGCGCTCCTCGTCGACCGCTTCGCTGAGTTCCGCGTTCTGCCCCTCGAAATCCTCGGCGGCGGCCACCAGTTCGCGAAGATTCTCGAGTCGGGCCTCGGCCTCCGGGGTGCCCTCTTTATCGAGACTCTGGAGATAACCACTGCGCTGGAGCACGGAACTGAGGAGATCCGCCAGACTCCTCTCGCGCTCGCCGCGAAGCCCCTCGAGAAGCTCCAGAAAAGCGTGGATCTTGGGCGCGGTTCTCCCCGCCTCGCCGCTCGCCGCGAGTTCGCGCAATCCCTCCAGGAGCGGAACCCCCTCGCGCGCAGCGAAGGCTGCGGCGCGCTCCAGAGTCGTGCGTCCGATGCCGCGCGCGGGCCGGTTCACGACCCGCAGCAGCGCGGCGCGATCCCCGGGATTTGCCAGCAGCCTCAGGTACGCCAGGGCGTCCTTGACCTCCGCCCGTTCGTAGAAACGCACGCCTCCCACGACCGTGTAGGGCACGTCGTACTTCAGCAGCTCTTCTTCGAAGGGTCGCGACTGCGCGTTGGTCCGATAGAAGACCGCGAAGTCCCGGTACGAGCGATCTTCGGTGCGGGTGGCGGCGAGCAGCTCACGAATCACGAACTGGGCTTCCTCGCGCTCATCGGCGGCTTCGTAGACGCGGATTCGCTCCCCGTCACCGCGCTCGGCGAACATCTGCTTCTCGCGTCGCGCCACGTTGTTCGCCACCACGGCCGTCGCGCCGTCGAGGATCGGCCTGCGCGAGCGGTAGTTGCGCTCGAGCTTGACGATCTCCACCTCGGGGAAATCCCGTTCGAAATCGAGGATGTTGCGCAGGTCGGCGCCCCGCCAGCCGTAGACGCTTTGGTCGGGATCCCCCACTGCACACAGGTTGCGGTGTTC
>CAZTOE010000049.1:0-20121 GCA_964615045.1 uncultured Spirochaetales bacterium
CAAGGATGGCGCGGGAGCCACCATGGATTTCATGGAGCTCGAGCGCGAACGGGGCATCACGATCCAATCCGCCGCAACGCATACGGTGTGGGATAGCCACCATATCAACATCATCGACACGCCCGGCCACGTGGACTTCACGATCGAAGTCGAGCGGTCGCTGCGGGTGCTCGATGGCGCCGTGCTCGTGCTCTGCGGCGTGGCGGGGGTGCAGTCGCAATCGCTCACGGTGGATCGCCAGATGCGCCGCTACCAGGTCCCGCGGCTCGCGTTCATCAACAAGCTCGACCGCTCCGGCGCCGATCCCCAGCGGGTGTGCCAGCAACTGCGGGACAAACTCGCCCACAACGCCGTGCTGATGCAGCTTCCCATCGGGCTGGAGGCCGACCACGACGGCGTGATCGATCTGGTTGCGATGGAGGCGGTGTATTTCGAGGGTGAGAACGGCGAGCACGTGACGCGCAAGGAAATTCCCGAGGCGCTGCGCCACGACGCCGAGGCGGCCCGCGAGACGATGCTCGACGCCGTTTCGATGTTCTCCGACGAGTTGACGGAGGCGATCCTGGAAGAACAGGTCACCGAGGCGCTGATCCACGAGGCCGTGCGCCGCGGTACACTCTCCCGCGAACTCACTCCGGTGTTCATGGGCTCGGCATACAAGAACCGAGGCGTGCAACCGCTGCTCGACGCGGTGACCCGCTACCTCCCGGATCCCACCGAGGTGAGCAACACCGGCGTCGATCTCAGCAACAACGAAGCGCCCGTCGCACTCACGTCGGACCCCAACAAGCCGTTGGTTTCGCTGGCCTTCAAGCTCGAAGAGGGTCGCTACGGGCAGCTCACCTACGTTCGCGTCTACCAGGGCACCATGGCGCGCGGCGGCACGATCGTGAACGCGCGCACCAAAAAACGCCACAAGGTGGGGCGCCTGGTGCGCATGCACGCCGACGAGATGGAGGATATCGAGAAGGCCGCGGCCGGCGATATCGTGGCGCTTTTCGGGATCGATTGCGCGTCGGGCGACACGTTTACCGACGGGTCGGTCGACATCGCGATGAGCTCGATGCACGTGCCGGATCCGGTCGTCTCGATCGCGATCAAATGCAAGGATAAGAAGGCGGAGGACAACCTCGGCAAGGCCCTCGGCCGCTTCGTGCGCGAAGACCCGACCTTCCGCTCCGCCGTGGATCCCGAGAGCAACGAGACGGTGATCTCGGGCATGGGCGAGCTGCATCTCGATGTGTACCTCGAGCGCATGCGCCGTGAGTACAACGTCGACGTCGAAACCGGTGCGCCTCAGGTCGCCTACCGGGAGGCGATCTCCCAGCGGGCCGACTTCAACTACACTCACAAGAAGCAGACCGGCGGTGCCGGTCAGTACGGCCGGGTGGCCGGGTATCTCGAGCCCCAGGGCGAGGGCGCGGAGCAGGACTTCGAGTTCGTGAACGAGGTCCGGGGTGGGGCCATCCCGACCGAATACATCCCGGCCGTCGAGAAGGGCTTTCGCTCCGTCCTCGACAAGGGCCGCCTGATCGGCTTCCCGGTGTTGGGTCTGCGTGTGGTGATCAACGACGGCCAGTCCCACTCCGTCGACTCCTCGGAGATGGCCTTCCAGGCGGCCGCCCGGGGCGCCTTCCGCGAGAGCTACTCGAGGGCCAAGCCGATCATCCTCGAGCCCGTCATGAAGCTCGCGGTGGAGGGTCCCTCAGAATTTCAGGGAGCCGTGCTCAAGACGATCATGCAGCGACGCGGTAATGTCGTGGGGACCACCGAGGAAGCGGGATTCTGTCGTATCGAAGCCGAGGTGCCGCTCGCCGAGATGTTCGGATACGCGACTGATCTTCGCTCGACCACCCAGGGCAAGGCCGAGTTCAGCATGGAGTTCGCGCGCTACTTGCCCTGTCCCGCCGAGGTGACCAAGAACCTGCTTGAGAAGTACGCCGACCGACGCAAAGACGAAGAGTAGAAAGGGCTTGGATGTACCGCCGCTATCTCAACGCCCGCAGTCCGCTCCGACTCCTCGAGAAAGGCCTTCACGGGGGGCTCGGGCGGGGCAACCTCGGCTTGGTGCTCGCGGCGCCCGGGGTTGGGAAGACTTCATTCCTGGTAGGCGTTGCCCTGGACGACCTCTTGCGTGGGCAGCCGGTGTTGCACGTGAGCCTGGATCACACCGTCTCCCATGTCCGCGACTACTACGACACGGTCTTTGAAGATCTCGCCGCCACCACCCACCTGGAGAACGCCACCGTGGTGCGTGCCGAGGCCGATCGGCTGCGGCGCATTCGCGCCTACCCCGCGGCAGAATTCGGTGCGGACCGGCTCCGGGAGGCGATGGATCTCGAGAGCGAGATCGGGGGCAAGATCGCCCTAGTAGTGATCGACGGTCTCGACCCGGGCTCGCGAGCGCCCGCCGAGATGCAGGCGTTGCGCGATGTCGCCAAGGAGAAAGAGACGGAGATCTGGATGTCGGCACCGCTTCCGAGCGAGCAGACCGAGGGGCTGCCGGCCGCCCTCGCGCGAGTGGAGCCTCTGTTCTCAGTCATTCTGACGCTCGAGCCCCGCGACGCCGAGGTGGCGCTGCGGGCGCTCAAGGACCACGACAGCCCCGACGTCTCCGCCCTGCACGTCGGTCTCGACCCGCGTACCCTGCTGCTAATTCGTTCCTAGGTCGCCCGCTTAAACTCCGACAGATGCTCGCGGTATTGGGCGCGGATGGGCGTGAGCTCCTCGGGCGCGAAGCCCAGCTCTTCGGCGATGCGTCGGATTTCGGCGCTCTCTTCGGGGGAGATCAGCCCGTCCGCGGCGGCCACGGCGTACAGGCTGTGGAGAAGCTGGGTGCGCTGCGTGCGGTCCGAGATGGCGCGGAACTCGCGCGTGGCCAGGTAGTTCTCGGTGCCGCCGAAATCTGCCGCCAGGGTTTGCGCGATCTCGACCGCCAGGTCGGCTTCTTCGGATCCCAGGCCCGCGATCCGCTCGAGCGCCCCCTTCATCGCCTCGCTTTCCGTCTCGGTGACGCGCAAGTCGGCGTGCGCCACCCGCGTCAAAACCGCCGCGAAGGCCGCGACGTAGCGCGCGTTGTCGGGGCCCAGCCGCTCGAGTCGCGCGGCGATGCGGCGCACCACCTCAGTGTCGGCCCGGCCGCCAGCCGCGACGCTGCTGCCTCCGCCCAAGAGCCGCGTCAAGAAAGACACGGGTGGAGGATGACCCAGAGCCGGCCCCGGGCGCTACCGTGTTTCGTATGGGCCTTCCCGAATCTGATCGCGAGATGGTGCTGCTCCACAATCCCCGTTGCTCCAAGAGCCGCGCGGCCCTGGCGCTGCTCGAGGAGCGGAACGCCTCCTTCACGCTGCGGCGCTATCTCGAAGAGCCACTGACGCGGGCAGAACTCGAGCAGTTGGCGCAGCGTCTCGGCCGCCCGCCCGGCGAATGGATTCGGCAGGGAGAGTCCGCCTTCGCGGAGGCGGGTCTTTCCGACCGCGCCACCGACGCCGAGCTCCTGGCCGCGATGGCCGCAGCGCCGATTCTGATCGAGCGCCCGATTCTCGTGCGGGGCAAGCGCGCGTCGGTTGGTCGCCCGCCCGAAGCGATCTTGCCCCTGCTCGAGGATTGAGCCCCCGCATGCTCGAAGCGAATGTGCGGGTCGCGCTCGTGACCGGGGCCTCGGCTGGGATCGGCGCGGCCTATGCAGAACGCCTCGCGCGTGAGGGTTACGACCTCGTGCTGGTCGCCCGGCGCCGCGAACGCCTCGCGTCGCTGGCGGAGCGCCTGCGCGCCGCCCACGGGCGGGAGGTCGCCATCGAGGCCGCCGACCTCTGTGACCCCGCCGACCTCGCGCGGGTCGAGCGCCGCATCGCAGAGACTCCCGGTCTCGCGCTGGTCGTCAACAACGCCGCGTTCGGTTCGTCGGGTGCTTTCTGGAAGCTCGACCGCGACCGCGAGGCACGGCAGGTCACGCTCAACGCGGTCGTGCTGGCGCGCCTCAGCCACGCTGCGCTCGCGGTGTTCGAGCCGCGCCGGAGCGGGGCGTTGATCAACGTGTCCTCTCTCAATGGCTACGCGCCCGCTCCTTACGCGGCCACCTATGCCGCGACCAAGGCCTTCGTGAACTCCTTCACGCAGTCGCTTCACGAGGAGCTCCGCGGCACCCGGATCCGGGTGCAGCTCCTGTGTCCCGGTTTTACGCGCACTGAATTTCAGGAGGTGGCGGCGGTGCCCGCCGAGCTCGTCCCCGGCTTTGCGTGGATGAGCGCGGAAGCCGTGGTGGAGGCCTCGCTCGCATCGCTCGCCAGAGGCGAGCTGGTCTGCGTGCCCGGGGCGGGCAACAAGCTGCTCGGGTGGGTGATGCGCGCCGCTCCCGCCGGGTTGGCCCGCCGGATCGGCGGCGCTCTGACACGCCGGACCCTGGCGCGCTAGCATTTCGGTCCTTCTCGACCCGCTTCCAACAAAGGACTCCTTGACGATGAGCGAAATCCGTTTCGACGACCGCGTGGCCGTCGTCACCGGTGCCGGTGGCGGCCTTGGCAAGACTTACGCGCTCCAGCTGGCTTCCCGCGGCGCCAAGGTGGTGGTGAACGACCTCGGCGGTGCGACCGACGGGACCGGCGGCGGCACTTCGATGGCTGATCAGACGGTGAAGGAGATTGCCGAGGCCGGTGGCCAGGCGGTCGCCAACTACGACAGCGTCGCGACGCCGGAGGGCGGCGAGTCGATCATCCAGACCGCCCTCGATTCTTTCGGTCGCATCGATGCCGTAGTCAACAACGCCGGCATCTTGAGGGACAAGACTTTTGCGAAGCTCGAACCGGAAAACCTCGACGCGGTCATGGCGGTGCATCTGAAGGGCGCATTCTTCGTGACGCAGCCGGCGTTTCGGGCCATGAAAGAACAGGGCTACGGTCGCATCGTGTTCGTCGCCTCGAACGCCGGGATCCTCGGCAACTTCGGCCAGACGAACTACGGTGCCGCCAAGATGGGCCTGGTGGGACTCGCCAACGTTCTTGCCCTCGAAGGGGCGAAGTACAACGTAAAGTGCAACGTGCTCGCACCGATCGCCCGAACCCGGATGACCGAGGATCTCCTCGGTGAACTCGTGAAGGCCCTCGACCCCGAATGCGTCACGCCGCTGGTGACTTGGCTCCTCTCGGACCAGTGTGACTACAGCGGCCAGATCTGGTCGGCCGGCGGCGGTCGCTATGCGCGCATGTTCGTGGGACTCACGCCGGGCTGGTACGCCGGAAAATCGGCGACGCCCCGTCCCGAAGAGGTCCGCGATCACGTCGAGCAGATCCGCGATACCGAGGGCTATATCATCCCGGACAGCATCGCGGAGGAGATCCAGCTGCTACTCGAGAACTTCAAGTCGGGGAGCTAGCCGGACGTCAATCGCCGTCCCGATGAACTCCGCTCGGCTTCGCCTTACTGCGCGGAGGCCGACCCTACGAGTCGGCCTCCTTGCTCTCGCTGAGCAGGGCGTCGAGGTTCGGCCAGTCGATCGAGCTCTGGGCGGCGAAGGTGAGCAGTAGCAGCCGCCGCTCGTAGCGGTCGGCCTCCTCGCTCTCGAAAAATTTCGCGGCGGCCTCGCGCAGCTGTTCGGGGTTGGGCTCCGCGACGGTGTCGTCTTGCAAGACGCCGTCCTCGTGGGCGACGCCGACCGCGTCCAGCCAGGTCACGAGGAGCTCGCGTCGGCACTCGAGAAAGAAGACGGCGAGCATCTCCTCGGCCACTTCGTTGGACGCGATGCGCGCGAGCGCCCGCCGCACCGCCTCCGCCTGCCGCTCCAGGGGGCGGCGCTTCAAGAACACCGGTCGCGCCCGCATTGCCGCACTCGCGAGGGCGAGGCACTGGCGGTAGGCGGGAGGGGCGGAATCCGCGAGGGCGCGGCAAAACGTCACGGCATACTCGGGGGGCATATCGCGAAAGATCTCGTAAGGCCGCATGGGCGCTGGGTTTAGCAGATCGCCGCGCCCGGGCTTAGCCCCAGCCCCAACTGTGGTTGGAGGCGCGGTGTACGAGGACGGTGGTGGTGAGGACGAGAGCTGCCGCGAGGGCCGAGTGAAGGCCCGTGATCTCGACCGGGATCGCCAGGCGGACGTTGGCGATTCCGATCACGACCTGCGCCGCGAGCAACCCGACCAGGAGGGCGAGGGGCCCGCGCAGGGAGGCCTGAGCGCGCCCCCAGCAGGTTAGGGCGGCCCCCGCGACGAGCAGGGCGTAACCCACCGTGCGATGGGCGAGGTGGAGGCCTACCGGGCCTCGCCAGCTCGGGAAAAAGCTCCCGCCGTTGCAGGTCGGCCACTCGGGACAAGCGAGGCCCGCGTAGCGCGACGAGACCTGGCCGCCGAGCACGAGTTGCAGGATGAGCAGCGCCGCGAGGATTCCGATCGCGAAGCGAAGACGCGGTGGAAGCGGTTCGCGCGTCGGCGGTCGCGACCCGTCCCGCAGCGCCAACGCCGTCGCGCAGAGCGTGGCGTTGAAGGCGTTTCCCGTGACGAGATGCGCGGTGACCGTCCACGAGGCGAGCTGAAGCCACACCGTGAGTGCCCCGAGCAGGATCTGAACGGCCAGCAGGCCGGTCGCCAGCCCGAGGAGCAGGAACACCCGGCCTCGCCACGGAGCGTCGCGAAGCGTCCGGCCGGTTCCCCAGGCCAGCAACACGAAGAGGATGGCGACCGACCCCGCGATCAGCCGGTGGGTCCACTCAAACGCGATCTGGAGGTTGAACCGTGGGATCCAGGTCCCGAAACACTGCGGCCAGTCGGGGCAAGCCAGCCCGGCATCGTGGGCGCGCACCAGGGCACCGAGCACGATCAGTGCACTGGTGAGCGCGACCAATCCCGCAAAGCCCCTGGCCCACCCGCTCATCGACCGCCATTTCTCCTTCGTGATGTCGCCCGAGCCACGCGCTCGCTCCACCGCACTCCGTCGCTTAGGATCCACGACCGTAAGCCATGGACCCCGACGCAACAACGCGAACATCCGCGATCGAGACGCACGGCCTCGGGCGCAGCTACGGCGCGACCGAAGCCCTCATCGACCTCGACCTGGACGTCCCGCGCGGGATCTGTTTTGCCCTGCTGGGCCCCAACGGCGCCGGCAAGACCACCGCGGTGCGTATCCTGTCCACGCTGTTGCGGCCCTCACGGGGCGAGGCGCGGGTACTCGGGCACGATGTAGTCCGGGCGCGCGGCGAGGTCCGTTCCGCCATCGGCATCGTCTTCCAGGAGCCGAGCCTCGATCCTCAACTGACGCCGCGCGAACACCTCGACCTTTCCGCACGCCTCTATCGGGTTCACAATCGCCGGGCCCGCGTGGAGGCGTTGATCGAAAGCTTTGGCTTGGGTGACCACGCCGATCGCCCCGTCCGCACCCTCTCGGGAGGGCTCCGCCGCCGCCTCGAGATCGCCCGGGGGATTCTGCACACCCCTCCGCTTCTCTTTCTCGACGAGCCGACCGTGGGCCTCGACGTCGCGGCCCGCGCGGCGGTCTGGGATCGGCTGCGCGAGATGCGAGCCATGGATACGACGCTCTTCCTCACCACCCACTCGATGGAGGAGGCCGAGGCGTTGGCCGACCGGACTGGCATTCTCGATCGGGGTCGCCTGATCGTGGACGGCGCACCGCGCGATCTCAAGGCAGAGCTCGGCGGCGACTCGGTCTGGTTCCGGCTGGAGCGCAACCAGGGGGCCCGGGCCGCGCTCGCCGCGCTGCCCGGCGTCGTCGAGGTACGCTGCGATCCCGGTTCCGAAACGACGCTCCACGTGACGGTCGGCGAGGGGCCGCGGCGCCTCGCCGACTTGGTGGAGGCGGCCCGGCCGTACGGCATCGTCGAGGTCGAGCTGCACCGACCCACGCTCGAACAGGTGTTTCTGCACTACACCGGCCGAAGCTATGCGGTGGCCGACGCCCCGGAGCCGCGGGAATGAGCGCATGGGGTTCTGTTGCGATCGACGCGCAAACGATTTTTCGGCGCGAATGGCTGCGCTACCGGCGCGATCGCGCCTACTGGCTGGGGCAGTTCGCGTTCCCCCTGCTCTTCGTAGTCTTTATCGGGTTCGGTCTCGACAGCGTGGTATCGCTCCCGCGCGACACGTCCTACGCCGGGCACCTCGCTTCGGGCCTGCTGGCACTGATGGCCGGTTCGGGTGCCGTCGGCGGCGGCTTCAGCCTCATCCAGGACCGGGACTCCGGTTTTTTGCGCGCGCTCTGCGTGGCACCCGTCACGGCCACCGGAGTCGTACTGGGCAAGGTCGCCGCGCGCTGGCTGGTCACCTTGGTGCTGATCGCGGCGCTCGTCGCGGTGTTCTCCTGGATGACGCCACTGTCGGTACCGCACCCCGCCGCCGCCTTGCTGGCAGTGACCGCCATCACGTCGTTTTTCACGGCCCTGGGCATCGGATTGGCCGCCTGGTTGCGGAGCGCCGAGTCGTTTCGGCTCCTGGCCGGTCTCGTCACCGTCCCGCTCTATCTGCTTTCCGGGGTTTTCTACCCCGTGGCGACACTGCCCGCGGTGACGCGGACCCTCGCCCAAGCCAATCCACTGACCTACGGCGTCGATTTGCTGCGTTACGGGCTGCTCGGCGCGAACGAATTCGCGGTCGGGCGAAGCGTGATCGGTTTGACATTGCTGGCCGCCCTCTGCTTGCCGATCGCCGTGTGGGCGTATCGGTCGGGGACCGAGCGCTAAGCTGCCCCGTCAAGCCGCCGGCGCGCCGGGACGATACGGAGGGAATGGCGACTTCGTTGACCCAGACGGATTCCGGCATCGACGATCCGCGGCGCCTGCGCGAGCTCCTGGCGCGAACCCAGGAGCTCGGGGTCCGCCACGAGTACGCTTCGGTCGTGGTCGGATTTGCCGCGCCCGAAGGGGATTTGATCTTCCCGGACTTCATGGCCTACGTGGAGAGCGAACTGCGGGTGGAGGATGCGATCTTCCGCTTGACCCGCGAGCGAGCGCTGTTGTTTCTGACCGATGTCAAACACCGGGGCGCGGAGGAGATCGTCGAACGTCTCATCACGGGCTTCCGGAACAGCTATCCGATGCGCGATGGGTTTGCGGTCGAACCCCGCTACTTCGAGATTCCGCCGGGTGGAAATCCCCTGGCCGTCAAGGACGTACTTCCGATCGTGCTCGGAAGCCGCACTCATTGATCTCACGCGCCGAGTTCGGCGCGGAGGCACGATGAGAGCTCGGCGTGCCCGAACGCGAAGCCGTGTTCCAGAGCGCGCTTCGGCACCACGCGGCGGCTGTCCAGGAGCTCAGGGGCCAGCTCACCGAGCCCGAAGCGCAACGCGAAGGCGGGCACCTTCAGGAGCACCGGGCGATGTAGCACACGCCCCAGCTCCCGTGAGAACTCGGCGTGGGTCACCGGGTTGGGTGCCACACTGTTGACCGCGCCTCGGAACCGGGAATCGTCTAGGCTCGCTTCGAGCAGCCGCGCGGCGTCCTCGAGGGCAATCCACGGGAACCACTGTCTCCCACTGCCCAACACCGCCCCCAGCCCGAGGGCGAAGGGGCGTCGCATCGCAGCCAGGGCGCCCCCCGCCCCGGCCAGCACGACGCCGAAGCGCACCGACACGACCCGGACGCCGAGCGCGGTCGCCGCTTTCGCGGCGGCTTCCCAGTCCTGGCAGAGTTCGGCGAGAAACCCACTTCCGAGCGCGCCATCCTCGTCGATCGGCTCATCGCCCGCGTCGGCGTAGATGCCCACCGCGGAGGCGCACACGAGCGTCTCGGGCCGCTCGGACGCGGGCAAACCTCCGAGGGTCGCGACCACGGAACGCGTGGAGTCGACCCGACTCGCGTACGCCCGCTGCCGGCGTTTCGCCGTGAGCGGGCCACCGAAGATCGGCTCGCCGGCCAGGTGCACGATGGCAGAACTCCGCCGCAAGACGTTGCCGGCCACCGCAACGCCATCCCAGCCCACCGCCTTTGCGCCCGGGGGAAGCTCAGCGTGTTCAGGGCGGCGCGTGAGTGCCATTACGTGATCGCCCCGCGTACATAGCCTCGCGAGCAGGCGCCCGCCGACGAGTCCCGTTCCGCCGGTCAACGCAATCGTCGCCATGGCTCGGCGCTCAGCGCTGGGAGGGCGCGAAGGCTTCAAAGACCGCCTCCACACCGGCCCGATCGGTGGCGAGGGGTTGGAGCACCGGCGTGGTGACACCCTGCTCCACGAAGGCGGCGACCTGCGTCCGGCATTGTTCGGACGTTCCGAGAATTGCGATCCGGTCGACCATGGCGTCGTCCATGGCCTCGTAGACTGCCTTGCGGTCGCGTTTGGCGAAGCCCTCCGCAACGGCGCGCGCCTGTTCCGCAAATCCGCACCAGGCGAAGAATTTGTTGTAGACGGGGGTTGCGACGTAGCCTCCGAAAGCGGCCCGAACCAGGTCGCGCGCCTTCGGGACGTCGTCCGTGACCGACACCATGAAGCGGCACACCACCTCGTCGCCGCGGGCATCACGGCCCGCACCCTCCGCCCCCCGGCGGTAGGCGGCCAGCATCGTCGAGAGTTGCGACAGCGGAAACAGATTGACGATCAGCCCGTCGCCCACCTCGCCGGCGAGCTCGAGCATGCGTTCCCGCAGGGCCGCCACGTAGATCGACACCGGGAACCGCTTCGCGTTGCCCAGCCGGAAGCCCCGGGTGTGGAAGAACTCGCCCGCGAAGTCCGTCTTCTCACCGGAGAGAGCCTGGCGCACGGCCGCAACGCATTCGCGTACGTGCCCCAGCGGCCGCTCAAAGGGAATGCCGTTCCACTGTTCGACGATCGCGTGGCTCGACGAACCGAGCCCCAACACGAAGCGACCTTCCGAGAGCTCGCCGAGCGTCGCCGCCGTCATTGCCAGGACGGCTGGCGAGCGGTTATAGACCGGCACGATGGCAGTGCCGATGGTGAGGCCGCGGGTCGCCTGAAAGATGGCCGCCGCGAGTGAGAAGGAGTCGGGCCCCGCCGTTTCTGCCATCCACACCGCGTCATAGCCCCAGGCCTCTTCCGCGTGCTGTGCGAGCGCCACGCACTCGCGCGCCGAGAAGCCGGCGACCGGAAGCGTGATCGCGCAGCGGCCCAGGCTTTTTTGACTCCGTTCGCTGGCCACTCGGGCTTCGCCTAGCGGGGTTGCATGCGGATCGCGCCGTCCAGGCGGATGGTCTCGCCGTTCAGCATCGGGTTCTCGACGATGGCACAGGCGAGAGCGGCGTATTCCGAGGGATCCCCGAGCCGGGACGGGAAGGGGACCTGCTTGCCGAGCGATTCGCGTGCGGGCTCCGGCAGGCCCATCAGCATCGGCGTCAAGAAAAGCCCCGGTGCGATCGTCATCACGCGAATTCCGCTCTGCGCCAGATCCCGCGCGATCGGAAGGGTCATCCCGACGACGCCCCCCTTGGAGGCGGAATAGGCGCACTGGCCGATCTGTCCCTCGAAGGCGGCCACCGACGCGGTGTTGATGATCACACCGCGTTCGCCACCAGCATTCGGCTCGTTTTGCATCATGCACGCGGCCGACAGGCGGATCACGTTGAAGGTCCCGATCAGGTTGACCTCGATGGTCTTGCGGAAAAGACCCAGGTCGAAGGGCTTGCCCTCCTTGTCGACGGTGCGGCCCGCGGTGCCGATGCCCGCGCAGTTCACCGCGACGTGCACGCCGCCGTAGGCCTGCACCGCTGTCTCCAACGCGTCGGAGACCGCCTGCTCATCCGTGACGTCCGCTTCGCAGAAGGTCACGGCTTTGCCGAGCTCCTTGGCGACCTCCGCACCTTTGGAGCGGGCGAGATCGAGGATCACGGCGCGACCCCCGCGCGCGACCAACGCGCGCACCGTCGCCTCGCCCAGTCCCGAACCTCCACCGGTCACCGCCGCCACGAGTCCCTTGATCTCCATCGCCTTCTCCTGATGCTCGGTTGCGGGTGAGAACCCGCGCCGTCCGGGTGGAGCGGCGCGAGCGTCACGGTGAGCTCCGCGGTGTCTTAGCGCTTCTCGATCGAGACGAGGTCGCGCTCCGTGGCTCCCGTGTAGACCTGGCGCGGGCGACCGATCTTGAAATCGGGGTCGTCGTGCATCTCCATCCACTGCGCGATCCAACCCGGAAGGCGACCCAGTGCGAACATCACCGTGAACATGTTGTCGGGCGTGCCAATGGCCGTGTAGATGACGCCCGAGTAGAAATCCACGTTGGGATAGAGCCGACGCTCGATGAAGTAATCGTCGCTCAGCGCAATCTCCTCGAGTTCGACGGCGATTTCGAGAAGCTTCGAATTGACGCCGAGCTGTCCGAGGACGTCGAAGCACGCCTTCTTGATGATCCGCATGCGCGGATCAAAGTTCCGGTAGACCCGATGCCCGAAGCCCATCAGCCGAGAGGTGTCGTTGCGATCCTTGGCGCGGTCGACGAATTGGCGCGCGGTGAGACCCTCGTCGCGAATCGCCGCGAGCATCTCGATCACCGCCTGATTCGCGCCGCCGTGCAGCGGTCCCCAGAGAGCATTCACGCCCGCCGAGATTGCGCCGAAGAGGTTCACCATCGAGGAGCCGCACAGCCGCACGGTGCTCGCCGAGCAGTTCTGTTCGTGGTCGGCGTGCAAAATTAGGAGCAGGTCGATCGCTTTCTCGACGACCGGATCGATCTCGTAATCCTCGCAGGGTGTCCCGAACATCAGCCGCAGAAAGTTTCCCACGTAGCCGAGGGTGTTGTCGGGGTACATGAAGGGCTGACCGATCGAGTGCTTGTAGGCGTAAGACGCCATCGTCGGGAACTTGGCCAACAGTCGGTGCACCGAGATCTCGACCTCGCGGGGGTCGCGGGGGTCGAGGCTGTCGGGATAGAAGGTGCCGAGAGCGCCTACCGCCGCGGCGCAAGCGGCCATCGGGTGAGCGTCTTTCGGCATCGCGCGGAAGAAGATTCGGAAATCCTCGTGGAGCATGGTGTGGTAGCGGATCGACTCCGTGAAGGATTCGAGTTGCTCGCGCGTTGGAAGCGCACCGAAGATGAGCAGGTAGGAAACCTCGAGAAAGGAGCTCTGCTCGGCGAGTTGCTCGATGGGGTAGCCCCGGTAGCGCAGGATGCCCTTCTCGCCGTCGATAAAGGTGATGGCGCTTTGACAGGATCCGGTGTTCGCGTACCCGGGGTCCAGGGTGATGAACCCCGTTCCCGAGCGGAGCTTCCTGATGTCTATGGCGCGTTCGCCCTCGCTGCCCTCGACGATCGGAAGGGCGATGGTCTTGTCGCCAACCCGCAGCTCAGCCTGCATTTCCGGCGTATTGGCCATAGAGGGGGGCTCCTTCTCGTTCGGATTTTCGGGGACTTTAGGGGGCGGAATACTAGCTGAGGGGGTCTCTAATCGACAGACGCGCTGCGTCAAGGATCTGCGACGCGCCGCGGCGTCACGACGACCAATTCGCGCCGCCCGCTACGGCTGGCGAACCGCACATCGACTGGACCCGCCACCTCGACCCGGTCGAGTTTGCGCCGCTGCACGACGAGCGTCTCTCCCCCTTGGGACCAAAAGCGCTCCAGATCGGAGGGATCGCGAAGCTCCTCGACCCACCTTCCGCCGTAGTAGACGATTCCCCCCGCCAGAGCACGATCGCCCAGCAAACCCACGCGTCCACCGGGCGGCGTCAGAGCCGCAGCGGCCTGGGCAACGGGACGTGGCGACTTCTCGGCGTTGAGGGCGGGGAAGAGCCCGGCAAAAACCACGAACTCGATCGCGAAAACCGCGACGATGGGGGTCGCGAGCCGCCACGGAAGAGGGGCGCGGACCCGGCCGGCCAGCACCTGGAAGGCCCCGGCGCTGCTCGCGACGCCGATCGCGGCGGCGCCGAGCACGAGGGAGGCGCGCGGCGCACCGATCGGATCGCGCCAAGCCAGGAACCCGCCGGCCCCGACGACGGCGAGGCCGAGCAACGACGTGAGGGCGTGAAAGGAACCGGGCAAGCGTCTCGCGCGGGCCACCCAGACGCGTAGCGCGTGTCCGGTCAGCAAGGCCGCCGCGGGAATCGAGGGGAGCAAGTAGACCCCCCGCTTTCCCGAGGAAAGCGAGAAGAAGAGAAGCGTGGCCGCCAGCCAGGCGAGCAGCAGCCGCGCGGCGCGGCGGCGCTCTTCGCCCGCCGAAGCCGCAAGCTCACCCGCGCACACCCAGGCCACAACGGGCGCGAAGACGATCCACGGCAAGAACTCCACCGGAAACTGAAAGGCGTAGTAGTAGAAAGGCCGGGCGTGAGAGGTGCCCGAGAAGAAGCGCCCGAGCACATTCTCGACCACGGCGTCGCCGAAAAACCCTTCGGGCGCCAGCATCACGGCGGCCACGAGCCACGCCAGAATCGGGCCCAGGGAGAGCGCAAGGCCCCACAGCGGCACGACAGCGCGGAAATCGCGGAGGCGGCGTTCCCAAGCTAGGAACCCCGCGATCACCAGGAGCGGGACCAAAAAGCCGACCGGGCCTTTCGTGAGGAGCGCAAGGCCCAGTGCGGCGTGCAGCGACAGCTGGTTCCAAACGCGCTTGCCAATGCGACGGTCGAGACGCCAGAACGCGATCAGCGCCAGCATTTCGAACAGTGCCAGCAGCACGTCGAGCTGGGCGCGCCGCGCGGCCCGACCGAACTCGAAGGTCGTGATCAGCAGGGCGGCCCCGAGGGCTCCGCTCGCGCCGCCCAGCAACCGCGTACCCCAGCCCAACGTGAGTGCGACGACGCCGATTCCCGCCAGGACCGATGGCAGTCGCGCAGCCACTTCCGTCACATGCCCATTCGGCCAGCCGGCCAACGCCGCCAGCCAGAAATAGAGCGGCGGCTTTTGGGTATAGACCGCGTCGTTCAGGTGGAGCAGCGCGAGGCCGCTCGCCCCGTGCTGCATCGAGCGCAGTTCCTCGGCCACCTGGGCGTACCGCGGCTCATCGGGCGCCCAGAGATCCGTTGCTCCCAGACGCACGAAGAAGAGGGCGGCCGCGCCTAGCAGGACGCTTGCGCGCACGCGCGAGCTGACCGGTGCAATCGGCAGAGAGCTGTTCCTCCCGGCGCCCGCTGCGGTCCGGGGATCCTGGCCTGCGCCGCGGTTTGAGCCGAATGTCCCCAACGTTACCTTGGCGCCCTGCGGCCTGCTGCTCGGAGGTCTCCATGAAAGAGGCCGGGACTCCCTATCTTTCGGTGGTGATCCCCGTCTTCGACGAACGGGAATCACTCGAGCCACTCCACCGCGAGCTCGATGCGGCTCTGGCCGGACTACCGGGGGGTGTCGAGATTCTGTTCGTCGACGACGGGAGCCGCGACGGCAGCCGAGATCACATGCTCGAACTCGCAGGAAAGGATCCCCGCGTTCGCGTGTTGGCCCTCGACCGCAATCGCGGTCAGAGCGCCGCCCTGGCCGCCGGTTTTGCGGCGGCGCGCGGCGAAGTGATCGCGACCCTGGACGCCGACCTGCAGAACGATCCCGCCGATATCCCGCGGCTTCTCCCCGCACTTGACCGCGCCGACGTGGTGAACGGAATTCGCGTCCATCGCAACGACTCGTGGTGGCGGCGGGCGTCCTCAAGGGTGGCCAACGGCGTGCGCAACTGGGTCACCGGAGAGTCGGTCACGGACGTCGGTTGCTCGCTGCGGGTGATGCGCCGCGAATTCGTGGCCAGGGTGCGGCCCTTCCGCGGCATGCACCGCTTCCTGCCCACCTTGCTGCGGATCGAAGGCGCGCGGGTGATCGAGCAACCCGTCAATCACCGAGGGCGTCGCTACGGCGTCTCGAAGTACGGCGTGCGCAATCGGTTGTGGGTGACCCTGGTCGACCTGCTCGGGGTGCGCTGGTTGCAGCGCCGCGCCCTGGACCCTCGCGTCGAAGAGCTCGGGGGTCGCTCCCGCTCTACATGAGCCCCGCACGACGGCGCTCCACGAAACGCCGCAAGATGGCACGCATCGTCGGGAGCTCCTGGATCCCGCCAAAGGGCCACTCGCCCAGCATGAACGTCGGCACGCCGGTGACCAGCGCTTGACCCGCCTCGAAGGTGAGCTGGGCGACACGTCGCCCGGCATCGGCCAGCACCTCGCGGTCAAACGACCATCCGAGCTCGCGGCCGAGGCGCTCAATATCCTCCACAGTTTCCGCTGGACGGTTGGCTTCGTAGATCTCGCTCCATACGCGTTCCCGCCAGGTCGTCTGGCGCGCGCCGTCTTCTACCAAGAGCGAGGCCGCCAAGCAGTTCCGTGAGTCCATCCAGCGGTGGGGAACGTGTACCGCGACCCCCAGCTCGCGCGCGACGCGCTGGGCGTTCTCTCGGCGGCGCGGCTCCACAAGGCCTCCGCGCCGGATCCCCAGCAACGAGGCGAGGTCGAGGGGGGTCCAGACCAGCTCGATCCCCAGCTCCTCCAGGTCGGGACCGAGTTGTCCCACTATCCGGTGTGCGACATAGCAAAGTGAGGAGGCGAAGTCGTAGTAGACCGGGACCCGCAGCCGTTGACGCATGAAGACCATCCGCTTTACTCGCCCACGGTAGTCACGATGCAACCGATTTCCCACCTCCAGTTGTTCCGGGCCCCCGGGCCGTCGCATCTTGCGCGGTTTCGGTATCTGACGGGGCTGGCCTTGCTTGCGTTGCTCGTGTCGCTCGGCGCGCCCGATCGGGCCCGCGCGGCACCCGACGATCCCGCGCTGCGCGCCCGCCTGACGGAGCTTCCCAACGGCCTCCAGGTGCTGACGCTTCCCGACCCCTCGACCCCGGTGGTTTCCCTGCAGATGTGGATTCGGGTCGGCTCGGGCGACGAGACCCGTTACACCGGGCTGGCGCACTTGTTTGAACACATGATGTTCCGGGGTACGGAGCGGCTCGAACCGGAGGCGCACGAGCGATTGATCGAGGCGCGCGGGGGTCGCGTGAATGCGTTCACGTCGCGGGACGTGACGGTCTATTTCGCCGACATCACCCGCGACGCACTGCCCCTGGTGATTGAGTTGGAGGCGGAGCGTCTGGCGAATCTGCGCATCGTCGAAGAAAATCTCGCGAGCGAGCGGCAGGTCGTCCTCGAAGAACGGCGCCTCCGCACCGAGGATCAGCCCGACGGCCGCGCCTTCGAGGCGCTGCTGGCCCTGGCCTTTCAGGCGCACCCCTATCGCGTTCCTCCCATCGGCTGGCGCAGCGACGTCGAGAAGGTGGGCGTCGAAGAATGCCGCGCCTTTTTTGACACGTACTACGCCCCCAACAACATCGTGCTCTCGATCGCGGGCGATTTCGACGAGGAGGACGCGTTGCGCCGGGTGCGACAGGCCTTTGGCGCCCTCAAGCCGGCGCCGTCCATCCCGCGCAACCCCACCGAGGAGCCGGAACAGCGCGGCGAGCGCCGCCAGATCGTGGACTTCGATCTTCGCAGTCCGATCCTCGCGAGCGCCTGGAAGGCCCCTCCGGCCGGACACGAGGACTCGGCTGCCCTCGACGTGACGAGCGTGCTGCTCTCGGGGGGACGCTCGAGCCGACTGTATCGCAGCCTGGTCTACGACTCGCAGGTGGCACTGTCCGCCAATGGCTCCTACTGGGAACTTCAGCGCGCCGGAGTTTTCTACGCTTTCGCGACGGTACGTCCCGGTGAGGAGATCGACCGCGTCGAAGCACTGCTAATGGACGAGATCGCGCGGCTTCGCGACGAGCCGGTCGGCGCCGAGGAGCTCGCCAAGGCGAAGCGGCAGCTGGAGGTCGATCTGATTGGCGACCTCGATACCGCGCACGGCCTCGCTTCGCGGATCGCGTCGGACACCATCACGTTCGGTCGGATCCGACCCCTGGAAGAGCGGCTCGCGGCGTATCGCGCGGTGACCGCCGAAGACGTTCAGCGCGTCGTGCGGACCTATCTCCGAGACGACGAGCGCAACGTCGTACACGTGGTAGCGCCGCCCGAGGAAGAGAGCGGGACGAGCGGATGAAACATCGCTCGGCGGTGCTTCTGTTTGCCGCGCTGATGGCTTGCGCGGGCGATAACCCGGGTGGCGGCGTCGAACCCGCGCCGCGGCCGAACGCTTCGCTTCCGCCCCAGCCGGCTTGGGAGCTCCCGCCGCCGCCGATCGCCGAGGGCCCCATCGTGCCCGGCGATCGCGTCCATCGCAGCCAGCTCGACAACGGCGTCGAACTCTTCCTGCTGGAAGATCACTCCATTCCACGCCTCGAGCTGGGCTGGGCGAGCCGAGGGGGGGCCGGCTCCGAAAGCGAGACCGAGGTCGGTATCACGGTGCTGTTGTCCTCAGTGATGGAGCAGGGCGCTGGCGACCGCGATGCCCTCGCGCTCGCCCAGAGTGTGGAGCGGCTCGGCGCCACCCTTTCGGTGTCCGCGGACTGGGACTCGGCGACCGCCTCGATCGCAGGGCTCTCCGAAGATCGCGACGCGCTCTTCGAAATCCTCGCCGACGTCGTCATCCGACCCCGAATCGAGGCCGTGGAGGTCCAACGCGCCCGGGAGCAACAACTCGCCGCGCTGGAAAGCATCCGCGACGACCCGAGCGCGCTCGTGGGCCGCGAACTCGACCGCGTCCTCTACGGCAGCCATCGCTATGGGACGCACCTGGCCGGCAGCCCGGCAACGGTCGCGAAACTCGATCGAGCGGCGTTGCGCGAGTGGCACCGCCGCCTCTTCAACCCCGCCGAGGCCATCCTGTTCGCGGTTGGAGACATCGACGTCCCTACGTTCGAGGCGCAGGCGCGCGCGCACTTCGGGGCGTGGGCTGCTTCGGAGACGCTTTCCGCCACGCCGCCGGTCCCCGCCACGACGCCGGTGGAACGGCGCGTCGTCGTGATCGACCGACCGGATCTGGCCCAGGCGCAGATCGCGATCGCTCACGAGGGAATCTCCCGATCCGACGAGGAACGCGTCGCCGCGTCCCTCATGAACAGCGTGCTCGGGGGCGGAGGGTTTCTGTCGCGTCTGATGAGCCGGGTGCGCGCCAAAGAGGGCCTCACCTACAGCATCTATTCCGGCTTCTACTTGCGGAGTCAGCCGGGGCCCTTCGCGATCCGGACCTTCACCCAGGTCGATCAAGTCGGCGAAGTGGTCGCGATCGTGCTCGATGAGCTCGAGGCGATACGGGGCAGCCGACCTCCCACCGCCGAAGAGTTGGATGGGGCCAAGCGCTTCAATGCCGGTCGTTTTGCTCTCGGTCTCGAAACCTCGAGTGCCATCGCGGCTTCGCTGATCGATCTCGACCTCTACCGTCTGCCGACCGACTCACTCGACACCTATCGGGCTCGGGTTCGCGCCGTGACCCTCGACGAGGCGGCGGTCCAAGCCCAGCGAAGGCTCCATCCGGAGCGCGTGGCGATCGTCGTCGCCGGGCCCGCCGAGACGGTGGTGAAGCAGCTCGAGGGCTTCGGCACGGTGGAAGTGGTCGATCCTTAGGCCCTTTTGATCGAATTCGCTCGGGCTACGCCCTCGCTGCGCGGATCGCTTCGCGGTCGCGTCTGGGTGAACTTCGCTCGGGCTACGCCCTCGCTGCGCGGATCGCTTCGCGATCCTTGCCGCTGCGCGCGCGGGCAGAGGCCGGGTCCTGGTGGGCTTCGCTCGCCTGCGGTTCGCTGCGCGCCCCGGCCCGGCCCGGGCTTGCGTAGCGGGCGGCGGCGCGGGTGAGCTCTTCGGCGACTTCGCCCCGCAGCGCTTCGGGTTCGAGCACTTCCGCGCCCGCGCCGAAGGAGAGCACCCAGGTTCGCACCTCGGCGGCGCCACCTACCTCCATGGTGAGCTCGAGACCGCCGTCGCGGCGCCGTGCCAACTGCTGGCTTGGATGCCAGGTGCGTTCGGCCACCCAGTCGGCCCAGCGCTTGTCAAAGCGGATGCGCACCCGGGTCGGAGGTTCAGCAATCACGCCGAACGACGATCCGACGTAGGCGTCGAAATCGAAAGCGGGCGCGACTTGGAAGCGCCGCTCCGTCTTCTCGATCGCGCGGATCCGCCCGACGGCAAAGGTGCGGATTTCCGTCGAGAGATGGTCGTGCCCCACTACGTAGAGAGCGCCGGCCCGGTACCAGACCCGGTACGGGTCGAGCTCGCGCGCGCGTTCCTGACCGGAACGTCCGGTGCGGTAGCGCATGCGCACGGTGCGTCGCTCGAGCACAGCGTCGTGCAGCACGCGGATCGTATCCCGCAGCGCCGCGTAGTTCTCGTGGGGACC
>CAZTOE010000050.1:0-19975 GCA_964615045.1 uncultured Spirochaetales bacterium
TGTCCCCTTGAACGGTCCTACCAGCTCCGCGGTCAACCACCCACCGTAGAACCCGCCGGGTTGGGGCTGGACGTGCTCGCCCGCGACCGTGCAATGCAGGCTGCCGGGATAAAAGGAAACGTATCCGGCGATCGCCTCAAAGCCCGGAAAGGGACTCGGGTAGGACCAGGCAGCGCGCAGCGCCTGCTCCTCCTCGGTGACGACGTCCCAGTAGAGAGCTTCCCCCTTCCACTCGCAGAGTGACCCACCGCCCGCCGGATGCAGCAGCTCGCTGCGCACGGCTTCGGGCGGCAGGTAAAAGGTGGGAGGGCTCGCGGTTTCGAGGATGCGGATGGCGTCGCGGGTCTGCGCGATGCGGGTGGCGCCGAGCTTCACCTCGACCTCCCGTGCATCGGCCTCGAGCCGCGGTGGGCGCGGGTAGTCCCAGACCGACTCCTGGCCGGGTCCCGGCGAGGCGGCGAACGGAGGGCGCGCACGGCCGGTGTGGGTCCACGCGGCGCGCGCACGCTGGAGCCAGTCCGGAAGTGCGGGCGGCTTTGCCATCGCTCAGGGCCCCGCCGGAAGCGGCTGCGAACGCAGCCCTCGAAGGGTCACCAGCCGGTCTCCCGCTGTGGGCCTGTACCGGGTGGCCAGGTCTCATGTTGCGGGAGCCCACCGTCGAGCAGGACCCACGATCGCTTCTCGCCCACGTACATGTGGCCCAGGAGGCGCACCTCGGGATCGCCCTCGAGAAGACCCACCGGGATACCCCAGACCCCCGGGCCCGGCTGGTCGGCGGCCACGATCTGCGAGCCGCACCGGTGGCAAAACTGGCGCGTCCCGACCTCGGACGAGCGATACACGGTGAGGAGCTCGCGCCCCGCGAGCCAGCGCACTTGCTCCGCCTTCACCACGACATGGGTCGAGTACGCCGTGCCGTGCGCCTTCTGGCACATCGTGCAGTGGCAGTGCATTGCGCTCAATCCCTTGCGCTCGATCTCGAACCGGACGGCGCCGCACAGACAGCTGCCGCGAAACGTCATGCCCACTCCTCCGCCCAGGAGTGTGCGTCAAGCCGTCGAACGCCGCCGCTCCAGTGTGACCCAGATTCCGCCGTGCGGGCGCAGCGTGAAGAGCGGCTTGGCGACGACTTCGCGTCCCGGCACGAGTCGCACCCGGAAACGCTGGGCGATCGTCGCCAACACGATCGGGATCTCGGCGAGCGCAAACGCCTCGCCGATGCACCGGCGCGGCCCGCCGCCGAAGGGGAAGTAGGCGTAGCGAGGGCGCCCGCGCGATGCCTCGGGCGTAAAGCGGTCCGGATCGAAGCGCTCCGGCTCGTCCCAATAAGCGGGGTCGCGTTGCACGACCCAGGGGCTCAGCAGAGCCACCGATCCCCGGGGAACCCGATGGCCGTCGATCTCATCCCCTCCAAAAGCCTCGCGCCCGATGACCGGGGCGGGGGGGTAGAGGCGCAGCGTCTCTAGGCCGACGCGGCGTGTGAACGCCAGGGACCGGACGTCTTCGCGGGCGGGGAGGCGCCCGTCGAGCACGCGGTCCACCTCTTCGTGGACGCGTGCCTCGGCCTCCGGGTGCTGCGCGAGGAGGGCGAGCGCGAAGGCCAAGGTCACGCCAGTGGTTTCATGACCCGCGGCGAGGAAGGTGGTGCTCTCGGCGTAGAGCTGTTTGTCGGTCATAAAGGTGTTGTCGGGGTCGCCGCGCAGCTCAAGCAGATGGG
This sequence comes from uncultured Spirochaetales bacterium, assembly GCA_964615045.1. GTDB lineage: Bacteria > Myxococcota_A > UBA9160 > UBA9160 > PR03 > JANQRO01. The sequence goes on from CAZTOE010000050.1 coordinate 1,718, forward strand.
ACAGCAGATCCGGGCCCCGCCGCGGGTCGCGACGCCGTTCGGCAAAAATCCATTCGAGGGTCTCGCGCGTCATCTCGCGATCCCGGGCCATCGCGCGATTGCGACGCGTCGGGATCCAACGCGGCCAGACCACGTAGTGGTTCACCAGGTAGCTCGAGTGATCGAGCAGTCGCGTCATGAGATCGCTGAAGTCCTCCATCCGCTCGCCGAGCTCGACGTCAAACAGGCCGCGCCCCGCGACGTCGAGAGCGGTGATCGCCATCGCGCGCGAGAGCTCGAAGGGTTCCGCGGGATCGCGTTCCTCCCAGCGCGCGACCAGGTCGTGTGCCGCGCGCGTCATCGCGGCGCTCATGGCGGTGACCCGCGAGCGCGCGAAGGCCGGCTGAAGCATCTTGCGATCGGCACGCCACGCTTCCCCGTCGAGAAACGCGAGACCCTTGCCGGCACCGCCCCTCGCGACGCGGGCGAGCATGCGCCCCTTCCAGTAGTGGCCGACGTGGGTTTCGAGGACGTGCTGAATCCATTCGGGATGGGCGATCGCGAAACCAGTGGTGGGAGGCGCGCGAAACACGGCGACCGGGCCGTAGACCCGCCGGCAATCCTCGAGAAAGCCGATCGGGTCCTCGCGAAACGCTTTGAACCAACCGAGCAGCGTGCGATAGCGCGGCCCCGGCGCCCCTTCCGGGGAGACGAAGGCGGGTGACAACACTTGTTCGCTCATGCACTCGCTCCCGGTAGGGCGGGGCGTGGCTTCGCCCGGGGTTTCGGCTCCGGCCGACCATCGTCTCCAAACCGTTCTTCTTGAGACCATAGGGAAGGGCTCCGCGAATGCGCTAAGCCCATCGGCAATGGCCAGCTTTCGATGGAAACAGCACGGCGAACGGATCGAGGGCGCGGCGGTCGGCATCGACCCGCGCCATCTCGAGCGGCTGCGCAAGGGTCGGGTGGCGGTCGAACTCGAGCTGGACCTTCACGGACTGCGAGCCGCTGAGGCACAGGGTGAGTTGCACCGCGCGCTCGCGGCGGCGTACCGCGAAGGGACGCGTTGCGTCCTGGTCATTCACGGCCGGGGCACGCGCTCAGAGTCCGGCCCCGTGCTCAAGTCCTCTCTCATCGGTTGGTTCGAGGGAGAGCCACTCGCTGGCATCGTGATGGCCTTTGCGACCGCGCGCCCCGAGGACGGCGGGGCCGGGGCCACCTATGTGCTGTTGCGGCGGGCGCGCAGCGGGCGGAGCCGAGGCTCAGGATGACGTAGGTGCGGGCGCCGCGCCGAACACCGGTGAGGCATCGACGTAGATCAGATACTCGGCCACCTTGCCGCCGCGCAACTTGAAGACGTTCGCGAAGGGGACCGCCACGATCTTCCCGTCGGTCAGCGTGTACGTCACGGTACCGTGACAAAAGGCGCTCTCGCCCGTTTCCCATACCTCGAGCACGTCGTGGTGGAGCTTCTTGACGTGTGGCGCCATCGCGGACCACGCGGCCGCAAAAGTCTCACGGCCGCGGCCCGCCGGGTAGCTCGCGAACCGGAATAGGACGTCTTCCTCCAGGTAGGGATGGAGCGCTTCCACGCCTCCCCGATCCAAGGCGCCAAACATCTCCCGGATCCATTGACTCACGCCGAACCCCCTCTGCTCCAATTCAGGATAGCGCCGTGCGCGCACGGGTGACGCTCGGAGAGAGCGGGTATGATCTCATCCATGGCGCTTCGCTTCGGAGTTTTCGATCACGTCGAGCGGCGGGAGATCCCACTCGGCCAGCTTTGTCGGGAGCGCCTCGAGTACCTCCGCTTCGCCGATGCGGCGGGATTCTGGGGTTATCACAAAGCTGAGCACCATCTGACGCCGCTCGATGCGATTGCCTCGACGAGTGCCTTCCTCGCTGCCGCAGCGGTGCAGACCGAGCGCATCCGGCTCGGTCCCCTGGTGTACTTGTTGCCGTTTCACCATCCGGTTCGCCTGATCGAGGACATCTGCTTGCTCGATCATCTCTCCAGCGGGCGACTCGAGGTCGGCGTTGGGCGCGGCATCAGCCCGGCCGAACATTCGCTGTGGGGTCACGATCCCGAGACGGCGCGGGCCCGGAGCGAGGAGACCCTGGCGATCCTGCTCGCGGGTCTGTCGTCGGACAAGCTCGACTATCAGGGCACGTTCTATCAGTTCGATGGGTTGCCCATCGAGGCGAGCCCGCTGCAGAAGCCCCGCCCGCCGATCTGGTACCCGGGCAACGTGGAGTTTGCGGCCCAGCGCGGGTTGCACACGGTGGTCTTCGGTCCTCCCGAAGCGATTCGTCAGGCGGTGGCGCAATACCGCGAGGTTGCCGCGTGTGCTTCGGCCGAGCCCATCAACGTGGGCTCTCCCATCATCGGTGGGGTCCGCCACGTGCTGGTGGCCGAGAGCGACGTCGCGGCGATCGAGCGGGGACGACGCTCCTGGGAGCGCTACACGGCCAACCTAACCAAGCTGTTCCGGCAGTTCGATCTTCCCGTGCCGATGGATCCAACGGTGGGGGGGGATTTCGATCGCGCGCGGGAGGTCCGGGCCGCGGTCGTGGGCTCCCCGGAGACCGTACGTGAGGACGTCGCGGCCTTCGCCGAGACCGGAGCCCACTACTACATCGGCGCCTTCTGCTGGGGTGACCTCGATCACCGCGAGGCGATGCGCTCGATGGGGCTCTTTGCGGAAGAGGTGATGCCCGCTTTCCGCTGAAATGCGCCGAGGTCCGGGCCACTTCGTCGCCCTGTCAAGTTTGCGCCGGAGACCGCCGATAGACCCGCCGGAGGTACTCCGCCATGCGTTGGCTGATCTCGCTACTCGTCCTGACCACCGTCCTCGCGACCTTCCAGGCCGCGCCCGCTCGCGCCGAAATCGACGATCGCAATTCGATCCCGATCGGTCTCGACGTCGGCGTGATGCGCCCGGTCGGAATGGTCGCCACGCTCGGTGGAATGGTGGTGATGATTCCGGTGGGGCTTTTCACCCTGGCGACGCGTCCATCCGAGATCGGACGTCCCTTCGATGCGATCGTGGGGGGGCCGGCCCGCTTCACCTGGGCCCGCCCGCTCGGCGAAAGCTGGGGAGACAGAAACTAAGCGGCCCGGAGGGCTCCGTCCCCGGGTGATTTTCTGCCGTCGGCCATCCCGGCAGGATGGGATAGCATCCGACCGGGATGGCCCGTTTAACTCGACTCAGCCGCTCGATCTCCGGGCGGCGCGCGATCGTCACCGGCGCCGCGAGCGGCATGGGCCGCGCCACCGCGCACCTGTTCGCTGACGAGGGCGCCCGGCTTGCGCTCATTGATCGCGATGCGGAGGGGATCGAGCGCGTCGCGAAAGAGATCGGCGCCGCTGGCGGCGCGGCGACGTCGTTTGCCGCGGATCTTTCTCGCGCTGAAACCATCCCGGCTCTGGTGGAGCAGGCCGTCGGAGCGCTCGGCGGACTCGACATCCTGGTCAACAACGCCGGGGTGGCGTTCCCCGCAGCCATCGATGCGGCGGGGTATGAGGATGCCTGGGAGGCAACCCTCGCCGTCAACCTGCGAGCGCTTGCGTATCTGGTTCGGGCGGCGTTGCCTCGCTTGCTCGAGAGCGACGCGGCCCGGGTCGTAAACATTGCGTCGACCGAAGGGCTGGGCGCGACCGCCCAAATCAGTCCCTATACCGCAAGCAAGCACGGTGTCATCGGCCTCACCCGCAGCCTGGCCGTCGAGCTCGGCGCCCGCGGCGTCACGGTGAACTGCATCTGTCCAGGGCCGATCCGCACTGGCATGACGGCCGCCATCGGCGAAGAAGACAAGCGCAAATTCGCGCGGCGTCGGGTGCCGCTGCGGCGCTACGGCGACCCGGAAGAAGTGGCCCACGGTACGCTCAGTCTGGTGCTCCCCGCCTCGTCCTACATCAATGGGGCGGTTTTGGTGGTAGATGGTGGGATGACCGCGCAGAATACCTAGGCGTATTTCGCGCAACGGCACGAGTGGAGGGAAGCGAGTGGCCCTGCGCAAAGGCATCAAAGAACTCTGCGAAGAGGCGGAGCACGAGATCGAAACCTGGACCGCGGAGGAGGCGATTGCGCACCACGGCGACGACGATGTCGTGTTCGTGGATTTGCGCGACATTCGCGAGCTCTGGCGCGATGGCGCGATCCCCGGTGCTCACCACGCGCCGCGGGGCATGCTGGAGTTCTGGGTTGATCCCGAAAGCCCCTACGCGCGCGAAATCTTTCAATCGGGAAAGCGCTTCGCATTCTTCTGTGCGGGGGGGCTGCGCTCCGCGCTCGCCACCAAGGCAGTGCGCGACATGGGCCTCGAGCCCGTTTGCCACATCGCCGGGGGCTTCAGCGCCTGGAAAGAAGCGGGCGGGCCCGTCGAAGAAAAGAAACCCAAGGAACGCTGACGCGCAATACTCGAGGCGGCTCACGCGCCGGTCTGAGACGATCCGAGCGCGAGGTCCCGCACACTAGGAGGCGAGTGAAACACCATGCTATATGATGCAAAGGGCATCCAGTGGCGCTGGGTCTTGGTGGGGATGCTGATCGTCCTCGGTCTGCAGTCGCTCCTGACTGCGCTTCTCGCACTGACTGGAATCGACGTCGCTTCCCTCGGTGCAATCGCGGCGATTACGACGGCTTCGTTTCTGTTCGGGGGAGGCCTCATCGGTTGGATGTCGCCCGGCTACACGCCCTGGGAAGGCGGATTAGCGAGCGGCGCCGCCGCCGTCGGGAGCGTGGTGGTGGCGACGCAACTCTATGCAGCGGCCCAGGGCATCGTGGTTCTGCTTCCGCTGGCCGGCCTGTGGGGGATGCTCTGCGGTCTTGGGGGCGGAAAACTCGGCGAAATGATCCAGGGCAACTAGCCCGCGTCCGCAAGGAGTGTTCATGCGACCCGTCTATGTGAGCGGCGCGGGCATGACCCGCTTCGCCAAACACCCTGACCGCAACTTCCGCTCGCTCGCGACCGAGGCCGCCCAGACCGCGGTCCGCGACGCCGGTATCGAGCCCGGTCGAGTCGAGTTCGTCGCCTTTGGAAACGCGGCGGCGGGAATTCTGACCGACCAGGAGATGATCCGCGCCCAGATCGCGCTGCTCGGCAGTGGGCTCGAGGGCGTCCCGATGGTGAACGTCGAGAACGCATGCGCATCGGCGTCGAGCGCCTTTCACCTGGCCTGGACCGCCGTGGCGGCTGGCCAATGCGAGCTTGCCCTGGCGATGGGTACCGAGAAGATGACCCACCCCGACAAGAAGCGCGCGTTCGTGGCGCTCGGTCGGGCGGTCGACGTCGAAGCCCTGGTGAAAGAGCAGGGCGAGGCGGTTCTGACCGAAGGGCCCGGGCCGCTCTTCATGGACCTCTACGCGTCGGAAGCGCGTGCCTACATGGAGCGCAGCGGGGCGACGCAACGCGACTTCGCGGAAGCCGCCGCCAAGAACCACACCCACGGGAGCCTCAATCCTCATTCGCAGTTCCAGCGCGCCGTGGACGTCGAGGAAGTGCTGGCGAGTCGGCTGATCGCCGACCCCCTGACCCTCATGATGTGTTCGCCGATCGGCGACGGAGCGGCAGCCCTCGTGCTCTGCTCAGAGGAAGCTGCGCGAAGCCTCGGTCGCGCCGAGGTGCGTGTGCTCGGGTGCGTGTTGGGCTCCGGTCGGCGCGAGGAGGAGGCGGGAGCCGGCCTCGTAGTCCGGACCGCGCGCCGTGCCTATGAGCTCGCGGGCGTCGGCCCAGAGGATCTCGACCTGGTCGAACTCCACGACGCGGCCAGCCCCGCCGAGCTGATCATCAGTGAGGAGCTGGGACTTGCTCAACCGGGCGAAGGCCCCGCACTCCTGCGCTCCGGGGCGACGCGTCTGGGTGGCCGCATCCCCATCAATCCGAGCGGGGGGCTCGTCAGCAAGGGGCATCCAGTCGGAGCGACGGGCTGCGCCCAGCTCGTCGAGATCGCAGACCAACTCCGCGATCGTTGCGGGCCTCGACAGGTGGAGGGCGCGCGGATCGGCCTGACCGAGAATGCAGGCGGTTGGCTCGGCAGCGGCCCGGCGGCCTGCGTCGTGACGGTGCTGGGCCGCGCCTGAGCGACCGCCGTGTGCGGACGCTTCGGATTCTTCACGCCGCGGGAGGTTGCGGAGGCACGTTTCGACGTCGCTCTCGACGACGCCTCCCTCAACAGGAGGCCGTTTCGCCCGCGCTACAACATCGCGCCAGGCCAGCCGATCTTGACTGTGGCCTTGCAGGGGAACCAACGACGCGCCCTCTGGCAGCTCTGGGGATTGATCCCGGACTGGGCTCGATCGGGGCAGCGCCACCCACAGTGGATCAACGCCCGCGTCGAGACGGCGGACCAGAAGCGCGCCTTTCGCGACGCTTTTCGGCGAGCGCGTTGTCTGGTCCTGGCTTCGGGCTACTACGATTGGGAAAAGAACTCGCCGCCCGAGAGTGATCGTTTCGAGCTGAGGCCGCCGCCATCGCATCGCCCCTTCTGGATCGCTCCGCAAGACGGAGCGCCCTTCGCGATGGCGGGGATCTATTCGGTTCGGGAGCCAGGAGGAGAGGATGGGCACGCATCGCAGAGCTGCGCCATTCTCACCCTCGCGGCAGCGGGAGCGGTGCGCCGCCTCCACGATCGGATGCCCGCTGTGGTCCCGCGCGGTCTCGAGTCGGCTTGGCTCGATCCCGACCTGCGAGACCCGGGGCGGGTTCGCGCGCTGATCGAAACTCCCGCGGACCTCGGGTGGGAGTTACGCCCTGTGTCCGAAGCCGTCAATTCGCCCCGCAACGAAGGGCCCGAGTTGATCGATCCGGCGATGGGCAGCGCCTAGACTGGGCCATCTCACGCCCGGATTGCGGAGAAGCCATGCCGTTTCTGGATCGCGACGGAATTGAGATCTACTACGAAGTCCACGGCACCGCCGGGCCCACGGTCCTTCTGAGCCACGGCTTTAGCGCGACCTCGCAGATGTGGCGGCCGCAACTGGATGCGCTCAGCCCCGACTATCGGTTGATTGTGTGGGACATGCGGGGCCACGGTCGATCCGGGGCTCCTGCGGACCCCAAGCAATACTCCCTCGAAGCTACTCTCGAAGATATGGCCGCACTCCTCGATGCCTGTGGAGCGCCGCGGGCTGCGGTCGGCGGCCACTCCCTGGGTGGCTACGTGTCGCTGGCTTTCGCGGCGCGCCATCCCGATCGCGTCAACGCACTCCTGCTCCTGAACACGGGGCCGGGCTTCAAACGCGACGAGCCGCGCGATGCCTGGAATCGTCAGGCGGAGATGCAGGCCCAGGCGTTCGAAACGCGCGGTCTCGGCGCGCTCACGGCGGAGCACACCGCGTGGGCGGGGGCGCATCGCTCCGCTCTGGGGCTCGCGCTGGCTGCGCGCGAAATGCTGGCGCAACGGGACGGGAGTGTCTTCGCCGCCCTGGGCCAGCATCGGGCGCCCGCCCTCGTGCTGGTGGGGTCCGAGGATCGCGCGTTCCTGAGGGCGGCCGAAGTCATGGAGGCGCTTCTCCCCGACGCCACGCGGGTGGTCGTCGAAGGGGCGGGTCACGCAGCCAATGTCGATCGCCCGCGCGAGGTCAACGAGGCGCTCCGACATTTTCTGGCTTCGCTTGCGACCGACTAGGAGCGGCGGGGATGGTCCTCGCGAAAGCGGCCGATGACGAGCATGGCCGCACCTCCCAGGACGAGTCCGGCCACGTTGGCCACGCCATCGAGTAACGACGGCTGTCGCCCGGGGATGAGGCTCTGGAGGCACTCGAGCGCGATTCCGAAGAACCCGAGCGCGATCAAACCGCGCCGGAATGAGGTCGGCGATCGCAGCGCGGGCCACGCGACCAGTGCCAGACCGATGTAGGCGGCCAGATGAAGCCACTTGTCGTGCTGCCCCATTGCGCCGACGCGGGCGGGCGGGGCGAGGGATGCGACCACAATGGCGGCCAGATACGCCCCGAACACAAGCCAGCTCAGAATCTGCAAACGCGGTGTCCTCGGGGGCGAGTCTTCAGCTGCGGCGCCGCGAGCGGCGCAAGCCCAACAAAGTCGCGAGCGCGAAGGCCGCGAGGGCACTGGAACCCGGTTCCGGGGCCGCCATCGCCATGGGGGAGGGCGCGGCCGGGGGCACCTCCGTCACGCCGCGACCCAGCGCGTCGATCCAGGTCCAGTTCCGATTCGCGTCGTTTAGGGGGAAAGCATCCGACCAGTCCCAGCCGTACCACAATACCTTGCCGAGCCCGATCGGGAAGCGCGCGACGGTGACTGGTCCACCGGCCGGCCGGTATATCGTCATCGCGCTTCTCGGGAGCGAACCGATATCCAGACCGCCCGTCGTGGCGTTATTCGCGAGCGTGCTCAGCGCAGTACCGAACGCCGTACCGCTCGCAGTGTTCTGGAGAAAAGAATCGACCTCCACCGGTGTGCACGTCATCGACTCCGTATCCCGCATGCAATCGAGCGAAAAGCCGAAGACCGTGTTGAGGAAATCGACATTGGGGGCTGACATCGAAACGACATCGGATCCGGACATCGTGATCAGCACGCCGCCGCCCTCGATGAAACTTTGGAGCGCGGCCAGCGCGCCCGGATCCAGAGCCCCTGCGAGATCGGAACTTGCCTCCAACGGGGGAATCACCAACGCGTCGGCGTTCGCGAGCGCAGCCTGCCAGGCCGCGGCGGCAGTGCCCATGAAGGGAGCCGCCTGGTGGCCCAGCAGCTCGAGCGAGGCCTGGACATTGGCAGATTGCGCATCCTCGACGAGGGAGTCGTCGAATACCGCCACGACCCTCGCGGGTACGAACGCTTCGAGGTCGTTCACAATGGCGCGATCGAGGATCTCGATCCAGCCGCCGTCGCTCGTTCCGTTCGGGAGCACATTGAAGAAGTCGTTGCCCAGCCAGACGATTTGGCCCCCACCCCCCTCCAATGGATAGGGGATCTCGACGACCAGGTTGGCGTCTCGGGTGACGTTCTGGCCTTGTTCGTACACCGTCGCCCCGGGCGGGAGGTTGGCCAAACTCCCGAAGACGGCGGCCCCTGACTGGCCCAGCGCTCCGTCCACGTGTTGGAAGGGCGTCGCCAGGGAGGTGTCCAGAAGCTGGGCGAAGGCCGGGGCGTCTGTGAAGGTCGAGAAGCCAAACACGGCGTTCAAGACGGCGCTGTTGTTGCCCCAGAGATTTCCGGACACGATAAACGTGCCACCGTTGGCGACGAAGTTGGCGATCTCGCTACGCGCCTCCGGGCTCAGGGCGCCCGCAAGATTCGCGCCCTCCCGGTTCGGCTCCTGCTCGATCTCGGGGAGGATCAGTACCTCGGCATCCTGGAGCGCGCTGGCAAAGGAAGCGGCCGAAGGGTTCGGGATCAGATGGATCGGAGCGTGGCCGAAGCTCTCAATCAGCGCGCGCAGGTTCTCCGCCTCGGCGTCCCCAGCGAAATTGGTTGTGGTATCGACGAAGGCCGGGTCGAAGAAGAGCGCGACAGGGACCGAGCGGGTGACGAACTGAGCCTCTCCGAACAGAGTCCAATTGTTCAGGCCGGTCCCGTCCGTCGTCCCCGTCGGGTCTTCGATGCGAAGCTCCCAGACCCCGGATAGCTCCTCGCCCGCGAATGCGCCGAGACACGTGTCCTGGAACTCTTCGAAGCATTCCGGAGCGGGCCGCACGACTCCGGAGATCGAGCCCTCGGTAGGGTAATCGAAACCCGCCGAGTCGCTGAAGGTCGCGCCGATCGAGGCTCCTTCGGTGCTCCCCTCGCCGCGGTACACCAGCACGGTAATGCCGTTGTGGCTCAGGTAAATCGACAGCTGGTCCGCGAAATCCGAGATGGACAGGCCTAGATTGAGTTCTCGGATCGGGCCGGTCACCGGGGCCTTTAGCTGGACACGGCGGATGCCTCCATCCACGTTGCTGGCGATCGGGCCGGAGACCCCGAAGGTCTTGACCGCCGCCGCGGGGGGGGCAGCCAGCAGCCAGAACCCCAGGCTCGCCGCGAGCGTCGGCAGCCACCGACTCATGGAAGCAACGACTCGAGCCGCTCGCGCACCCGTGGCAGCCGTTCTTCGCCCCAGTAGAGCTCTCCGTCAACCAGGTAACTCGGGACCCCGAAGACCCCCGCGGCTTCGGCGTCGCGCGCGATCTCCTCGAGACGCGCACGTCCTTTGCCGGCCAGAAAGGCGGGGAAGTTGGTGGCGTCGATCCCCGTCTCGACCAGCAGCGCGGTGATCGCCTCGGGATCGCCGAGATCCAACTCGCGACGGAAGAAGCGCTCGAAAGCCAGCATATGAAAAGGGCGAAAGTCCCCCTGCTCGTGTGCGTAAAGCATTCCGATGTGCGCCACCGAGCTGTCGAAGATCTTGCGGGGGCCGAGGATGGTCAGACCGCGACGGCGCGCTTCACGGCGGCAGTCCATGTACGCGTAGCGCACCCGCCGCCACTGGTGCTCGTTGCGTTGCCGGAGCGTGTCCCGCCCCGTCGCATCGAGTTGCGCCGCCCCGAGGAACTTGGGGATGTCCAGGGTGTACGGGCGCCACTCGATCATCGCCCCGAGTTCCTCGACCAGCCGGAGAACGTCCTCCTGCGCGAGGTAGGCATAGGGGCTCTTGTAGTCGAAAAAGTGAATGACCTTCGGCGGCATCGGGTCTTTTTTGTCGCCTTTGGCTGCGGGGCCCCCAATGTACCGAGTCCCGGCATTTGAACCAGGTATAGCGCTCCGGCATCCCCTGGGGATCGAGAGAGTGCCTCGGTCGTAAGGTTCAGAAACGCCGTTAAACTCCTTCGATCTCGGAAGCTGATCGGAGCAAGAGGAGCAGATCATGCAGCGGAACGTTTGGCGGACCCTCGCGCTCTGGGCAATCGTCTTGTCCTGGGCCACGATCGCCGCGAGGCCAGCCGGGGCCCGGAATCCCACGCAGCTAGAGCAGTATTACGTCGAACTGATCAATGCGGCGCGTCGGGCCCCGGCCTCGCAGCCAGGCTATCCGCAGATCGGCGGCGACCTGAACGAGGGGCCTCCGACGCTCGGTGGCGAAGCCTATGCGATCCAGCCCGGACCGCATCAGCCGCTCGCCTTGAACCCGGCCCTGGTCGATGCGGCCGCATTTCAAGCCGACCTACTCGAAGCCGACGACGAAGACTTCATGTGCCACACCTGCGTGGGCTTCTCGCCGGAGGTCCGGATGACGTTGTTTGATTATGTTGACAGCGGGAGCGATTTCGGCCCGGGTGGTGTCGCTGAGATCACGGGCCTGTACGGAACCACCGCGAGTGACTTCGCACCTCTGCGAGAAGTGATCGATGTGACCCGGGAGTTCCCGCAAAACGGTATGATCGAAGATCCGGCCCAGGCGGCGCGGGACGCGGTGTTGGGCTTTTTCGTAGACCTTGCCTCCAACGTGCCCTCCGAACTGCGGGAGCGGCGCAGCAGCCTGCTCTATGGCGAGTGGCGCGAAATCGGCGTCGGGATCGACGTGGGGGGCGGCCTGGACCCGATTCTCGGGGAATTCGATGGCCAATATGCGGTCGTGAACTTGGCCAACCGCTCCGACCAGGGTCCTTTCATCACCGGGGTCGCCTTTGACGATCTCGATCGGGACCAGTTCTACACGCCCGACGCCGGCGAGGCACTCGGGGGCGTCACCGTCGAGGCGTACCTGGCCGGCACCCAGAGCTTCGTCGCTTCGACCAGCACGACGGCGAGCGGCGGCTACAACCTCGAGGTGCCGGTGGGGTTGTACGACGTGCGCTTTGTCGGGATCGGGATCGACCAGACCTTCCGTGATGTTGCCGTCTCCCTCGGCCCGGAGCTGGTGCCCGAGAACACGAAAGTCGATCTCCCCGAGCCGAGCGGCACGCTGCTCGGTCTCACAGCCCTCGCCGCGACCACGGCCCTCGGTGCGAGACGGGGTCTGCTACCGGGATGAGTTCCAGGACTTTCCCACCGTATGGGTCGGCGGCGCTCACTTGATCACCGCCAGATCGACTTCGAGCTCCTCGAGCGCTACGGCTCCATCGCCGTCGCGGAGATTCACCAGGAGCGCAATCGGTAGCTCCGCATCGTCGGCGTCTGCGCGGAAGCGAAAGAAGAGGTAGCCCTTCGCGCGCTGCCCGGGCGCCAGGGTGCTGTGCCGAAATCCATCGGTACGCGCGACGCGCGATTCACCGAGCGAACCCGGAACCCCGTCGTGCACCAGTTCCTCGGCGCCAACCGCCGGGTGGCGTTTCTCCCCTACGACGAGCGCAAAATCGTCTGGCGCTACGCCGACGGTTTCGGTCCCGCCGTTGTGAAGCTCCACCCAGAGCGCCGTGTGTTGAATCAGGATCGCGTGGGTCGAAGCGTTCCACTTGCGGTCGGTGACGGTGAAGGCCACGCCCGTCTCGGGCCCCACGGTCGTCACGAAGTTGACTTGGTCCTCGGAGTTGTCCTCGCCGGCTGGCGCGATTCGGCCCTTGGCACAACCGAAGACCAGCAGCGCGAGCCCGACCGTGGCTGCCCATTGCCTCACAGCACATCCTCCTCGGCGCCGGAAGATCCAGAAATCCGACACCAAAGCAAGGATTCGGCGAGTTGGTCCGTCGGGAGTGGCGAAAGCTGGGACGTACGGGCCAGGCAGTCCCGGAGCGCGCGCGGAGCGTATTGGGGAAGGGGCGGATACCGGGCCGGAATCGGGTTCACGTAGGCATCTGCCTCGCGCAAGGGGGAGCGCCTCGGTGCGGGGCCTTCGAAGTCGGGTCGCACGCCGTGCACCTGGAACTCGAAGCCCGGTGGCACCACCAGCCTCGCCACGGTTCGGTAGTAGACCACCTCGGCGTGCTCGCTCCACGGGGACGCCTGTTGGTAGGTGCCCTTGCCGAAGCTGCGGGCACCGACCACGAACGCGCGCCGTTGCGCTTGGAGAGCGCCCGCGATGACCTCCGCTCCGCTCGCCGTTCCCGCATCGATCAAGACCACCAGCGGCAAAGAGGAGAGCGCCGCACTTCGCGCGGTCAGCGCGCGGGGAGCGAAGTCAGGCACCATCGGCTCCAGCCGCAGAATGGGCGTTCCCGCGTCCAGGAAGAGGCCCGCGATGCAGGCGGCCTGGTCCGCCACTCCGCCCGCGTTGCCGCGCAGATCCAACACCAGACCTTGGACATCCGCCCAGCTGGGATCGAGCAGCGCGCTCGAAACCGCGACGCAGGCCGCATCGTCGATCAGCTCGATACGGATCCAACCGAGTCGCAAGCCGTGGGCGAAGCGACGCCGGCGCGTGACCGATGGCCCCTGGGGCTGGAAGTGGGGGGTTCCGAGCGGCGCGCGATGGAGGGATTTCGCGATGGAGGCGTAGGGGGCGATTGCGGTGTGGGGGTCGAGGGCGCGGCGCAAGTGCGCGCTCACGACGCGCGCGGTCAGGATCGACTCGTTGTCCGGGTTGACCACGGCCTCTCGCAGCCACGCCACGACTGCCTCGAAGTCGAGCGCGGGGAGCGACCGGCCGGGATCGGGCGGGTTCCGGGGTCGCCATGCCGCCACGACGGCGAACTCCCGCTTCGCGCGGGCTTCGAGATCGAAGGCGCTAGCTTCCGGATCCCCAGCGAGTTCCTTCCAGGCCAAAGCGCCGAAGCGCCCGGGCACCTCCGCCGGTACTGGCAGCAGTGGGGGATCGTGGGCCGCGGCCAGGGTCGCAACAGCGATCAAACACGCCTCAAAGTGGATTTCGTCGCGCCCGCAGTCGCGGTTGCTCAGTCGGCGGGCAGCGAGTTCGAAAGGAAGCCCTACGGCCTGCCAAGCTCGCTGAGGCGAGGGAGCCTCGGCGAACCCCGGGTTGCTCGCGAGCCCTAACGCAAGGACCAAAACGGCTGCGGCTCGCCTCTTCACCCGTCTAGATCACCATTCCGCTCCCGGATGAGCGCGCGCCAGACATTGCATTTCGGAGAGGAGACGCTCCAGATGTTCGCTGTGGACTCCGCTCCTTCCCCCCTGTGGCACCCCGGGAGTCTCGGGAACCCGCAGCGTGGCGTCGTGGAGCGCGGCGCCGACGTCGTGTTCCCAGACTTCGCGCAGCGAACTCGGCAAGGGTGCGATTCCCGCCTCCGCCAGTGCGCGGCTCACCTCGTCGTCCTCGAAGAGCTCCAGCCGAAACGGCCAGATCTGATCCAGAGCCCGCTGGATGTGAACGCGGCCTTCCTCGGTGCCATCGCCCAGCCGTACCACCCAGCCACGACTATGGCGGGCGTGATACTGGGCTTCGACGTGGGCCTTGGCTGCCCACTCAGCCAGTTCGCGCCAAGGCGATTTGGTGAGCTCCGCGAGAAACGACGCGTCCCAGCAGTCGAACACGAGCTGCCGCGCCATCGTGTCAGCGAAATCCCCGATCGGCTGCTCGACCAGCAGGCAGTTGCGAAACTCGGTGGGGCCGCGGAAGTAGGCGAGCGCATCGGCGTCGCGGCTCCGACCTTCGCAATTCCCCGCCAGCTCGAGGATACGCTGTGCCTGGCCCAGGAGGTCGAGTGCGATGTTCGTGATGGCGACATCCTCTTCGAGGATCGGTCCGTGACCGCACCACTCGGAGAGTCGGTGTCCGAGCACCAGACGGTCGTCTCCCAGGCGGAGCAGCAGTTCGCACTGAGCATCGCGGGCCGCGGTCATAGCGAACGGACGCCGCGGGGGACCCGGAAGAATTGCGGGTGGCGGTAGATCTTGTCGTCGGCCGGGTCGAAGAGTACGCCTCGGTCGCCGGGTGCCGAGGCCGTGATCGAGGCCGCCGGAACGACCCAGATGCTCAGGACCGGAGGCCGCCGCGCGTAGACGTCACGCGCATTCTGGAGCGCCAACTCGGCATCGGGGGCGTGAACACTTCCCACGTGCTCGTGGGAGCTCCCCGCTTTGGTCTGGACGAAGACCTCCCACAGCGGCCACTGCGAATCCGGGTTGGGCGCGTTCTGGCTCGCCGGCACGACACGCGCTCCTAGGCCGCCCGGGCGCGGCGTTTGGCCTCGTAGGCTTCTGCCGCGTCGCGCACCCAACGCCCGGCTTCGTGGGCGCGGCGCCGATCGGCGAGGCGATCGCGGTTGCACGGACCTCCGCCCCGAACCACCCGCCAGAACTCGTCCCAATCGATTGGCCCGTGGTACCAGTTCCCCGTCGCCTCGTCGTAGCGAAGCTCGGGGTCGGGGAAAGTGAGTTCGATTGCCTTGGCCTGAGGCACGATGCGGTTCATGAACCATTGCCGCAGTTCGTCGTTGCTCTTGCGCTTGACGCCCCAGCGCAACAACTCGTCGGTGTTCTTCGACGCCTCGTCATGGGGGCCGAACATCATGAGCGCGGGCCAGTACCAACGATTGACCCCCTCCTGCGCCATTTGGCGCTGGGCCGCAGTGCCGCGCGCCAGGGTGGCAATCATCTCGTAGCCCTGACGCTGATGTGCACCTTCTTCCTTGCAGATTCGCACCATGGCGCGGGCATAGGGCCCGTAGGAACAATTGGTGAGCATCGTCTGGTTGACAATGGCCGAGCCGTCAACCAGCCAGCCAATCGCACCGACGTCCGCCCAGGTGGGAGTGGGGTAGTTGAAGACACTCGAGTATTTCGCCTTCCCCTCGAGCAATGCTTCGATCAGATCGGCGCGATCAACGCCCAGCGTCTCGACCGCGGAGTACAGGTAGAGCCCGTGACCGCCCTCATCCTGGACCTTGGATAGGAGTCCCAATTTGCGCCGCAGCGAAGGCGCCCGGGTGATCCAATTCCCCTCCGGCAGCATCCCCACGACTTCCGAGTGGGCGTGTTGGGAGATCATCCGAATCAGTTGCGAGCGATAGCGCTCGGGCATCCAGTCCTTGGGCTCGATGCGTCCGCCATCACGAATGCGCGCCTCGAAACGCCTTTCTCGCGCCCCATCCTCACCTTCACCCGGCCTCATCACCTCGCCCCCTGTGAAAAAAATCTCCGAACTGAGCTCTCCGAAACGTCCGAAACTCGTCGCCGGCTTCTCGATAACATGATACGAATACTCAAATATATGTCAAACAAATGTATCAATTCGATTGACTCCAGCGGGACCGCCCAACGGGCGGGTAGCACCGGAACGGAGCCTCCGCCGTGGGGCGAGGTTCAGTGCCTGCTGGAAGAACTCCGGGATGCCAGGCGACTTCGCGCGACCTCTCTCATCGTGACGGTATTCGGGGATGCCGTCCGACCGCACGCGGCGCATGTCTGGATGGGCACCCTGATTCGGCTGCTCGAGCCCCTAGGGCTCCAGGAACGTTTGGTCCGGACCGCGATGTTGCGCCTGCGCCGCGAGCGTTGGTTTCGCTTTGATCGCATCGGACGGAGGAGCCGCTACCAGCTCACCCCGAGCGGTGAGGCCCGCTTCGAGGAGGCCGATCGGCGCATCTACCTCGCATCGCATCCGCGTTGGAATGGTCGCTGGTTGGTCGTCTTTCTGGGGATGCCCGGTAGCGGTGCTCGCGAGCGGGAGCAGGCCCGGCGCGAACTGCGTTGGCTGGGATTCGGCAGCGCGTCGCCCCAGGTGATGCTCCACGCCCTTCCGGGTACGGGCGACCTTCTGGCGGCGCTTCGAGAACTGGGGTTGACCGACCGCGCGGCCGTTCTAACCGCCCGACACGCCGAGCTGCCCGAAACTCGCGAGGCACCCTCGGCCGCGAGGCTCGTGGAGGCGTGCTGGGATCTCGCGCTGATCGCTGCCGACTATGAGGACTTCCTGAGGAAGTTCGGGAGGCTCGGGGAGGAACGCGCATCACTGCAGCCGGAGCAAGCATTTGTGCTCCGGACCCTGCTCGTCCACGAATACCGTCGCATCGCACTCCGCGATCCCGGCCTCCCCGACGAGCTGTTGCCGCCGGATTGGGCGGGCCGCCGCGCCCGGGAACTCTGTGCCCAGCTCTACCGGCGCCTCGATCGGCTGGTTTGCGACTATCTGGAGGCGGTCCTCATGAAAGAAGAGGGCGGCTTCACGCCGCCCTCTTCGAACTATCTCTCCCGCTTCGGAGGTCTTCGGCGACCGGCCTAGGCGTGTCCGTGACGCAAGAGCTTGCCGGGTGTCGCACCGGTGCACTCGCCGTCCTGGAAGGTGATCTCGCCGTTCACGAGGATGTAGTGGTAGCCCTCGGCCTTCTGGACCCGGCGCCACTCTCCACCCGGGAAGTCGTGGGCGACCTCCGGGTCCGTCGGGCGCAGCTTCTCGAAGTCGTAGATCACCAGGTCGGCCGGGCGTCCCTCGGAAATCGTTCCGCGGTCCTGAAAGCCGGCCATCTTCGAGGGAAGCGCCGACAGGCGATAGTGCGCCTCCTCGAGGGTCATCATGTCCTTGCTGCGTACGAAGTCCGAGAGGAACTCGGTCGTGTAGCGTCCAAGGGTCACGAACTTGGTGTGCGCACCGCCGTCCGACACGCCGGGGACGGTGTACTCCGATGCAAAAATCTCGCGGTTCAGTTCGACGTCGGTATTGAAGGGCGGGGTGAAAATGACCGTCTGCAGCTTCTCCGATACCACCAGATCCAGAAACGCGTCGATGGGGTGGCGCCCCTGCGCCTCGCCGAGCTGCTGAAGGTTCATCCCTTCCCATTTTTTGTTTTCGTCGTTGATCGCTTCCAGAATCACGAACTCTCGAATCGGTCCGCACGCGATCGGCATCCGCCCGTGGTCATAGTCGTGGCGCAGCGCCTCGCGCATCTTGGGATCCTGCATCTTGCGCATGCGCTCGTCGACGTCGCCGAGGGTCACCTCGCGCCAGTCGTCCTGACCGTCGAGGAGATTGAAGTCCTCGAAGGTGTAGGTCAGGTCGTTCGGAACCGTTGCGGCCTGCAGGTACACCTGGTTGCCGCGGGACTGGCACTCCTCCGCCCACTTCAGCAGGCGCCGGCTCTGGCGCGGGTGGTAGTTGTTGGCCGCGACGACGTTGAACAGCACCGGGCAGCCCGCCCGCTCAGCCAGCTTCTCGAGGAACTTCAAGTCTTCGTTGAAATCGTTCTTCGCCTGGGTGATCTGAATGTGCCCGTCTCCGCGTCTGCGCAACACGTCAGCAAAAGCGAAACAGGTATCGTCGCTCATGATGTCGGTCACCATCGGCGAGCCGTCGTAGTCGCGCTGGACCGAGGTAAAGCCATCACCCAGCCGTTGGACCGACCAGCCGCAGGCGCCCGCGTCGAGCCCCACCTCGAGCAACCGACACATCTCGGCCAGTTCTTCAGCGGTGGGCTCGCGCGATTTCGCGGCGTCGAGACCCATCACCCAGATCATCAAGGGGCCGATCGGCACATAGGAGATTACGTTGACGCCTTTGGGCATCCG
>CAZTOE010000051.1:0-19940 GCA_964615045.1 uncultured Spirochaetales bacterium
CGAAGGCGACGGGCTTCCCGATCGCGAAGATCGCCGCAAAACTCGCGGTGGGCTATCGGCTCGACGAGATTCGCAACGACATCACGCGCGAAACCCCAGCGAGCTTCGAGCCGTCCATCGACTACGTCGTCACCAAGATCCCGCGTTTTACCTTCGAGAAATTTCCCGGGGCCGACAACACCCTCGGAACGCAGATGAAGTCGGTGGGCGAAGTGATGGGGATCGGGAGGACCTTCAAGGAAAGCCTGCAGAAGGCGATTCGCTCTCTCGAGATTGGCCACGATGGACTCGAGCCTCCTCAGGTCCGCGGCGGAGAGCCCGTGTCCGACGCCACGCTCTGGACGCAGATCGAGATCCCGACGCCGGGGCGGTTGTGGGCGGTCGCCGAGGGCTTGCGCCGCGGCTTCTCGGTGGAAGCAATCCACGAGCGCTCGGGTCTCGATCCCTGGTTTGTGCGAAACCTCAAGGAGCTGGTGGTGGCCGAAGTCCGCCTCGCCGCGGCCAGTGACGCCGAGCGCCGGCAGTGGCTGCGATCCGCGAAGGAGCTGGGCTTTTCCGACCGCCGGCTCGCCGCGCTCTGGAGCTGCGAAGAGGCGGTCGTGCGAGATCTGCGCCGGGAGCTGGGCGTGAAACCCGTCTACAAGCGCGTCGTCACCTGCGCGGCGGAGTTCGAGGCGCACACGCCGTATCTCTACTCGAGCTACGAAGAGGAGTGCGAGGCCGCACCCACCGACCGCTCGAAGATCATGATTCTCGGAGGCGGCCCCAATCGCATTGGTCAGGGGATCGAATTCGACTACTGCTGTGTCCACGCGGCGTTCGCCCTGCGCGACGAGGGCTTCGAGTCGATCATGGTCAACTGCAATCCCGAGACGGTCTCGACCGACTACGACACCAGCGACCGCCTCTACTTCGAACCCCTCACGCTTGAGGACGTCCTCGAGATTGTGGAGCGCGAGCGGCCCCAAGGGGTCATCGTGCAGTATGGAGGCCAGACGCCGCTGCGGTTGGCGGTCGCCCTCGAGAAAAACGGTGTTCCCATTCTGGGCACGCCCCCCGACGCGATCGACCGCGCGGAAGACCGCGAGCGCTTCGAGGCGGTGCTCGAAAAACTCGGCATCGCGCGACCTCCGGGCGGGGTTGCTCGCAGCGTCGAAGAGGCCCATCGGGTCGCGGAGTCACTCGGGTATCCGGTGTTGGTCCGCCCGTCCTACGTATTGGGCGGGCGCGCGATGGTGATAGTGCACGGGCCCGACGCGCTGCGCGACTACATGCGTTTCGCGGTGCGGGCTTCGCCCGAACATCCCGTCCTGGTGGATCGCTTTCTGGCGGATGCCACAGAGGTCGATGTCGACGCCATCTGCGATGGCGAGCGCGTCGTCATCGGTGGGATCATGGAGCACATCGAGGAGGCCGGCGTCCATTCGGGCGATAGTGCCTGCTCGATCCCCCCGTGGTCGTTGAGCCCGTCGGTCCTCGATGAGATCGGTCGCGCCACCCGGGCCCTGGCCCTGGAACTCGGTGTCCGCGGCTTGATGAACGCGCAGTTCGCCGTCAAGGATCAGGCCGTCTATGTCCTGGAGGTGAATCCCCGCGCGTCGCGGACGATTCCCTTCGTGTCCAAGGCGATCGGGGTGCCGCTCGCCAAACTCGGGGCGCTCGTGATGGCGGGCCGCACCCTCGAGGAGCTGGGCTTTACCCGCGAAGTGCATCCCCGACACTTTTCGGTGAAAGAAGCCGTCTTTCCGTTCGTCAAATTCTCCGAAGTGGACACCTTGCTCGGCCCCGAAATGAGGAGCACCGGGGAGGTCATGGGGATCGACTCCGACTTCGGCCGCGCCTACGCCAAAGCGCAGATCCAGGCCGGGGGCAGTCTGCCGCTGGCCGGCACGGTGTTGGTTTCGGTCCGCGACGCGGACAAGGCCGCCATCACCTTCTGTCTGCGCGAGCTCGTCCAGGCCGGGTTTCGCGTGATGGCGACCGAGGGAACCGCGCGGCATCTCGCGCAGGCGGGAATCGCTTCCGAGGTAGTGGCCAAGGTCGGGGAGGGAAGTCCCGATACCGCGGAGCGTATCCAGGCGGGCGCGGTGGATTTGGTGATCAATACCGCGGGAGCCGACCGACAGGCCGTCGAAGCATCCCGGACGATGCGCCGGGCGGCGCTGCTGAAGGGCCTGCCGTATTTCACGACGGTGGCTGCCGCGCGTGCCGCCACCGGGGCGATCCGCGCGCTCCAGCTCGAATCGATCGGTGTCCGTTCGCTGCAGGCGATCCACGACGGCGAAGTTGCCCACTAGCCGCGCGCAGGAACGAAGCTCGCCGCTGGTCCAAGCCCTCGAGGCACTGCGCGCCCCCCTCCATTTTTCGGCGGGTGAAGGAGCGCGGCACAGCGATCGTGTGCGCGACCTGCCACGGACGTTGCGCGAAGCCGCTGCGACGGCGGCTCGCTTGCGGATCCCCCGCGATTTTCGGCAGGCGCTGGCGCGCGTCGAGCGCAACTTTTCGGAGCCGGTAGAGGGCGAGCGGCTCCAAGCGCTGGTCGCGGCGAGCCGAGCTCAGCTCGATCCCTTCCTGTCCCCAAGTTGGCCGGCCGCAGCATTGGAACGGTCGCTCACGGTGATTCCCGGCGTGGGGCCCCAGCGAGCCGCGCTCCTCGAGCGGCGCGGCTACCGCACGATCTCCGATCTGCTGTTCGCGTTCCCGACCCGCTACGACGATCGGCGCGCGCTCAGCGAGATCGCTGCCCTCGAGGTCGGGCGCCGCGCGACCTTCGTGGGGGAGGTTTTGGCGGTCCGCTTCGTGCCCCAGCGAGGTCGAGGAGGACGCTTTCGTCGGGTGCTGCAGGCGGAGGTAGGAGACGGGACCGGCCACGTCCACCTGAAATGGTTCCACGGCGGCGAGGCGCTGAGCGACTTCGTCAAAAAGGGCGCGCGGCTCCTGGTGACCGGCGACGTCCGTCGCTACCGCTTCGACAAGGAGCTCCTCCACCCCGACGTCGAGCTCCTTCCCACTCAAGACCCGGCCGCCCCGGTCGATGTCGACGAGCTCGCAGGAGTCGTGCCAGAGTATCCGGCGCCGGAAGGGATCCCCGCCCGCACTTTTCGTCGCTACGTCCAGCGCGCTGTCGATGAATACGCGGACTTGGTTCCCGCTCACTTCGTGAGACCGTCGGGCGAAGAGCCGCTTCCCTCGCCGGGCGAAGCGCTGATGGCGATCCACCAACCCGTACCCGAGGCGGAAACGAAAGCGATTCTCCAGCGACGCGGACCGGCCTTCGAGCGCTTGATCCTCGAGGAGCTCTATTTGCTGCAGCTCGGGCTGGCGTTGCGGCGCGCCTCCCGCTGCCGCGAGACCGGCATCCCGATGTCAATCCCCGCGGACGCGCGAGCCCGGGCTCTCGACGCACTTCCCTTTGCCCTCACGGGGGCGCAGGGCCGGGTGGTGGACGAGATCTTCGCGGATCTCGCGCGGGCGCACCCGATGAACCGGCTGCTTCAAGGCGACGTGGGGAGTGGGAAAACGGCGGTTGCCTTCCTGGCGGCTCGGGGGGTCGCGGCGGCGGGACATCAGGTGGCGTTGATGGCCCCGACCGAACTCTTGGCCGAGCAGCACGAGCGCACGCTGCGGCGCTACGCAGCGGCGGATCGCGCGCCGCTCCGGATGGCGCGCCTGACCTCCTCGCTTCCCCGGCCCGAGGCGGTGGCGCTCCGCCGCGCCCTCGCCGCTGGCACTTTGGATTTGATCGTGGGAACCCATGCGCTGGTCCAGGACGAGGTGCAGTTCCTCAATCTCGGGTTGGCCATCGTTGACGAGCAACACCGCTTCGGGGTTCTCCAGCGCGCCGCGTTGGCGGAGAAGACACGCGGCAATCGCTCGCCCCATGTCCTCGTGATGACCGCGACCCCGATTCCACGCACCTTGGCGCTCACGAGCTATGGCGAGCTCGATGTATCGGTGATCGACGAGCTCCCCGAAGGCCGTCGGCCCGTCGCGACGCACCTGCTGCGCGAAGGCGAGGGCGAGCATGTGATGAAGGCAATCCGCGAGACGCTGCGACGCGGCGAGAAGATTTACGTGGTGTACCCCCTCGTCGAGAGCTCCGAGAAGGTCGACCTGCGGGCCGTCGAGGAGTCGACCGGTCGCATCGCGCGAGCGTTTCCCAAAGCCCGCGTGGAACTCGTCCACGGCCGGCTCGATGCGGCCAAACGCTCCTCGACGATGCAGCGCTTTGAGCGAGGTGAGATCGATCTCCTCGTGTGTACAACGGTGATCGAGGTGGGGGTCGATGTGCCCTCGGCGACGCTCATGGTGATCGAACACGCCGAGCGCTTCGGGCTGGCACAGCTGCACCAACTGCGAGGGCGGGTAGGCCGCGGGAATCGGGCCGGCACCTGTCTACTGGTCGCGCGGGGTTCGACCACCGACAGCGAGGCCCGACTCGCCGCGCTGCTCGAAACGCAGGATGGTTTCGCGATCGCCGAAGCGGACTTGTTGATCCGCGGCCCTGGAGAATTTCTCGGCACCCGCCAAAGTGGTCGGCTGCCCGACCTTCGCATCGCCGATCTCACCCGCGACGTCCGCCTCGTCGACGAGGCCCGTCGAGCGGCCCTCGATCAGGTGCGCCGCGACCCCGGTTTGCGCAGCCAGCCGGCCTTGCGCCGCGCCGTGCGGCTTCGCTGGGGCGAGCGGCTGGCGCTAGCCGATGTCGGATAGCGATGCCGCGCCGGCGGTTTCGGCCCGCATCAAGGCGCGTCCGGTGCTTGGTCCAGGCCGCGCTAGCGCACGCCCGGGTGGAGCAACATCCCGCCCTCCACGGGAAGCGTGTGGCCGGTGACGAGATCGCTGCCTGTGATGAGACTCAGGATCGCGGCGGCTACGTCCTCGGGTTCGCACACTGAACCAAGCGGCACGTTCTCTTCGACCTTCCGCTTGACCACCTCATAAGCGTCCCCCAGGCCCTCCTGCAGCCAGCGACCGGTAATGAAGCCCGGTGCGACGCCGTTGACGCGGATCTGCGGCGCCAGCACGCGAGCCAGCGTGACGGTGAGGGAATTCAACGCGGCTTTTGAAGCGCAGTAGGGAATGGAGCTGCCGATGCCCGCGATGCCCGCCACGCTCGAGACGTTGATGATCTCGCCGCCTTCGCCCGCCGTCAGGGCGGCACGCGCCGCCCGCGCGCACTGGAAGGCACCGCGCACGTTGACCCCGAAGACGCGATCCCAAGCTTCGGGCTCGACGCCGTCCAGGTCGTGATGGGGCACGAAGACGGTTGTGCCTGCATTGTTGACCAAGACATCGAGGCGGCCGAAGGCGGCGAGGCCCTGCTCCACCATGCGTCGACAGGCGTTGTCGTCCGCCACGTCGGCGCGCACCGCGAGGGCCCGGACACCGAGCGCCTCGACCTCCCGAGCCGTAGCCTCCGCCTCACGCGCCGAGCGGCTGTAATTCACCAGCACCGCACAGCCCCGGGCCGCGAGACTGAGGGCCGTCGCCCTACCCACGCCGGTGCCGCCGCCCGTTACGATCGCTGCCTTGCCCGCGAGCTCCATGTTCCCCCTCCCGACCCGGCAGTTTATCGCGGGTCCGCCTATCCTCGTTGCGTGGGATCCCGACGTCGTGAGGGCGGTGAGGGCACCGAGGAACTGCCCGGGCTCGGGGCCGTCCGTACGCGCCGCCAACAACTGCGAGAGCTCCTGCGCGTCGAAGCCTTCAGTTTCGAGGACCTGCGCCGCGCGCTCGCGGTACCCGTAAAGCTCCTCGAGGACGACCTACACCACTTGGAGCGCAGCGCCCGTGCCGACGGCGAACGGCTCGTCGCCGAACCCCCAAGCTGCGTCGCCTGCGGATTTCGCTTCGAGCGACGCGCGGAGCGCCGCTTCTCCAGGCCCGGTCGCTGTCCCCGCTGCCGCGGCTCTCGCATCCGCCACACGGTCCTCCACCTGGAGGCGAGCTCCTAGCGCTGCTGCGGGGTGGCAATCGAAGCTTCGATCAGGTGCGGACCCGGCTCGCCGAGGCCGCGGCGAAGGGCCGCCGCCAAGTCTTCGGACCGCTCGACGCGCTCGGCCGGAACGCCCTGGGCCTCGGCCAGCCCACACCAATCGAGAGCGGGTCGATCGAGCTCGGTGAAGGTCCGGGAGCTCGGCCCGGCGGCCATCTGAGCTCGGTCGCGCTCGATCTCAAGGATTCGGTAGCTGCGGTTGGCACACAACACCACCGTGACGTCGAGCTGCTCGCGAGCGCAGGTCCAGAGCGCCTGCAGCGTGTACATCCCGCTTCCGTCAGCCTGGAGGCACAACACGGGGCGCTCGGGGGCCGCGAGCGCCGCGCCCGTCGCCGCCGGAAGGCCCATGCCGATCGCGCCGCCCGTGAGGCAAAGATGCGTGTAGGGCGGAGCGGTCGCCGCGATCTCCCAATATCCCGTCGCGGTCGTGAGCGCCTCGTCCACGACGATGGCGCCTTCGGGTTGCACCGAGGCAATGGTTCGGCCGAAGGCGACGGGATCGATGAGTCCGCTCGGGCAGTGAGGACGGTTTGGAGAGGCCGCGCTCGTACCTGTGGCCGGCTCGGAGCGGGCTGGTGCCCCGAGTGCGGCGGCGAGGGCGTCCAGGGCAGCGGCGCAATCCTGGTCGGGCTCCGTCAGGAAGTGCCGCTCGCAGCTTTCTGGAAGCACGCGGCTCTCGATTCCGGGGTAGCCGAAGAAGGTGACGGGTTCGGGGCTTGCGACGACAACCACATCGCGAAGGTCGCGGACGGCCTGGCGGGCCGCCTCCGGAAAATAGGGCAGTCGCTCTATTGCGGGGAGGCCCGCACCGCGCTCGGTCAGGCCCGGGAAGCTCCCGGTGAGGAGGCGGCACGTGGTCGCGGCCGCGACCCGGCCAGCGGCCTCCAAGGCAGGGCCGCGCAACGCCGCGCCCCCGAGGAGAAGCGCGGTCCGGTCGCCGTCCAGGACGCGGGCTGCCGCCTCGATCTGCGCCGTCGCGGGTGCCGCGGGCGCCTGGGCAGCGAGCGGAGCCGCTTCGCCCTCGGCATTCTCCCACTGGAAGTCCGCTGGTACGATCAAGAAAGCGAGCCGTCCCGGCGCGGCCATACTGGCGTGCGTCGCATCGGCAAGATCGCGCCCCACGCTCTTGGCCGAAGATGAGGTCCGGATCCAGGCAGCTGGATCGATGGCCCGCGCGAGCCCCTCAATCTCTCCCGCCAACGGCGGGTCAAAGGGTCGATGCCAGCTGGCGTGATCGCCCACCACGATCACCATCGGCGTTCCAGCCCGGCGCGCGTTGTGCAGATTGGCCAAGCCGTTGGCGAGCCCCGGGGCGAGGTGCAAGAGCACCATCGCGGGGCGCTGGGCGATGCGCGCATAGCCGTCCGCCGCCCCGGTACAAACTCCCTCGAAGAGCCCGAGCACCGGGCGGATCTGAGGCACCGCGTCGAGAGCCTCGACGAGATGCATTTCGGTTGTGCCCGGATTTGCAAAGCACACGTCAAAGCCCGCGCGGGCAGCAGTTCGCATCAAAGCTTCGGCGCCGTTCATGACTTCACCCGTCTAGTATCGATTGAGAGTGGTTCCCCGGAACCTTATCGAACCCGCGCCGTAGTCCGGGCATTTGTCGTTCGGGCTGGCGCAGTAGGGCCGAGATGAGTAGCTTGTGCCGCCGGCCCGGCCCCCCCCAAGGGATACCGGGACGCATATTCCTCCGGCTTCGGAATGCCCGGGGGTGGCCCCGAGACGGGGACCCGATAGCGAGGCTGCTGCGCTCCAGGGAACTCCCGGGAATCCCGGGGATTCCCGGAAGGATGGGCGGCCATCGAACGGGTCCCGTCTCATCCTGCTGGTGATCGACGCTTCACCGACGCGAATTGGAGAGCGAAGATGATTACTCTGATTTCCCTGGTGGCGGCCTTCGTGGCCCTCGGTGCAGCCGTCTGGTTGTTCACCACCGTTCGCTCCGCCCCCGCGACCGACCAGCGCGCGATCGAGATCTCGAGCGCAATTGCAGAAGGAGCCTCCGCGTTTCTCCTGCGCCAATATCGGACCGTCGCGATCGTCGGGATTCCGGTCGCGTTCTTGCTGTGGATTGTCTTCGGGCTCTGGATGGCGGCCGGTTTCACGGTGGGCGCGGTCGCGAGTGCCTCCGCGGGCATCTTCGGGATGAGGGTTTCGGTCGAGTCGAACGTGCGGGTGGCCGAAGCCGCCAAGAACGGTTTCTCCCAGGCCTTCGATCTCGCCTTTAAGGGCGGCGCCGTGACCGGGCTGATGGTCGTCGGAGCCGGCCTTCTCGCGCTCACGCTTTTCGCCTTCGCGATGCTCGAGGGAGGCTACGAGGCTCTGACCACCGAGAAGATCCAGGCCCTGATTGGTCTCGGCTTCGGGGGCTCGTTGATCTCCGTCTTTGCACGTCTCGGCGGGGGGATCTTCACGAAAGGCGCTGACGTGGGCGCCGACTTGGTCGGCAAGGTCGAGGCAAATATTCCCGAAGATGACCCTCGCAACCCGGCCGTGATCGCCGACAATGTCGGCGACAACGTCGGCGACTGCGCGGGGATGGCCGCAGACCTCTTCGAGACCTATGCGGTTACTGCGGTTGCCGCGATGCTGATCGCGCACCTGCTGTTTCCGACCAGCCTTCACATGTTCCTCTACCCTCTCGCGCTCGGTGCCGTCGCCATCTTCGGCACCCTCGTCTCGCTTCAGTTCGTGAGAATCGAGGAGCCCGCCGAGGGCGAGCAGCCTGCGGTGATGCGGGCGATGTATCGGGGCCTCGCGATCGCGACCGCCGTCTCCCTGGGCCTCCTGCTGCTGGTCAATGCAGCCATCGACATCCCTGCCGCCACTGCGAACGGCCGCGAGATTGGCGGCTTTGGGTTGTGGCTGTGTGCGTTGAGCGGGGCTTTGGTGACGGCGGCCATGATGTGGATTACGGATGTCTACACTGGTGACGGCTCGCGGTACGTCGAGCGCATCGCCGAGGCTTCCAAGGGGGGCCACGCCACGAACATCATCTCCGGGCTCGCCGTTGGCATGCAGGCCACGGTCGTGCCAGTGCTGGTGATCGTGGCGGCGATGCTTCTGTGCTTCTGGTTGGCCGGTCTCTTCGGGGTGGCCGTCGCCGCGATGAGCATGCTCTCGTTGGCCGGGATTGTCGTGGCGATCGACGCCTACGGGCCGATCACCGACAATGCCGGCGGCATCGCCGAGATGGCAGAGATGGGCGATGCGGTGCGTTCCGTCACCGACCCGCTGGATGCCTTTGGCAACACCACCAAGGCGGTCACCAAGGGCTACGCCATTGCCTCGGCGGGACTTGCCGCGGTGGTGCTCTTCGCGACGTTCATCCAGGACTTGAAGCACGAATACGGTGCGAAGATCGCGACGACCTTCGATCTCTCGGACACGGCCGTGCTGGCCGGTCTATTCATCGGGGCGATGGTCCCGTTTCTGTTCGCCTCTCTTGCGATGGAGGCGGTCGGGCGTGCGGGCGGCAGGGTGGTCGAAGAAGTGCGGCGTCAGTTCCGCGAAATCCCGGGCATCATGGAAGGCACGGCGCGTCCCGACTACCGCACCTGCGTCGACCTCGTGACCCAGACCGCGCTGCGCGAGATGATCGCGCCCGCGCTCATTCCCGTCCTGATCCCGATCGTCGTCGGGATGGTGCTCGGCGCGCAGGCGCTCGGCGGGCTGTTGATCGGCTCGATCGTCGCCGGGGTGTGCGTGGCGCTTTCGATGACTACCGGCGGCGCCGCCTGGGACAATGCCAAGAAGCTGATCGAGTCGGGCGCCCACGGCGGCAAAGGTTCCGAGGCGCACAAGGCGTCAGTCACCGGCGACACGGTTGGCGACCCCTACAAGGACACCGCCGGCCCCGCCATCAACCCGATGCTGAAGCTCATCAACATCGTGGCGCTAATCATCATTCCGTTCCTGGGGTAGTGGGAAGGCTAGTCACAGGGGACTATTCGACGAGCGCTGGGGCTTGGGGGACGCCCCGCCAGAACTCAGGGTCGTGGCCGTAGAAGATGCGGGCGCCGGCGTTCTGCAGTGCCCGCAGGCGGTGAAGCGAGTTCAGCATCTCCTCGCGGTCGTGCACGATACTCGGGAGATGGAAGTGCTCGAGGGTCCGGCGCAAGTAACATGCGTCCCCGCAGAGCACAACATCTCCCGAAGCGAGCCGGACTCGCAGTGATTGGTGCCCGGCGGTGTGCCCATAGGTCGGAAAGCACACGACGCTTCCGTCGCCGAAGAGGTCGTGCTCGCCGTCTACCAGCATCAGATCCTGCCCCAGATCGTAGTCGAGCGGGTTGTACGCGTTGACGCGGCGCAGCCTTTCGTCCTGGGCTGCCTCCCATTCGCGCCGCTGGACCACCACCCGGGCGTTCGGCACCTGAGCGTTGCCTCCGGTGTGGTCGAAGTGGAGATGGGAATTCACCAGGAAGTCGACGCGGTCGGGGTCGGTGTCGACGATCGCGAGCCGCGCCGCCAGCTCCTCGCCGGGTCGGAACTCGACCTGAAAGATGTCGGCGACGCGCCCCAGCCGCGCGTGCGGGTCTCGCTGGGTGTCGACATGGAGGCCCGAGTCGAACACGACTCGACCGCGCGGATGCTCAATCAAATAGGTCGGTACCGGGATCCGGATCCGCCCCTCCGCCCCCTCGAGGAAGTTCCCGAGGTCCGACCCCAACCAGCCACAGGTCATCGCCGCCAATCGGATCACACTACTACTCCCTCTAGCCAGTGGACGAAATAGAATTCCTTCAATATTATCCAGATGTTAGCGCATCGCAGCGCGATCCCCTTCGAAGTTCGAGAAACGGCGATTCAGTACGATTTCCACAAGCTTCGGCGGCTTCCGCCCTATGTCTTTGCCGAGGTGAACGCCCTCAAGCAAGAGGCGCGGGCGCGCGGCGAGGACGTGATCGACCTCGGGATGGGGAATCCGGATCTCCCCACCCCCACCCATATCGTCGCGAAGATCAACGAGACCGCCCGCAATCCGCGCACCCACCGTTACTCCGCCTCGCGCGGGCTCCCGAACCTGCGCGCAGCGATCTGCGAGTGGTACGAGCGGCGGCACGGGATTGATCTCGACCCCGATGCCGAGGCGATCGCAGTCATCGGCAGCAAAGAGGGCCTCGCGCACTTCGTGTTGATGACGATCGGTCCCGGGGACGTGGTGCTGTGTCCCGACCCCAGCTATCCGATCCACCGCTACTCAGTCACCATCGCGGGTGGCGATCTGCGCCTGGTGGCGATGGAGCCCGAGGCGGACTTTTTTGAGCGCCTCGAGCACGCCATGGCGCGGACCTGGCCAAAGCCCAAGATGATGATCCTGTCGTTTCCCCACAACCCGACCACGCAGGTCGTCGACCTCGCCTTCATGAAGCGCGTCGTCGAGTTCGCCCGCCGCAACGATCTGATGGTGCTACATGATTTTGCGTATGCCGAGGTATGCTTTGATGGGTACCGACCACCCAGCATTCTCGAGGTTCCCGAAGCTCGCGACATCGCGATCGAATTCACCTCACTCTCCAAGAGTCATTCCATGGCCGGCTGGCGCGTAGGCTTCGCGACGGGCAACCGCGAGATGATCGATGCTTTGGGGCGCATCAAGAGCTACCTCGACTACGGGATTCCCACCCCAATCCAGGTCGGGGCGATCACGGCGCTGCGCGGCCCGCAAGATTGCGTAGCGGAGGCGGCTCGAACCTATCGGGACCGACGCGATACTTTGATCGACGGACTCTCCGCCCCGGGTGCCGGTACTTGGCCGATCCCGAAACCGCTAGCCACAATGTTCGTATGGGCGCGGATCCCCGAGCCTTTGCGGGCGCTCGGATCCCTGGAATTTTCGAAGCGGCTTCTGCGCGAGGCGAAAGTCGCGGTCTCCCCGGGCATCGGGTTCGGCGAGACCGGCGATGATTGTGTGCGGTTCGCCCTCGTGGAGAACCGACATCGAATTCGGCAAGCGGTGCGGGGTATCCGCCGTTTTCTGAGGGAGGCGATGCTGTGAGCGCGCGGAAGGCGATGGGCGTGGGCATCCTCGGTCTCGGAACCATCGGGACCGGTGTGGTCAAGGTATTGCGGCGCAACGCGCAGCTCATCGAGCAGCGGCTGGGATTCCCGCTCGAGGTAGTGCGCGTCGCCGACCTGGACACGCAGCGCGACCGCGGTGTGGACCTCGCGGGAATCCGTTTCGACGCCGATGGGGAAGCCCTGGTCGACGACGCGCGGGTCGAACTGGTCGTAGAGTTGATCGGCGGCTACGACGCGGCGCGACGCTTGATCCTGCGCGCGCTCGAGCTCGGCAAGCCCGTCGCCACGGCGAACAAGGCGCTCCTGGCCCTGCACGGCCGTGAGCTCTTCGAGGCGGCGCGCAAGGGAGGTGCCGATATTGCTTTCGAAGCGAGCGTGGGGGGGGGCATTCCCATCCTGCGCTCCCTCCGCGAAGGGCTTTGCGCCAACCGCATCGAAAGTGTCCACGGCATCATCAACGGTACTACCAATTATGTATTGACGGAGATGGAGCGCGGCGGCGAACCCTTCGAGGTCGTGCTGAAACGCGCCCAGGAGCTCGGCTACGCGGAAGCGGATCCGACCTTCGATGTCGATGGTATCGACGCCGCCCACAAGATCACGCTGCTCGCCTCGATGGCGTTTGGCGCCGATTTCACCTTCGAGGAAGTGCCGACTGAGGGGATACGCGCGATCGAGCCAGTCGATATCGAGGCGGCGCGCGAGTTCGGCTACCGCATCAAGCTGCTGGGCATTACCAAACTCCACGCAGGCGACGGCACCGCAGAGGCCGAGCGCCTGGAAGTTCGCGTTCACCCGACCATGATCCCGCGCGGCAGTCTGCTGGCCAACGTCGATGGTTCCATGAATGCCATCGCGGTTTGCGGAGACGCCGTGGGCCCAACGCTGTACTACGGCGCGGGTGCGGGCGAACTTCCGACGGCCAGCGCGGTGGTCGGCGACCTCGTCGAGTTGGCCCGCGACGTGCGGCACGGTAGCGCCGGCCGCGTGCCGCCGCTCTCCGCTCAGCCGGGAACGCTCAAACGCCACGCGATTTTGCCTCTCGGTGAGCTCGAAGGGCGGGCCTTCTTGCGCTTTCAAGTCCTCGATCGTCCCGGGGTGTTGGCCCACATCGGCGGCGAGCTGGGACGCGAGGGCATCAGCATCGAGTCGATGATCCAGAAGGGGCGGGCGCTGCCGGGTGGGGCGGTCCCCGTCCTGATGATGACGCACCCCGCCCAGGAGGCCGCGATTCGCCGCGCCCTGACTCGCATCGATCAGCTGTCCGAAGTGGTGGAACCGACGCGCCTGATCCGGATCGAGGAGGATTTGTGAGAAGGGCCGAATACCGGGCCTGGTTCGCCTCGCTCCGCGATCCCGGTGAGCGCTATGCCCTCGACGAGATCGTGTACACGGCCCGCGATGGCTCCCTCCTTCAGGTGGTCCACGATCTGGACGCGTTGCGAAAGACCACGGCGGAAGAATGGAAGTCGCTCTTTGAGGAGCGCGCCCACAAGAACGAATGGCCTTACGGCTCCGGCGTCTGGGGCAAGAAGGAGTGGGTGTGTCCCGCGATCGACAACGAAAACATCGTGTCGATGTACGAAGGCCACAGCAATCTTTTTTGGGCCGAGCGCTACGGGCGTGAGCTCGGACTCGAAGACCTCTGGATCAAGCTCTGTGGGAACTCCCACACGGGATCCTTCAAAGACCTCGGGATGACCGTCCTGGTTTCGATGGTGAAGCAGATGCGCGCACAAGGGAAGCCCGTTCGGGCGGTCGCCTGCGCGTCCACGGGAGATACTTCCGCAGCCCTCTCCGCCTACGCCGCCGCAGCCTCGATTCCCGCGATCGTATTCTTGCCCCGGGGCAAGGTGTCCGTCGCGCAGTTGATTCAGCCAGTCGCGAACGGAGCCATCGTGTTCGCCCTCGACACCGATTTCGATGGCTGCATGGAGATCGTAAAACGCGTCGCCGACCGGGACGGCATCTACCTGGCCAATTCGATGAACAGCCTGCGTATCGAAGGACAGAAAACCGTGGGCATCGAAATCGCCCAACAGTTCGATTGGGAAGTTCCCGATTGGATCGTGATCCCGGGCGGAAACCTGGGCAACGTCTCGGCGTTGGCGCGGGGCCTCCAGCTGATGCTCGATCTCGGTCTGGTCGATCGCAAGCCGCGGATCGCGGTCGCTCAGGCGGAGCGGGCCAACCCCCTCTTCCGCGCCTACCAGCGCGACTTCCGCGTATTCGAGCCGGTTCACGCCGAGCCCACGCTGGCATCCGCGATTCAAATCGGGAATCCGGTTTCCTACGAGAAGGCGGTGGCCGCACTGCGCGACTTCAACGGCGTCGTAGAGCAGGCGACCGAGCAAGAACTCGTCGATGCCAGCGTCCACGCCGATCGGACCGGGCTGTTCAATTGCCCCCACACAGGAGTGGCGCTCGCAGCCTTGACCAAGCTGCTCGAGCGGGGTGAGATCCGCAAGGGAGATCGGGTGGTGGTGGTGTCCACCGCTCACGGCCTCAAGTTCGTCGACTACAAGGTTCGCTATCACCAAACCCAGCTCGAGGGCATCGACAGCGAGTTTGCGAACCCGCCGATCGAGCTTCCCGCAGACTACGATCTCGTGCGCGACCGCATGATGCGCGAAATCGAGCTGCGTTTCTCCGAGTAGCCCATGTTCACCGGAATCATCGAGCGCGTCGGAGTGATCACGAGGTGCCAACGGAGCGGCGACTTGGTGAACCTGCGGATCGAGGCCGGCGACATCGCCGCTTCGGTTCCCCTCGGAGCGAGCGTCGCCATCAACGGCGCCTGTCTCACCGTAACCGCGGTGGCGGGCGGCGAACTCAGTTTCGACGCGGTCCGCGAAACCCTCGAGCGCACCGCGCTCGGGGCGCTCGGGGTCGGGGACCGGGTCAATCTCGAGCGAGCGCTCCGATCCGATGGGCGGCTCGACGGACATATCGTCCAGGGACACGTGGATGCGACGGGGCGGGTCGCGTCGCTCGAGCGAGAGGGCGACGACGTGCGCTTTGCGGTGACGTGCGGCGAGGAGTTCGCCCGGCAGCTCGTACCCAAGGGGTCCGTCGCAATCGACGGCGTTTCGCTCACCATCGTAAACGTCACCCGCGACAGGTTCGACGTCGCCCTGATCCCCCACACGCTGCGCGAAACCAATCTCGGCGAGCGCCAGCTCGGCGACGCCGTCAACCTCGAAGCGGACATCCTGGGAAAATACGTGCTGCGTTACCTCGAGCGGCTCGGGGTTCCTGCAGCCTCGAGGAGCGGCTAGGAGATCCGCTCGATGACCAAGGTCGCGGTGCCGAGGAAAGTGAAGAATCCGAAGGCATCGGTGAAGGTCGTGACGATGACACTCGAGCCCAGGGCGGGGTCTTGGCCCATGGCCTTCAGCACGAGCGGGACGGCAGAGCCGACGAGTCCTGCGACCGACAAGCTCACCAACATCGCGATCATGACGACGGCGCCCAGCACCGGGTTGCCGCCCCACGCGTAGGCGATTCCGGCAGCGAGGAGTCCGGTCGTCGCACCCACTGCGAGCCCGACGGCGAGCTCCTTCCAGATCGCGCGCATGCCGCTCGAGAATTCGAGCTCCCCCAGCGCGATCCCGCGCGCGACGACGGTCAGTGCTTGCGCTCCGCCGTTGCCCGCCATCCCGGCGACGACCGGCATGAACACCGCCAAGAGCACAACCTTCTCGATCGTGCGCTCGAAAAGCCCCACGATCCAAGCGGCCAAAAAGGCGGTGAACAGGTTCACCAGCATCCACGGCAGGCGTTTCTTCACCGAGAGATACACGGGGCTGAAAACCCGGTCCTCTTCAGACAGCCCCGCAAGATTGTAGATGTCCTCGGTGGCCTCTTCTTGGATCACGTCGATCACATCGTCGACCGTGATCACGCCCTGCATGTGGCCCATCGCATCGACGACCGGGACGGCGAGCAGGTTGTAGCGGGCCACGAGCGAAGCCACTTCCTCTTGGTCGGTGTCGGCTTGGACGCTGACGGGATCCCGGACCATCAATTCGCCACAGGTGCGTGTAGGGGGCGCCGTCACGAGGCGACGGATGGGCACGACGCCGAGGAGCTTGCGGTCGTCGTCGACGACATAGAGGTAGAGGATCGACCCTGTGTCGGCATCGGTACCGCGCGCCCGAATGTGATCGATCGCTTCCTCGGCACTCATCTTGGCGTCGAGGGCCAAAAAATCCGTGGTCATCACACGGCCGGCGCTGTATTCGGGGTAGAGCTCCAGCTTGCGCAGACCGGCGCGGCGGTGTTCGGGCAGCAGGCCGACGACCTCTTCCCGGCGCTCTTCTGGCAGTTCGTCGACCAGCGCCAACATGTCGTCGATCTCGAGGCGGGCGAGAACCGCGGCGAGCCGTTGGTCGCCCAGCGCGTCGACGACCTGCCGAAAGATGTCCGGGGGCAATTCCGAGAGCGTCGAGGCTGCGCGACGCTGTTCGAAAAGGAGGTCGACGACGGCCCTGATTTCGTCCGGGGTCAGGACGGCGATCATCGGGCCCATGTCAGCGGGGTGGACCCGCGAGAGGAGGCGGCCGGCGCGTACGGTGACTCCGCTGGCCAGCAGGCGGCGAAGGATTCGGGTTGTGAGTTCGGGATTCGCCATCGCGAGGTCCTCAGCTACCCGGCCAACTGGCCGGGCCCCCTGAGGCCTCGGCCGGGCTAGATTACTCGGTCCGTACTGGGTCCCGGATCGAGATGCTCAGGATCAATCAGCTGGGTTTCCATTGCGTTTCGATGTCGAGGATGACGCAGCGGCTGATCCTCCGCTATTGGCCTTCCGCGAGCTCTTCGGCGCCGAGGACGCTCGCATGTAGTCCGCGGGCCCCCGGGCGAGTGAGCGAAACGCAACGTTCGGGTTATTTTGACCCCAGGGGGTTCTTCCGAGTGACGCGGGGCTCGGCTTCACTGCGGGCATCGAGTTCGCCCGGGCTCCCTGAGCGAGAAAGACTGACCCCGCTCTGTCGGGGAATGTGGCTCCGTCCGGCATCGGGATGAGGTAGAATCTCGTTCACGATCTGGGTAGGAACGTCTCACGTTGTCTGCTGCCCCTGGTGACTGCGCCGCCCGATCGCAGCTGGAGTGTGGAGGGCATGATGAAGCAGCTGATCGAAGCGGTCGTACGAGCATTGGTCGACAAGCCGGACGAAGTCCAAATCAAAGAGGTGGTGGGAGAACACGCCCACGTCCTCGAGCTGTCGGTCGCGAAAGAAGACCTCGGTAAGGTAATCGGAAAAGGCGGCGCCCACGCCTCTGCAATCCGCACCATCATGGCGGCTGCCAGCGGCAAAGAAAAGAAACGCTACATCCTCGAGATCATCGAGCACTGAGCCCCGCGGTTACGAGACCGTAACCCAAACTTACCGCGTCGTAACCCGACAGCGGGTATCCGGCCAGCACACGGGCGCGCCGGATCACGGAAAATCAACTGTCTCGGCCTGCTCTTGCGCGCTGCGAGGTGCGGCACGGCATTTGCTCCCCGCACAAGACGAGGTGCTGATGGATGAGCTCTCGGCACGGATTGGGGGGATCGCGAATGACCGGAATCTTGACACCCGAAGAATCTCTGCGGCGCGGGCAGGAACTACTGAATTCTGGGCTTCAAATGGCGGCCCTCGAGCAATTCGCCAACGCCTACCAACGCGATCCGGCGAGTCCGCGCCTGCGCTCCCACTACGGATGGGCCGTGGCGATGATCGAGCGTCGACTCGATCGCGGGCTCGCCCTGTGCCGGTCCGCGCTGCGCGATGACTATGACAATCCGGAGGTCTACCACAATCTTGCGCGCGTCCTCCTCGCTTTTGGACGCAAGTCGGAAGCGCTGCGTTACTTGCGGCGCGGACTAATGGTCGATCCGAACAATGCGCTGCTGCTCCAGGAATGGCGAGGGCTGGGCGTCCGACGTCGGCCCGTGCTGCCGTTCCTATCCCGGCGCCATCTTCTCAATCGATGGCTCGGGCGGGTTCGAACCCGCGTGACGCCGGGAACCCTCCGCGCCCAGCTCGCCTCGGTCACGGCGACCGCGTCGATGCGCTGACAACGGTTGACTTCGGGACGGTGAACCGGTACCTCTCCTCGCCGTCTGGAACCCGAGCGTCGGAGCGAGCGTGGGCAGCGTAGTCAAGTGGCGTCGCAAGAAGATGCGAAAGCACAAGAAGCGAAAGCTCCTGAGACGCCAACGCCACAAGCGAAAGCGGTAGCGCCCGCGTCGCAGCATCCTCGCATCGTCGTTGCGATCTCGCCGAGTCATTCCGGGGCCGACCGCGTATGGCTCGGACCCGCTCCCTCTCAACCCATCTGCGATGGTCGCCTCGCGTGAACTGCCGGCCCGTGCCGCGGCCGGATCTGCATCGAAGTCGACGCGAGGGCGCAGTTCCGGTCCCCATCAGCTTGATTTTTTTGCACTTCTGTCTTGACGGTCTTGCAAATGCGGTGTAACCGTGACCCGCAACAATGGCTCTTAAGCCGCGGATTGTGGACCGGATTGGAGGCAAATAGCCGTCAAGTCGCCGAATCCACATCCCGATAGGGGCGAGGAACGCTGAGAAGAGGTCGGGTTTCAGCCGCTGGTTGCGAGCCCGTTTCAAATCTCGGCGAACTGAAATCGACACTCGGCGGCTCCACAAGGAGCACGATTCGGGGGTCGAAGTGTTCGGCGACGCGGACATGAAGTGGGGCAAGGACTGGTTCCGAAAAAGGGGACCAGGCCAAAACCCCACCCGTCTTTGCCGAGCCAGTGTGTGACAACGGTGTTGCCACCACCGGCGGAGAAGGTCGCGGCGCCGAGACCAAAAAGGGGGGTGACCCAAGGATGGCAGCTCGTAAGAAGGCAACGCGCAAGAAGGCCACCCGCAAGAAGGCCACGCGCAGGAAGACCGCTCGCAAGAAGGCCACGCGGAAGAAGGCAGGGCGGAAGAAGGCAGGGCGGAAGAAGGCAGCGCGCAAGAAGGCCACGCGGAAGAAGGCAGGGCGGAAGAAGGCAGGGCGGAAGAAGACCACGCGGAAGAAGGCAGCGCGAAAGAAGACCACGCGGAAGAAGGCGGGGCGGAAGAAGACGGGGCGGAAGAAGACGGCGCGAAAGAAGCCGGCCCGCAAGAAGGCCACGCGCCGGAAGACGACGCGCAAGAAGGCAACCCGCCGAAAGGCCACGCGGCGCCGCTCAGCCTAGGGGGAGCGACAGACCTTCTTCAGGGAGGTCCGGGACCCCGGCCGGGCGTTGTCGGCCGGGGTCTCCTTGTCTTGAAACCCCACCGACGAATTCACTCGAAGATCCCCGCCGACTCGCCTACCCTGCGTCATCCAAAGGAAGGGCAGGATGGCACGCATCACGGTCGAAGATTGTATTGAGCGCGTTCCGAACCGGTTCCACCTGGTTCAAATGGCGGCGATTCGCGCCAAACAAATCAAGCGGGGCTCCCGGCCGCTAATCGAATCCCCCAACCGGGAGGTGGTGACGGCCTTGCGCGAGATCGCAGCCGGCTACATCCGACCCGACTATCCCGAGGCCGAAGCAGGCGTCGAGGACGAATGAGCGTCTAGCGCAAGACCTCGACGGGCAGCCGGAAACCGAAGGTAGTGCCGGTTCCGACGTCGCTCTTCATCGACAGCGAGCCATCGAGCAGCGAGACCAGATCGCGGACCAAGGCGAGGCCGAGACCCGCGCCCCGGTACTTGGTCGAAGCCAGCTCGTCCACCTGAAAGAACTCGTCGAATACAAATTGCTGGTCGTCGGCACATATGCCGATCCCTGTGTCCTGGATTTCACAGACGAGCTCGGAGCCCTCGACGCGGGAGCGGATTTCGATTCGCCCTCGCGGAGTGAACTTGACCGCGTTGTCGAGGAGCAGGAACAGGATCTGGTTCACCTTGGCCAGATCGGTTCGAA
>CAZTOE010000052.1:0-13777 GCA_964615045.1 uncultured Spirochaetales bacterium
TGGTCGTCGGGGCTGAGAATCGGATGCGGCACATGCAGCGGGATCGCCTGATCCAGCCGAGCCCGCAGGAGCCGGAGAAACAGCGTTTTACCGAAGCCCGGCGGCGCGATCACCACCGCCGCCCGCCGCTCGCGTAGACACGCCTGAGTGTGCTCCAGCGCCGCGCCGACACTCGCCCGGAAGACACACGACGCAGGCCCGAAGGCGTTGGAGTCGCGAAACGGAGTCGGCATCGCGGCGAGTCTCACACGGGCACGAGGCAGCCGCGTGAAAACTCGGTGACGCTATCGCACGGACAATTGATCCTTGCGTGACGCAATCGTAGCGTGGCTGCGAACCCAACAGGCGTCCCGATGCCCCAGCGTTCTCGCAAACCGTACGGTGGTTACTCCGCCTCCTGCGCCGTCATCGTCGCGGGCGCCACCGCCGCGGTCGGTCGTGCGACGATCGCCGCCAACCTGGCCTTTCACCTCCGAGCCGCCCGCTGTGATTTGCCACTCCTTTTGATCTCCGAGCATGGCGCCCAGCTTGCGCTTCCCGGAGTTGATCCCA
The DNA here is from genome assembly GCA_964615045.1 of uncultured Spirochaetales bacterium. Taxonomy (GTDB): domain Bacteria; phylum Myxococcota_A; class UBA9160; order UBA9160; family PR03; genus JANQRO01. The sequence continues at coordinate 553 of CAZTOE010000052.1, forward strand.
CGCCTTGCGGATGCGACAGCGACGGAGAAGTGGCAGAAGTCACCCCGGGTCGCCACGGCGTGCACGTTCTCCCGCGCTTCGCCCAGACCCTTGCCGCCGATCTCCCCGGGCTACTTGACCAACTTCACTGGTCCGGCCTCGTGATTGCGGACGCCCGGGTGCGCACCGACGAGGAGGCGTCGGCCCTTCTCGGAGCGAGTGATCTCGTTCTCGTGCCCGTGCGCGATCGAGCGTCGCTCCGCGAGAATCGACGCTTCTTTCGCCGTGCGAAGCGCAGGAGTCCGGGCGTTGCGGAAGCGCGAATCGTGCTCTCTCGGATTCCTCGCGGGAGCGACAGTGACGGCGAGAAGGCCCACCGGAATCTCGTCGATCTGGTGGCGGCGATTCGCCGCCTCAGTTACCCGCTCTCGCCGAACTTCGTTTCGGAAAGTGCCTCCCGATCGGAACGCGAAGAGCGCGAAGCACAGCGCCGAAGGACGCCCGGCGTTGCATTCGAGCAGGGCCCCGAAACGCTCTTCTTCCGGCAGCTCGCCCTCCTGGCCGACGAGGTGTGGGCCTCGATCGCGCCCCGCGTTGCGCCTGTCGGCGGCGGCGAGCGCCGCCGCAAACCGCGCCTCCCCTTCGTGGCTCGCGTCCCTGCCTTCGGTCTGCCCGAGGTTTCCATTGCGGCACTTCGGGCGCGCGACCTCTCGGAAACGGGGCTCGGTTTGGAAGCGCACCCAAGGCTCGCCGCAGCCTCCGGAATCGAAGTCCTCCTGCCCCAACCCGCGGATGGAGACGCTGCGCTGGTGAAGGGTCGGGTGATCCGCGCCGAAACGGGGGGATCGGCGATCGAGTTCGATGGAGGCGGGGTTCATCGTTCCTGCGTGCGCGACCTTCTGCGCTGCCTCGCGCCCGAGCGCGCGGAGCTCGACCTTCACCCTGGCGCGACTTGAGCCCTGCTCACGCTTCGCGCTTCACCCGCCCCGTGCCTTTTGCTTCCGGCACATCATCGGGTTGATGCTATGTCACGAAGGCCAACGCCGTGGCGGCCGGGTTCGAGGACGAGGCCATCCTCCACCAATGGTCGAACCCCAGGCGCCCCGAGCCGTGTCACCGCGCGGCCTTCTCGACCCCATGGATTCGCGGCCGGGGTCGCCGATGCTTCCTCAGCCGGCGGCCAAGCCTCCCGGGCCGGGAAGCGGTCCCGCAAGCGCCAGCGTTCGAGCAGAGTCGCGCGGCGCAGATTGCCTGCTTCAGGCGCGAGACGGTGGAGCTCTCCGCGCCGGTTCCGCAGCAAGACCCGTCCGTCCGCAGTCCTCCCGACTACCCGCCAGTGCTTTTCGACGAGATAGGCATAGAACTCGCCGCGGGGCGCGGGAACCACGGCCCGTGCGCGGGGAGCCGGAGACGTGCTGAACTCAGTCTGCCGCTGGATGACGGCATCACCAATTTGAAACGATGTTTTGGGGCGATTCACCACTCTTGAATGCCACAGTGGCGCCGCATTTCACAGGGCATTCCGATGGCATTTTGGAGAACTCGCGGTGGCGTGCCGCAGGAACGCGCCGAGCGGTTCCGGATCGTGACCCAGGTCGCCGCCGAGGCCATTTACCCGATCGGGGTTGGGCGCGCCGGGGCCTCCGACCCTCCCACGGGCGGCAGCAGATCGGGTGCGGTCGGTCGGTGCGCATACAGAAGGGCCAACGCCGCGAGGATGAACGGGATCGAATACGCACCTTGCCCGGCCAGGAGCGCGAGCACCAGACCAAAGATGGCCACCGATTCCGAGAGCGCCAGATTGACGACGAAGGGCGGAAACGCCTTCTGCAGACCGTCGGGGGTCATGGGGTTGAGGGCGCCGCGCTGGATCGGCCCCGAGAGTGCGTGTCGACGGTAGATGAGCGAGGCGATTCCAATCGCGGCCGAGAGGAGCCCAAAGACCACAACGAGCACGGGCTGTGCGGTGTGGGAAGTCGCCGGAACCGCGACGAGGTAGGCCACCCCGACGTAGATGAGAAGCGAGGCTACGAAGCACCACCACAGGATTCGATTCGGCGCGTTTTCCATGAGCACCCTCTTTAGCGGTCACCGACCGGGGCGGCGGGGGCTGCGTTCCGATCGAAGCCCGACCGCGCCGTAGTCCGGCTATCGACCGAAAGAGGCCCGAGTGTGAGCGCAGACCGCCCGACCTGCCGGTGGTGTCACAATCGTTCACCCAACGCCTCAAAGCTCTTGGTGGCAGATCGAAGGACAATTGCAATCCGCAGTACTCCGGATCGCGACGTAGCGACTCTCCTCTGGCCCGGCGCCGCAGGGATCGAGGGAGCAACGGGCTACGGGCGACCGGACTCAGTCGGTCGCAGCCGCCCCGGCGTAAAACTGCGCAAGACGCTCCACGGCGGCTCCCAGCGTAGCGACGTTCTGAGTGAGTTCTTCAGGCGGAGCGAGGAGGCGGGTGTTGGCTTTCAGGTCTGGGAAGCTCTCCGCGATGCGGTGAAACGATCGCTTTGTCTGCTCGCGGCTCTTGCCGTCGGCCAGCTCCTTCACCAGGGATCGACTCTCGCGCTGGATCTCCTCCGCGTCGCTGACCACATCGCTCAGCATCTGCATCCGGTAGGGCATTTCGGCGGGGATCGGAACGACCCGCAAGGTGTGGAGGACCGCCTGCGCGGCTTCTTCGACCGCTTCTGCCGCAGATCCCACCTGTTGGGGATCCCATCCTGGCGTGGATTCCGCGGCCCCTGCGACGGAGGCAAGCAGAATTTGGAGCGCGAGCCCCAATACGAAGCCCAATACGAAGCGAGACGGAGCCGGGCCGAGGCGTCGCCACTGAAATTGCTTCACAGATCTTGGTCTCCCGGCTTAGCCCTCTCGGCGCTCTAGTCTTATTAGAACTATCGTCCCTTTGCAACGGAAAGCTCGCGGGACTGCGCTGCGGGGGAGCCCGGTGGGTAGCCACCTTCGGCTCGTCGTCCAAAAGCGCCCCGAACCGCGCAGGAGGGCGTGTGTCTCGGTTGAGGCGGACCGCATCGCGATTGCTTTCGGTGCCGTACCGGCCGGATCCGGCACAGCGCTCCTTTATGGAGCGCGCCCAGACGCAGAAGGATGCGGGCCTCGCGGTAACCGTGTCGGCCTTGAGCGGCGACGAGAGCAGGCGCTTTTTTGGCGTGCGGATGGCCCGGCGCAGCCTGCAACCGGTCTGGATTCGCGTGCGCAACGACGCCGAGACCCCCTGCCGACTCGACCTCCTTCGCATCGACCCCGCCTACTACACCCCGCTCGAAGCTGCCTACGCCAACCACTTTGCGCTGGGCAGGCGCCTGCTGAGCTTTGGGCTCCTCGCCTGGTTCTTTCTGCCGCTCCTTCCACTGGTGCTGTTCAAACTCTTCGGCGCGCGCGCAGCAAACCGGCACATGAACCGCTTCTTCAAGGTCCACGGCTTCCCCGGTGGACTGATCGGTCCGGCAAAAGAGAAGGCGGGGTTCGTGTTCACCACCCTCGACGAAGGGACGAAGAACCTCGACGTCGCGCTCATCACCACCGACCAGATTCGCGAGTTTGCGTTCACGCTCGAAGTCCCCGGGCTCGCTCTCGAGGCCCCGGGCCCTGAGGCATCCGCTCCCAAAGCGCTCGAGAACGTTGATGAGGCAGCGTTGCGTTCGTGGCTGGAGCACCAGCCGCGGGCGACGTCCAATCCCCACGGGAACGTAGAAGGCGATCCGCTGAACCTCGTCGTGGTGGGAAGCAGGACGACCATGCGGCAGTGTTTCGGGGCGCGCTGGGACGAGGCGGAGACGATTGACTTCTCGACGAGCTGGAAGACCGCGAAGGCATTCCTGTTCGACACTGAGTATCGCTACTCGCCGGTGAGCCCGCTCTACCTGGCGGGACGACGCCAGGACCTCGCCCTGCAACGAGCTCGCGCAAGCATCGATGAGCGGATCCACCTGCGGCTCTGGCAGACACCCCTGGCTTTCGAAGGCCAACCGGTCTGGATCGGCCAGATCAGCCGCGACATCGGTGTTCGCTTCACGCCCAAGACCTGGAATCTCACCACGCACAAGATCGATCCCGACGTCGACGAGGCGCGGGAATACGTGATCGACGACCTGCTGGCGGCGCGTCGAGTCGCTCGGGTTGGTCATGTCGCCGGGGTGGAGCCAGCCCCGGAATCGGCGCCGCGTCGCAACCTGACCGGAGATTCCTACTTCACCGATGGGCAGCGGGCCGTCGTGATTCTCTCGGGCCAGCGCACCAAGCCGTCATTTTTCTCGTGGGTGTGAAGTCAGTGACAACTACGGCGATGTCTCTACGGAATGAGGGGCAGGAGGCTCGGCCAGGCGAGACCGACCTGCGTTCCATTCAACCGCGCTTCGAGCCAGGTGAGCGCTGCCTCATGTTGGGGATACTCGCGGATCGCCGCGTACAGCAGAAGAACTCTCGCACCTCGCGCAGAAGATCATTGACGACCGCCTTGAACGACTTCCCAGTCTTCTTCTGCTCCTCTTCGAGGCAGCGCTCGTTGTCTTCGTCCAGCCTCAGGGTGTGGCGGCCCATGGATCTCCAGTAGCGCCATAGGCATATTGCTATGATGTCTCGAGAGTCGACGCGGGGACCGGTGGCTCGGAAGCAATGGGGCGATACCCAGACGCGGGGGCCGGGCCCCTTCGTCACCCATCGGCTTCGCCGCCATCCGGAAGGCGGGCATCTCGTCGCCAGCTCGCGCCGACATCGCAAAGGGCTCCGCCCCCATCGCGTCCCGGACGAGGCGAGTGCCGAGCACCCTCGTCCCTCGCAAGCCTGCGCCTTCCTTCACCTGTGGGCGCCGAAGCGGCTGGCCTGGTGGGTCGCGCTGCTCTTCGTGATCGGGTCGACCTTCTTTGCCGTAGGCGGCATCGGCTCTGCCTGGCCGCAGTCGGTCCCCGCGCCGTTTCGCGGTACGCAGGTGCTCAACGGGATCTTCGTCGTGGGTGCGATCTTTTTTACGAGCGCCGCCTGGCTCCAATGGCTCGAGGCGATCAACGGCGACGTCGCCGAGGCGTTGCGCGACGACGCGGCCCGTGCGTGGCGTTGGTTCGGATGGTGCCCCCGCAATCTCGGCTACCTCGCGAGCGCGATCCAGCTTGTTGGGACAATCATGTTCAACTTCAACACCGTCGACGCGTTGATCGCGGGACTCTCCTGGAGAGAAGAGGACCTGGTCGTCTGGACCCCCAACATGGTGGGCTGCGGCTGCTTTCTGGTCGCGAGCTACCTCGCCTACGCCGAGGTCTCCCAGGGCGCTTGGTCGTTTGCGCCGCGCAGCGTCTCGTGGTGGATCGCAGTCGTCAACTTTCTGGGCTCGGTCGCCTTCCAGGTTTCGGCCCTCTATAGCTTTCACACGCTCGCGCCTGCCGCCAGCGGCGCGCTCTTCTGGGCAGCCTTCGCCACCGCGGCGGGAGGCGTCTGTTTCCTGCTGGGGTCCTACTTGATGATTCCGGAGCTCTTTGACGAGGCCGATCCGAACGCGAGCTGAGGGCGAATTCCGCTGGCCCGATTCTCGAGATTTCGAGCCACCCACCCCTCCGATACAATGCGGTGGTCTACCGCGGGAGACTCGCATGCCGATCCATCGAAAACACACCGTGCGCGAACAGCTTGACGCCGAGGTGTTTGCCTCCACCGAACTCGCCAGGGCCCTTCCCAAATACAAGTTTCCCGAGGAGGCGCACGAGGCACGGGACGTCTATCAGCTGGTTCACGACGAGCTCCTGCTCGACGGCAACTCGCGTCAGAACCTGGCCACTTTTTGCCAGACGTGGGTCGAGCCCGAGGTGCACGCGCTCATGGACGAGTGCATCGACAAGAACATGATCGACAAGGACGAATATCCCCAGACCGCCGAGCTCGAGGCTCGCTGCGTGCACATGCTGGCCGATCTCTGGAACTCGCCGGAGGCCGCCAACACGACGGGGTGCTCGACCACGGGCTCGAGCGAGGCGGCGATGCTCGGCGGCATGGCCATGAAATGGCGCTGGCGCGCTCGGCGCCGGGCCGAGGGCAAGCCCAGCGACCGGCCCAACCTCGTGACCGGCCCCGTCCAGGTCTGCTGGCACAAGTTCACCCGTTACTGGGACATCGAGCATCGCGAGATCCCCATGGAGAAGGGCCGGTTGCTGATGACGCCCGAAGAGGCCGTGGCACGCTGCGACGAGAACACGATCGGATTGGTGCCAACCCTGGGCGTCACCTTCACCGGCCAGTACGAGCCGGTGCAGGCGGTCTCCGAGGCCCTCGACGACTTGCAGCAGCGGACCGGCCTCGACATTCCGATTCATGTGGACGGCGCGAGCGGAGGGTTTCTCGCGCCCTTTTGCGCGCCGGAGCTCATCTGGGACTTCCGCCTGCCACGCGTCAAGTCGATCAATGCCTCGGGTCACAAGTTCGGCCTGGCGCCCCTCGGCGGAGGCTGGGCGTTGTGGCGGGAGGCAAACGACCTGCCTGATGATCTCGTCTTCCACGTGAACTATCTGGGCGGGAACATGCCCGACTTCGCCCTCAATTTCTCGCGCCCCGGCGGGCAGGTAGCGGCGCAGTACTACAACTTCCTACGCCTCGGCAAAGAGGGCTACCGGAGCGTCCACTCGGCGTGCTACGAGACGGCCCGCTTCCTGGCGGACGCGATCGCCAAGCTCGGGCCCTTCGACATGATCTACCGCGGCGAGAACGACGGCGGCATCCCCGCGCTCTGCTGGTCGCTCCGGGACGACGCCGATCCGGGCTTCAACCTCTACGACCTCGCCGACCGCCTGCGCACCCGGGGCTGGCAGGTGCCGGCCTACCCCATGCCCGCAAACCGGAGGGATCTCGTGGTTCAGCGCATCCTGGTGCGAAACGGCGTGACCCGCGACCTGGCGGCACTCCTGCTCGACGACTTCCGGCGCGCCCTCGAGCACCTCTCCGTACATCCGGCAAAGACATCCCTCACCGCCGCGGAGGCGGGCGGCTTCCACCATTAGGCTCGAGCGCGGCTTCGCGTGCACTAGCTCCGTTGCGCGCTACTGGTCTGGTCCGGGCGCCCCCATGTCGGTCCATTCCGAATCGTCGACGTCGAGTTGGGCGATCTCCGCGAAAGTCTTCAGGCTTTTCTGGATCTTGCGAAGCCGCAGGTCTGCCGTCACATAGTCACCGCGCTGGAAATCCTCCCACGCGACACCGAGGAGCTGATCGGTCTCCTGGATCGGAAGATCCACCTCGAAGTAGACAATCTTCTCCGAGGCTGCACGGAGGTCGAGCTCCGCCGCTTCGAGCTCGCCGCCGCCGAGCTTTCCGCGGGCGCGATCCACCTGGGCACGGATCTCCATCGCGTCGGCGACATCGTCATAGACATCGAGCTGGCGATAGATCGGGTCGAGTTGCGCATCCGGCTTGGCAGCCCCGGGATCCAATGACCCAAGCGCCGCGACGAAGCTGCTCTTCAGTCGGAGCGATGGGCTCGCCTCGGCAATCTGACGGCAGAGCCGGCTCGCCTTCCGGAGCTCGCGCTCGGCCTGGCGGTAGTCGCGCTCGGCGAAGTCGGTGCGGGCGTCGGCGACCGTTGCGATCAAGACCACTCCGTTGTGCGACAGCAGGCTCCGGTGCGCTTCGGTCATCTGGGTCACCTCGAGGAACTCGGTCACCGCGGCCGCGGGACACCCGGAGGCCAACGCGAGCCCGATGGCCAGGGCTCCGAGCTCTGCGTTCCATCGCATGTCCGATCTCCTGAGCGTGTTCGTGGCTAGAGGACGACGGGGTGTGGAAAGAAGGTGACAGTGCTCCAGATCCGCAACGTTGCGCCGCCAACCGACGGCCTCCGCACGGATCGCGGCCTCCCAGTATGCCAGCCAGGCCTCAATCGCGAGTTGGCACCTCACAAGTTGGCGACGGGGTTCGAGCTGAACCAGGAAGGCCGCGCGTTCTCCGGGGCCAAGTTGCGAGCGAAGCTTTGCCTGTGCGCGAAGCCCGAGATCGCGGGCTACCCTGATTGAAATGAAGCATTGGCGGTTGCGGATCGCGGTGGGTGCGCTGATCGCGGGTCTCTGTGCGTCCCTCCTTGGGGGTTGCGTCAAGACCTATTCCGAAGCAAACCTCAAGGCCAAGGAAACCCGAGAACTGCGCGAAGAGCCGGACGAGGAACGCGAGGAAGATGGCATCGCCCGGCGTGTTGAAGACGAGGGCGGCGAGAATTCTGAAGCTATGTCTCGCGAAGGGGAGTGGGTCGATGAGGAGACCACTCAAGACCCCTAGGGCCAGAAAGCGGCCGGAACGGCCAGTGTTTCGCACAGCCCTCCCCCGATCGCGTAGGACCGTTATCGGGGAGCCGCCCGAGCGTCGTGTAGGCCACGGCGGAGAAATAGAGCGCCGGCTCGAGGCCCGGAAGCGCACCGACGAATAACTTCGCAGCAGACCGGGACTACCATGATTGAAATGAAAGAGGAGGCGCGGAGCGACCGGCCCGCCAGGTCCGTTTCGCGGCGGATCCTCTGGCCGATGGCCCTTGCTGCCGTCCTGGGCTCGGCGCTCTCCATCGGTGCCCTGCTCCTCGTCCGGCGGGTAACGCCGGACTTCGTCGCCGCGCGGGCTTCGGCGGCGCTCGGGCGAACGGTGACGGTCGCGTCGGTCGGCGTGGCGTTTCGACCTGGCCCCCGGATTCGCACCGGCGCAATCTCGGTCGCCTCCGGCCCGACGGCCCGCGCCGCCGAGCTGCAGCCCGCGTGGTGGAGCCTCTTGCGCGGCGATCCGCGACTCCGCGCCGTTCGGCTGGACGGCGCGATGCTCACGCTGACGCGCAACCGAGACGGTGGGGTGGAGGTTCGCGGCTTGGAGCACCTCACCCAAAGCGGGGGAAGCCGGCCACCCACGCCGACAACCACGATGCCTGTGGCGGCACTCCCATCGATCGAGCTCGTCGATGCCGATCTCACGTGGATCGACCACGCCCTCCGGGCACGCCCCGTGACGATGCGCATCGCCTTGAAGCGAGCTCGGGTGCGCGGTGTTCGCGAAGGGGCATCGGCGCGGTTTGAGATCCAGGGTGGGCTCGCGGTAGCGAAGCGACGGGGCGACTTTGTGCTCTCCGGAACCGCGGGGCCGCTGCGCGAGGCGGCTTCGCTTGGGAGCCAGCCCGTCGCCGTCCAGCTCAAAACGCAGGACGTCGAGGCCGCTTGGTTGGTGCCCTACCTGCCGGCATCATGGAACATCTCGCGCGCTGAGGGCCCGCTCGACGCGGAAATCTCGCTCCACCAGAGCGACACCGGCGAACTCGAAGGCCGGCTTCAGATCTCATTGGGTGCAGGCTTCGTGGACTTCAACGCCTTCCGCTTTGCCGGCCCCGGCACGTTCGAGAGCGGGCTCCGCTGGGCCGACGACGCCCTCGTGCTTTCGGACGCGAAGCTCGCGACCGCGGGAGCCACGCGGTATGACCGGCACGTCGAGCAGCTCGAAAGCCGCTTTGCATATCGCAACGAGACGCTAACGCTCGAGTCCCTGCAGGCCCAAGCCTACGGGGGAAGGTTGACCCACCAGGGGAAGTATCAATTTGGGGCGCAAACGCTGCTCGATCTGGAGCTCACGCTATCGGGTGCGAGCCTTGCCCAGCTCGTCGGTGCGACCGGCCCGGAGCTGCCCGCGTCTCCCATGGTAGACGCGCAGGCCCAGATCTCCGGGCCAGTTGACGAGCCCCGGAAGCTCCGTGGGTCCGGAACGTTCACCGCGCACGGAGGGGAGGTGCTGTTCGCGGGTCTTTCGGAGTCGGTGGGCGACGCCCTCACCGGCTTTGTGCCGAAGTGGGCCCGCCGCAGGAAGCCCAAACCGCCGCCCACCCGAACCCGCCTTCACCGAGCCGCCTTCCCTTTCACCCTCGAGGGCGGCCGCGCCCAGACGGACGCTCTCGAGATCATCACGGATGACTATCGCATTCGCGGCCGGGGCGACGTCGACGTGGTCGATCGCACCCTCGACCTCGAGATCGACGTCGCCTTCACCGCCCAGGGAATCGAGCAGGTCGTCTCGTATGCAGCGTCTGCCGCCCACTTGCGCGCCAGCCGGCAACTTCCCTCGATTCCCGTGCATGTTTCGGGGCCGCTCGACGACGTGCGCTTTCAGCCAAAGCTCGGAGCGGCGCCGATGGCTTCCCTCGCCGGACTGCTCTGGGGCGCGGGGGCGGCGGTGGACCTGACGGAAGCCGCCACGCGCGAAGCCGCCGATGTGGTGGAAGGTCGCTTCGGAGAGTCTTCGGACGGCTCGCGGTAAAATGGGCGACCTGGTGGCCTGTGCGTCGTGCGATCTTCTCCACGAGGAGCAGCCTCTTGAGGACCGCGAGGACGCCCGCTGTGTGCGCTGCGGCGGACTGCTGTATCGGGGACGACCGCGCACACTGGAACATACCGTCGCGATCAGCGTCGCCGCGCTGGTGCTGCTCGTCGTCGCGAACATCTACCCGTTCCTGACCTTCACGCTCAAGGGGCAAACCGAGACCAACCGAATCCTCAGTGGGGTAGTTCTGCTTTGGCGGGATCACTACGAACCGTTGGCAGTCCTCATCCTGTGGGCCAGCGTGATCGCACCGCTGGGGAAGATCCTGGCGATGCTCTACGTGGCCGCACCACTGCTGGCCGGGTGGCTCCCGCCGGGCGTGGCTCCGCTCACGCGGTGGCAAAACCGCCTCGCCCCCTGGGCCATGCTCGACGTCTACATGCTGGCGGTGCTGGCCACGCTGGCCAAGCTCGCTTCCCTGGCCACCATCACGCCGGGTCCCGGGGCGTGGGCTTTCATGGCCTCGATGGTGATCGCGGCCGCCGCCAACGCCGCTTTCGACGACCGCGTCGTCTGGAAGCGCCTCGACGCGGCGCACGCTCCCACATGACGAGGGCGGCGATCAGCGCAGCACGGGCGTCGCTGGTCCGGTGCGCGGGATGCGACAAGCTGCATCCCGCCGCGTCCACCCCGCCGGGCGCCCCCTGCGACCGCTGCGGAGCTGGCGTGTACGGCCGCAAGCCCGCCAGCACCCAACGCACCTGGGCGCTGCTACTCGGTGCCGCCGTGCTCTACGTACCCTCCAACCTCTATCCGGTGATGATCATCTCGCAGCTCGGCAAAGCCGCGAGCAGCGAAACCATCGCGAGCGGCGTAGTCGCGCTGTTCCACGCGGGCTGGTACCCGATCGCCGTGGCGATCTTCTTCGCCAGCATCCTCGTACCCTGCCTCAAGATCGTGAGCCTCACGATTCTGCTGCTCGGGCTGCAGCGCCGGTCGCACCGGAACCCGGTGACGCGAACAAAGCTGTATCGAATCGTCGAGGGCATCGGCCGCTGGTCGATGCTCGACATGTTCACCACGTCGCTGCTGGTGGCGCTCGTCCAGCTCGGAAGCATCATGACGATCGAGCCCGGGGTCGGCGCCACCTGCTTCGCGGGGGTGGTGGTGCTCACCATGCTGGCCGCCATGAGCTTCGATCCCCGCCTCATCTGGGACTCCCTGGAGGACGCACCATGACCGAAGGCGACACTCCCAGTGCAGCGCGCGCCCACGTGCAAAAAGCCCGGCTCTCGCCGATTTGGGTGATTCCGCTCGTCGCCATCGCCCTCGTCGGCTACCTCGGCTACCGAACTCTTACCGAGAAAGGACCGGTGATCACGCTCTACTTCGAGACCGCCGAAGGGCTGAAACCCGACACGACCCAAATCAAGTACAAGGACGTCGAAGTCGGAATCGTGACGAACATCGATGTGCGACACGAAGCTCCGCAGATCGTCGTCGTCTGTCAGCTCAACAAGAGGGCCGGAGTCCATGCTGTCGAGGGGTCGGAGTTCTGGGTGGTCCGCCCGCGAATCGGTCCGGGCGGCATCTCGGGTCTCGGCACGCTGTTGTCTGGCGCCTACATCGATTTCCTCCCGGGTTCGCCCGACGCCAAGCCGAAGCGCGAGTTCGTCGGACTGGAGATGCCCCCCGAGATGCGCCCGGACGACCCGCGTCTGAGGGTCCTGCTCCATGCGCCCGAATTGGGCTCGCTAGACCCCGGCTCCCCGGTCTACTTCCGACAGCGTCGGGTGGGCCAGGTTGGCCGCAACAAGCTTTCCGACGACAAGAGAAGTGTCGAGATTGCGATCCTGATCGAACCGGAGCACGCCGAGCTGGTGCGCACCAACAGCCGCTTCTGGAATGTCGGCGGGATCGACGTCTCGCTGGGCCTCGGCGAGGCGGACGTGCGCACCGAACCCCTGGCGTCACTGCTGGCCGGCGGGGTAGCTTTCGACTCGCCGGGGGGTGGAGAGCCGGCCGCCAAAGACGCGAAGTTCGCGTTGCACAAGTCCCGAACAGAGGTCGAGGACGCGGCGTGGCGCTACGGCGGGCTCTACGTGGTGGTCGAGGCCGCGCAGCTCGGCGGCGTAAAGGAAGGCGACTTCGTCTTCTACCGGGAGGAGCGCGTGGGCTCGGTGGTGCTCACCGCGCTCTCCAACGACGCGCGCGCGGTGCGCGTTCACCTGAACATCCTGTCGCGCTACGCCCCACTGGTGCGCACCAACTCGGTCTTCTGGAACGCCAGCGGCCTGAGCGCCAACCTCGGGCTCGCGGGCCTTCACGTCCACACCGAATCGCTCCAAGCGCTGCTCTCCGGGGGCATCGCATTCGCGACGCCGGATACCCCGGGCGAACGGGTGAAGTCAGGATCCGTCTTCAAGCTCCATCCCAAAGTTAAAGACGACTGGCTGAAATGGTCACCCGCCCTGGGGCGGGCCGAGGCCGAGGAGCGAGCCGCCGTCGGGAAGGCGAAGCCAGACCGCCGCGATGTGGGCATTTTTTTCCATCACGAGAACAAAAGCGAAGACGAGACCCGGGATGAAGTCCACCCCAAAGACCACGAGAAGCACGGCTTCTTCCACCGGCTCCTTCACTGACCCTCTCACTCCCCCGTGTGCGTCGAAAATACGGCGAGAAACGCGTCGAGCGTCTGCTTCTCGAGCTCCTCGATCGACATCCCGTCGTCGAGGCATCCCTGGATCCGTACCGGGGAGACCAGCGCGAACCAGAAGCGCACTCCTTCCCGAATCTCGACCTTGGGTTCGAGAAGATGCCGCTCCACGCAACGCTTCAGGATCCTTCCGGTGAAGCGGTAGAGGTCCTCGAAGTTGATCCCCTCGCGGTACTCTCGCGGGATCAAGCCACTCGAGATCTGCGCCGACAGGATCCCATACTTTCGAACCATCTCGAAGCCGCAGTGCATCCA
>CAZTOE010000052.1:13877-19900 GCA_964615045.1 uncultured Spirochaetales bacterium
TCGGGGCCCCTTTTTCCAAGACTCTGCTCGAGGCCCGCGAGCTTCGCGCGAAGCCGTTCGTTTTCTCGCGCGAGATCGTCCTCGGTGCGATCGCTCAACCGCCCCCCAAAGGCGCTGCCAGAACGTGGCGACGCCAAAAGCCAGTCAAGAGGGCCGCAATCCAAGGCTCCCCGCGAGAGGGAGGATAGTTCACGGACGGAAATCGCATTCAACCGTTGCGCGAACCGCGATTCATTCGATGCGAGAAGTTCAAATGACCCCTAGGGTCCCTGGGGCAGGCGATGATGAGCGGCCTCGTCGCCCGCCTTGCCCGATTCCCTGCAGTCGCTCTGTCGCGGGAGGCGGGGCCGCTCCGTCTGGTGCGATGCGACATGTGACCCGAGATTCATAGGATGGGGAATTCATGACCGCACAAACTTCAGCTTGCCTCGGTGTAGCGCTCCGCGAGCTTGCCGAAGAGCATCTCGCGACCCTCGAGCGAATCCGGAAGCGCTTCCAGCTTCAGCACGAGCAGGCGATTGCGCTGAGCGAGGGCGAGCCGATGCAACGAGGTTTCCTGGCGGAGATCGAGGCACTCGAACTCGCCATCGAGGCCGTTCGCGCGCGGCTGGGTCTTTGAGGCCAGAGGCGAAGCGCCGGTTGCGCTCCGTGCTCAAGCACCGGGCCTTGTTCGTGTTGCCGGCGGCCGCGGCTCTGGCGATTTTCGGGTTGGACGCCTACCTGGCACCGCAGAGCGCACCGACCCAGGATTGGATTCACAAGCTGGGTATCGTCGTCCTCTTCGGGGCCTTCGGTTTCCTCGTGCGGTTGTTCGAGCCGCGCTCCTGACCGCGGCCACCCGAGGCCGCTAGGCGAGGCGCTCCCAGCTCTTGAGCATCGGCCCGACCTCCTCCGCGAAGAGCGTCATGCTCTTGCGCACCTCGTCGTACGGAATGCTCTGGTAGCTGAAAATGCCGCTGGTCTCGAAGTCGCCGATGGTCTCGCGGCGCTGCTGCATCTTGTCGCGGATCATCGCCGGATCGCCCCACAGATTCGCCTCGAGAAAGGCCTCGGTCATCTTCTCGTGGCCCATCTCCTTCATCATCTCCGCCGCGCTGGCGTAGTGCTGATAGGACTGGCCCGTCGCGGCGAAGTGTGCGGTGTCGAGCATCTCGTAGTGATCGAGGACGCTCATCAGGTAGCCGACGATCTTGTCGCGGGCGATTTCCTCGGCTTTGTTCACGTCCGGGTGGCAGGCGACGAAGTCCGCGATCACGATCGGCGGCGGCTCCTCGCCGTTCTTGGCGCGGTAATCCTGGCGGTAGCTCTCGAGCTGATCCTTCATCTGCTCCCAGGGGAACTGGGAGAACATCATCGCGCCGAGACCGAGCTCCGCCGCGATCTCGAAGGAGTCGGGTGACATGCACACCTGGTAGCGGCGGCCCTTGAAGCTCGCGTAGGGCCGCGGGCGCACCTCGACGCGCGGCTGCTTGTAGTACGTGCCATTGCCCTCGACGAAGCCCTCTTCGAGGCCGCGCACGATCATCTCGGCGGCCTCGTTGAAACGCTCGCGCGCCTCGCCCATGTCTTGTCGGAAGCCGATGTACTCGCGGCGCGCAAGGCCCCGGCCGAGGCCGAGCACCGCGCGGCCATTGGAGAAGTGGTCGAGCATCACCATCTTCTCCACCGCGCGCAGCGGATCGTTCCACGGCACGATGATGGCACCGGTGGCGAGTTGGAGCTTCCGGGTTCGGGCCGCGATGTAGGTCAGATACTGCATGTTGTCCGGGCAGATCGAGTAGTCGGTGAAGTGGTGCTCGACCGTCCACACGATGTCGAAGCCCATCGCCTCCGACTCGATGATGGACTCCACCTCGTGGCGGAACATGGCGGTGTCATCGTGGTCCTTGTGATTCTGGATCACCTGCTGGATGCCCAACTTCATGTGCTTTGGCCCCCTTGGCGCGAATGGCAGGAGTGTAGCTCCATGAGCCACGGGTCGAGATCCTGCCACCCCGACCGCTGAGAGCACGTACTCGCGCAGGGTTCGATCTTGGCATGAGAAAGTGGGGCGAAGCGAATAGCTCTCCGATTGGCGAGTCGGCTCAAAGCCACCGTGTCGGCCAACCATCGCCCGCGCGAGGTGTTGAAATATCTCGAGTTTTTGGTGGGAGCTGGTGGGACGTACTGGGCTCGAACCAGTGACCTCCGCGGTGTGAACACGGCGCTCTAGCCAACTGAGCTAACGTCCCGACCTGATAACCTTTTGAGCGGGGCGACTTGCCGAGAGCTCCCGGCAAGGCCGCGCTGGGTACCTTTGAGACGGTGCCAGATCGCGGGAGGCTCTACAAGCGGACGGCGAGATGCCCCCTGGGCCCGGAGTTCCGATCCAACGCCGCCCGGCGGGCCGGCGGCCCCGGGAAAGCCGCCGATTGACCGGCCTCCGACGTTCGGCTCGGTGACCGGCAAAATCAGGGTCTAGCTCGTCGTTTTTTTGACCAGCTCGCGCACCAGCCTTCGGCGACGACGAGTCCCTGCGCGAAGAACTCACAATCGCCACGCCCCTCTCCTTCACTGCTGTAGAACCGGCAATTGGCACACCGCTGATCGTGCTTCTCGGAGCTGTTCGTGTACTGGAGGGCGTCGACGGTCGGCTGCATGGCCTCGATCTCCGTCACAAGGAGCTGATCCGCTCCGACCGTCCCTTCGTTCTCGGCGTCGGCGTCACAGCCGAGACACCCGGGAAGCTCTGCGGCGAGCGTCGTAGCGCCGGCGAGAACAAGAAAACGTCGGCGGTCGAATCGCGGGCTGCCGTCGCTTCCCCCGTCGTCGTCCAAGCCGTTGAACAGACCGTCGAGCACACCATCGAACAGACCGCTCATGCCTTCTCCTCGACGAAACCCCGGAGGAAGGGAAACGAACGCCGCAATCGTCGCCTCTCGTTTCTTCAATCGCCAGCTCCGGTGTCCGCCGCGCCGCCAGAAAGAGAGGCACGGCCCGCTGCGGATCGAGCTGGCACCGAATCTGCCATATCCTACCGGGGATTCCGCTCCCGCACGGGCTCGAGATAAGCTCGAGCCAGAGCGATGGAGGCCGGCAGCGATGGAGTGGGGGAAGCTTCGCGAAAGTCTCTCGCGTCGCCTCGATCGGGCGGACATCCGTCTGGACGGGGGACGTCCCTGGGATCCCGTCGTGCGCGATTCCCGCTTGTTCCCGCGCGTATTTGTCGAGGGCACGCGCGGTCTCGGCGAGGCCTATGTGGACGGCTGGTGGGATTGCGAGGCGCTGGACGAGCTGGCGGCGCGAGCATTTCGCGCCGGAATCGATGCAACGTTCGGGTCCCTGAATGACCTCGTCGACGGGCTCCGAGCCCGGATCGCCAATCTCCAGAAACCCTCGCGGTCTCGCGTGGTCGGGCGCAACCACTACGACCTGGGCAACGATCTCTTCGAAGCCATGCTCGATTGTCGCCTGATCTACAGTTGTGGGTATTGGCGCAACGCACGCAGTCTGGACGAGGCACAGGAAGCGAAGCTCGAACTCGTCGCGAGCAAGCTGGATGTCAAACCGGGCATGCGCCTGCTCGACATCGGGTGCGGCTGGGGCGGGCTGGCGAAGTTCCTCGCCGAACGATATCAGGCCCACGTGGTAGGAATTACCATCTCCGAGGAGCAGGCGCACTTCGCGCGCGAGTGCTGCCGCGGACTCCCCGTGACGATCCTCGTCCAGGACTATCGCGAGCTGAAGGGGCGCTTCGATCGAGTGGCCTCGGTCGGAATGTTCGAGCACGTGGGCTACAAGAACTATCAGCGCTTCATGGAGATCGCCTGCGAATGTCTTGAGCCCGGCGGGCTGTTCCTCCTTCACACGATCGGCCACAACAGCGCGGCCGTGTATCTCGATCCCTGGATGGCCCGCTACATCTTCCCCAACTCGATGCTCCCGTCGCCCATGCAGGTCTCGAGCGCATTCGAGAATCGGTTCGTCCTCGAGGACTGGCACAACTTCGGCTCGGATTACGACAAGACACTCATGGCCTGGTACCAAAACTTCGAATCGGCGTGGCCCTCGCTGGCGTCGCGCTACGACGAGCGCTTCTTCAGGATGTGGCGGTACTACCTCCTGACCTGTGCCGGCAGCTTCCGGGCCCGGGTGAATCAGCTGTGGCAGCTGGTGCTCTCAAAAGGCGGCGTTTCGGGCGGCTACCGGTCGCTTCGGTAAGCGCGCTCCCCTCTCCTTCAGCGGGTCGCGCCCGGGGTCAGTGGGCAGCAGGAATCGTAACGTCCGTTGTGTGGTCCAAAGACGCTTCAGCCATCGGGGAGAACGATTATCTTGATCTTCGCGTCCTGAACCGAGGAGGAGTCGAATGAGGTGGTGGGGGGTGCTCCCCGTTGTGCTGGGCATCGGGTGCTCGATGACCCCATATGGAGCGCATCGAGACGCGCAGGTCGCGTACGAGCATTGCGTCGAGCTAAACGGCGAGGCGAGCTGTCAGAAGGAGAAGGAGATCCTCGAGAAGCGGCGCAAGGAGCTCGATCGCGATCGAACGATGTACTGAGAGCTGAATCCCCTAGGGGTCCAGCTCCTCTCTTGTCGCGAGGGCGAACCCGGCGCGCTGCCGCCGATCGGTCGAGCCGCCGAAGAACGGATCCAGGAGCACTCGGGCGACGCGGAACCCGGACACCGGGTCTGATTCAGTCGGCCCGAGCTGCCAGCGCCGCTCCCACGAAGGCCCGGAAGAGGGGATGGGGCTTGAAGGGGCTCGACTTGAATTCCGGGTGGAATTGGCAGCCCAGAAACCAAGGATGATCGGCGACTTCGATCAACTCCACGAGACGCCCGTCGGGGGACAACCCCGAGAGGACCAGTCCGGCCGCCTGAAGGGTGTCACGCATGGCGGGGTTGAACTCGTAGCGATGGCGGTGCCGTTCCGAGATCTCTCGCGCGCCGTATGCGTCGGCGGCGCGGGTTCCCGGCTGGAGCACACATGGGTAGGCGCCGAGGCGCATCGTGGCGCCCTTGTCGGTCACCTCCCGCTGCTCCGGAAGCAGGTCGATCACCGGAGCGGGAGTCTCGGGGTCGACTTCGACGGAATTGGCGCCTTCGAGGCCCGCCACGTGGCGCGCGTACTCAATCACGGCCAGCTGCATGCCAAAGCAGATGCCGAAGAACGGGACGCGCTCCTCCCGCGCGTAGCGGATCGCGACGACCTTCCCCTCGGCGCCGCGATGACCGAAGCCGTGGGGCACCAGGATGCCGTCGGCTTGGCGCAGCGGCGAGGGATCGACCAGCTTCTCCGAATCGAGATAGTCGATCTGCACCCGTGCGCCGTGCGCCAAACCCGCGTGATAGAGCGCCTCGTTCAGGCTCTTGTAGGACTCGGTCAGCTCGACGTACTTCCCGACCATGGCGATCCGCACCTCGCGGGAGGCGCGACGGGTTCCCTCCACGACGCGCCGCCACCGCTCGAGATTCGGGCGTCCGGTCCAGATGTTGAGCAGCTTGGTGATCTTTTCGTCGACGCCCTCTTCGTGGAGGTGCAGCGGGACCTCGTAGATCGAATCCACGTCGATCGCGGTGATCACCGCGTCTTCATCGACGTTGCAAAAGAGTGCGATTTTCTGTTTGACGGCCTGGGGGAGAAAGCGATCGGTGCGGCACAAAATCACGTCGGGCGAGATGCCGAGGGCGCGCAACTCCTTCACGGAGTGCTGGACCGGCTTGGTCTTGAGCTCGCCTGCCGTGGCGACATAGGGCACCAGAGCGATATGGATGTAGCAGACGTTGTCCCGCCCCGCGTCGGCGCGAAACTGCCGGATCGCCTCGAGAAAGGGCAGGGATTCGATGTCGCCGACCGTGCCTCCGATTTCGACGAAGAGTAGATCGACGCCCTCCGCGGCGACTCGGATGCGCTCCTTGATCTCGTCGGTCACGTGGGGAATCACTTGGACGGTCCCGCCGAGATACTCGCCGCGACGCTCCTTGTTGATCACGGTCTCGTACACGCGTCCCGCCGTGACGTTGTTCTTGCGGCCGAGCGTCGC
>CAZTOE010000053.1:0-19732 GCA_964615045.1 uncultured Spirochaetales bacterium
AGAACGACCGCTACCAGATCGGGGAGATCGACGTGCGCGGCGATCCGACCCTCGAACTCGACGAGATCCGCGATTCCTTGGCGCTCTCCAAAGACGAGTGGTTCAATCGCTCCCATCTCACCGAGGACGTCGACCGCATCGAGTTCCGCTACACCGACCTCGGCTTCTACCAGGCCGAAGTCGATCCGCTCACCGACATCAACGAGGCCGAGAAGACCGTGGATGTTCTGTTCGAGATCTCCAAGGGGCCGCTCTTCTTCGTGAAACAAATCGAAATCTATGGCAACACCCGTACCGTCGATCCGGTATTGCGCCGCGAGATGAGAATTGTCGAAGGCGAGCTCTACTCGGCGCGCGGGATCGCGATCAGCCAGCGGCGCCTCGAGCGACTCGGCTACTTCGATGAAGTGCAATTTGAACCCCGGCCGTCCGACGAACCCGACCAAGTCGACCTCTCCGTCCGCGTCGCGGAGAAGCCGACCGGAACCCTTTCATTCGGCGCGGGATTCTCGAGTCAGGACAGCTTCGTCCTGACCGGAAATATCTCGCAGAACAATCTCTTCGGTCGCGGGTACGGCGTTTCGCTCTCGGGCGATTTCGGCGCCCGACGACAGCAGTTCTATGGGACTTTCTCGGACCGCCGCTTTCTGAACTCCGAGTACGGTCTCGCAGCGACGGGATACGAGAGCAGCACGGATTACGAGGGTTTCGACGAAGAGAGTATCGGTGGCGACTTGAGCCTTTCGCGAGTGCTCGACACCACAGGCAACACCCAGGGTTTTCTCCGCTACGGGATCAGCTCGCGCAAGATCAAAACGGACTCCAGCTATATCGGCGCCTCGGTAATTCTCCGCCAATTCGAGCAGGACGCGACAACCACGAGTCGGATTTCGCTCACGGTAGCGAGGGACACCCGCAACGACGCGATCCTCGCGACGTCCGGCCACGAGATCTCGGCGACCGGGATGTTCGCCGGCCTCGGCGGCTTCACCAGATTTTTGCGCTTCGAAACCCGCGGCTCCTTCTATACGCAAGTGCCCGGTTGGATCCCCCTGCCGCGCCGCGAGCGCTCGAGCATGCAACTCTCGGCGGGGATCGGCTGGACGTTTCCCTTCAACTCGCTGTCCGACTTCGACCTCCGCGGTCCCGACCAGTGCCAAAACAGTGAGGTGTGTCCGCTCTCGCTCATCGACAAGGATCTCACTCTGCCGCTCACCGACCGCTATTTCATGGGAGGGGTGGGAGCGCTCCAGCTGCGCGGTTTCAAGGCCCGCTCGGTCGGCCCCCGGCGCTCGGAGCTCACCGAGACGAACCCCGGCGGGTTCAACCCCAATCTTCCGGAGGGGCTCTACACGACGAACAACCGCGACGCCTACGGCCAATGCGCGCGTTCCGACGGCAAATGCAACAGCATCACCGACAAGAAAATCAGCGATTTCCAGGATCTCAACAACACCGAGGTGATCGGTGGGTCGAAGTTTCTGTCGTTCTCCGCGGAGTATCGCTTCCCGGTCTCCGAGGCCCTGGGGTTGGTGGGGATTCTTTTCTTCGACGGTGGCAATGCGTTCGCCGAAAACGAGGATGTCTTCCGCCCCGACGACTGGCGGTTTGGCACCGGTGTCGGTGCGCTTTGGTTTTCGCCTTTTGGACCACTCCAGGTGTTCTTCGGGATTCCGCTGGATCCGCTCGAGGACGAGAAGAGCTCGGTTTTCGAATTCAACGTCGGCGGCCGTTAATCCCGCCCCTACCGTTCCGAAGATGAGGTCTGCGATGCTTAAAGGTTCTGTTTCCCTCTCTCTCGCGCTCCTCGCCGCGCTCACCCTGGCGAGCCAGGCGGGCGCTCAGGATACAAAGTTGGCCGTGGTCGATCTCGACCAGGCGATCAACGCGACCGAACAGGGCAAAGCGGCCCGCGAAGAGTTGTCGCGGAAGAAGCGCTCAGCCGAAGATCAAATCAAGCCCATGATCGATCGCGGCCAAGCGCTCCAGAAGGAACTGGAAGACAAACGCTTCGTCTTGTCGGAAGAGGCGCTCTACGAGAAGCAACTGGATCTTCTCGAACTGCAGAATCAGGTCAAAACCAAGAAGCAGGAACTCGAGGGCCAGCTCAAGGTCGACTACGAACGGTTGGTGGGTCCGCTGCGCAACAAGCTTTCCAATATCGTGGAACAGATCGGGAAGGAGCAGGGTTTTACGATGGTCATCGAGCGCAACACCCCCGGTCTTTTGTACTCGCGCGAGACTCTGGACATCACGGATCTCGTGATCCAGCGGTTCAACAAGCAGGGATAGGCGCCAGGTGACCCGCGTACACCCCAGCGCCGTGGTGGACCCCTCGGCGAAACTCGCCGAGGGCGTCGTCGTCGGACCCTTCGCCTTCGTCGGCGCCGGGGTCGAACTCGGTCCCGACGTCGAAATCGCCCATCACGCAAGCATCGAGGGCCTTACGGTGGTGGGCGCCCGGACGCGAATCTTTCCCTACGCGGCGATCGGTGGTGAACCCCAGGACAAGAAGTTCGACGGCGAGACGACACGTCTGGTGATCGGTGTCGACAATGTGATCCGCGAACACGTGACAATCCACGTCGGGACCTCTGGCGGAGGTGGCCGCACCCGGCTCGGGGATGACAACCTGATCATGAACAGCGCCCACCTGGGCCACGACGTCTCGATTGGCTCGCACTGCATCGTGGCGTCGTTCTGCGGGCTCGCGGGGCACGCGTCGGTGGAGGACTACGCGGTCCTCGGAGCGTTCACGGGGGTGCACCAGTTCGGGCGCGTGGGGGAGTCGGTGATGACGGCGGCAAACACCATGTTGTCTCACGACGCCCCGTCCTTTGCAATGGTCGCCGGTGATCGCGCTCGGCTGGTGGGTCTCAACACGGTCGGGTTACGGCGTCGCGAGTTCCCCCTGGAGACCGTGCGGGCGTTGAAGTGTGCGTATCACATTGTGTTTCACGCCAAGCTGCGCCTTGAGGATGCGATTTCCCGCGTGCGCGTCGAGCTCCCCGGGGTTCCTGAAATCGACCGTCTGCTGCGCTTCTTGGAGGAGTCCGAGCGCGGCGTCTGCCGCTGACGTTGGGAGTTGACCGCGCGCTTCCGCTGGGTCTGATCGCGGGCCAGGACCGGCTTCCGATCGAAGTGGCCCAAGCCCTGCGCGCCCAGGGTCGCACGGTCCACGCGGTGGGCTTCCAGGGATTTACCGACCCGGAGCTCGGCCGCTGGGTCGACTCCCTCGAATGGGTGTACGTCGGGCAAATTGCCCTGCTCCTCGAGGGGCTGGCGCGGTGCAGAGTCCGGGATGTCGTCGTTGTGGGCGGCATCCCCAAGCGCAACCTGTTCGCGAATTCGTCGCTGGTGCGCCCCGACGCGCGCGCCCTCGCGCTGCTCGGTGCGCTGCGAGACAAGGGCGACGACGCGATCCTTCGCGCCCTCGGTGGAACCTTGGACGAGGCTGGGCTTCGCGTCTGGGCGCAGGACGAGATTGCCCCCGAGCTGCTGGCGCCTCCCGGCGCGTTTGGCGCGATCGAGCCCACGCCCTCCCAGCGCGACGACATCGCCTTTGCGTGGCCCCTGGCGAAGGCGTTGGGTCGACTCGATATTGGCCAGACCATCGTCGTGCGCGAGCGGACCGTGCTCGCAGTTGAGGCCATGGAGGGGACTGACGCGGCGATTCGCCGCGGCGCAGAGCTCGCGGGTGGCGCGGTGTCCGCGATCAAAGTGCTCAAGCCCAACCAGGACTCTCGTTTCGATTTTCCGACCATCGGCGCGCAGACCGGCGCGTCCCTCGCCGCTGCTGGCGCCCAGCTCCTGGCCGTGGAGGCCGGGCGCTGCTTCGTGGTCGAACGCGAGCGCCTGCTCGAGCTCGCCGAGGCGGCCGGCATCTGTCTCTACGGCGTCACGGCGTCGGACCTCGAGGCATGAGGGAATTGCGCGTCGCACTGGTGGGAGCCGGGCACATGGGCCGTCTCCACGCAGCCAAGCTCGCCGAGTTGCAGCGTGCGGGCGAACCCGTCGAGGTGGTCGGCGTCGCCGATCTCGAGCTCGAACGCGCCCGTGAAGTCGCGGGCCCGATCGGTGCCAAGGCGACGAACAACCACCGCGTCTGGGTCGGCGCGTGCGACGCCGCCGTGGTGGCGGTGCCCACCGTGAGCCACTTCGAAGTGGTTCAGAACTTTCTCCGGGCCGGGGCCCACGTGTTGGTGGAGAAGCCGATCGCCGCGGAGCTGGACCAGGCCGAGGCGCTGATCGCGCTCGCGCGGCGCGCCGACCGAGTGCTCCACGTGGGTCACCTCGAATGGCACAACGCGGCGCTCCGCGCGATCGCACCAATCATACGCCGTCCCCGCTTTGTCGAAGCGCATCGCATGGGCCCGTTTCCCGGTCGGGCTACCGACGTCGACATTATTCGCGACCTGATGATCCACGATCTCGACATCGTGCAGCGCCTGCTCGGAGAAGAGCCCGAGACCGCCGAGGGGATCGGCGTGCCCGTGATCTCCAAGGAGCTCGATATTGCGAACGCGCGCCTTCGTTTTCCGGGCGGTTGCATTGCCAACTTTACCGCTAGCCGAGTCTCCCCGTCGCCGATGCGCAAGCTCCGGCTCTTTCAGGCCGACGGCTACTTCTCGATCGATTTTCTCCAGCAGTCGGCGGTGATCGTCCGGCGCAAGCTCGACGCTCAGGGGAGGATCCAGATCGAAACCGAGCCGATCAAGTTCGACCCCGACGACGCGCTGGCTGCCCAAACCCGCGTCTTCCTCGCCGCCACCCGGGGTGAGGGTGACCGGTGGGACTCGAGCCAGGCCGCTGTTCGGACGCTGCGCACCGCGCTGCGGGTGATCGATTCGCTCCCCCCGCTCGACGAGCTGCAATGACCCAGCTCTTGATCTCGGCTGGGGATGCCTCTGGCGACGCGCACGGCGCCGAATTGATCGAGGTACTGCGGGCCCGCATGCCGGAACTCCGCGTGTTTGGCTTGGGGGGCCGCAGCCTTCGTCGGGCTGGTGTCGATGTGCTGGTCGACCAGCGCGCGCTGGCCGTGGGAGGGCTCATCGAGGCGGTCGGCGCCGTCGGGCGTGCGCGGCGCGCTTTGCGGGATCTCGGCCGCGCCGCGCGGGAACGCGCGCCGGCCCTCGCGGTCTTGATCGACTCGCCCGAACTCAATCTTCCGCTTGCACGCCGCATGCAGCGCCTCGGCGTCCCGGTCTTCTACTACATCGCTCCGCAAGTTTGGGCCTGGCGAACCCGCCGAATCGCCAAGTTGGCGCGGCGCGTCGACCGGCTGGCGGTCATCTTTCCCTTCGAGTGCGATGTCTTTCGCGGGAGCGGTGTGTCGGTGGAGTTCGTCGGTCACCCCCTGGTCGATCGCCTGCGCGCCGTGCGCGGCCAGTGGGACCGTGAGAGTGCCCGCCGCGCGCTCGGACTCGACGCGGAGCGTCCGCTGCTGGCGCTACTGCCCGGAAGCCGTCACAACGAGATCCGCTTGGGGCTACGCGTACAGCTCGAGGCGGCGGATGCCCTGCGCCGGCGCCGGCCGGATCTCTGCTGTGTCTTGGCTCTCGCACCGACTGTAGATGAGGCCGCAGTGCGCGCCGCCGTGGCCGAGGCGGCGGCCGTCGAACTCGAGGTGCGGGTGGTCGCGGATCAAACCTATGCGGCGATCGTGGCTGCGGACGTGGTGTTGGCCAAACCCGGCACTTCCACCATCGAAGTGACCTGTCTCGGTCGGCCCTTGGTGACCGTTGGGCGAGCGCATCCGCTGACCGCGGCATTGATCCGGCGCTTGATCCGCGTGCCGTCGTTCACCATGCCCAATTTGATTGCGGGCGCGCCCTTGGTCCCGGAGTTCCTGCAGGAGGAGGCAAATCCGGAGCGTGTCGCGGCCGCTCTCGACTCGCTGATCGATGGACCCGAGCGCGTGCAGCAACTCGAATGCCTGGCGCAGGTGGCCCTCAGGCTCGGCGAGGGCGGCGCGGCCCAACGCGCCGCGGCTATCGCGGAGGAGATGCTTCGTGAGCGGGTTGCTCCGTCATAGCGGCGCCGCCTTTGCGGCGGCGCTCGGCCTCCCCGCTCTAGCCGCGGTCGCGGCCCTGCGTCCGGCGTGGCGCCACGGGCTGACCGAGCGTCTTGGCTTTGGGGAGCCACTCGGGGACCCCGTCGCTCCGGGCCGCTTGTGGGTGCACGCTGCGAGTGTCGGGGAGGTGGCGGCGGCGACGCGGCTGCTGGACCTGCTCGCCGGAGCGGGCCATTCGCTCATGGCATCGGTGACGACACCTAGCGGGCGCCGCATGCTGGAGCGCTTGCGGCCCGAGCTCTGCGCCCGTTTCGCCCCGATCGATCACCCGTGGTGCGTAGAGGCCGCGCTGGGTCGCGTGCAGCCCCGCGCTCTGATCCTGGTAGAGACCGAGCTGTGGCCCAACTGGATCGCCGCCGCGCGGCGCCGGGGAATCCCCATCGGGGTGGTGTCGGCGCGGGTCTCCGACCGAAGTTTTCCCCGCTATCAACGACTCGCCCCGTTGCTCGGGGGGACATGGACGCGACTGTCGGCCGTCGGTGCCCGAACCGCCGAGGACGCCCAGCGCTTCGTGGACCTCGGTGTGCCGCGCGATCGTGTTCGTGTCACGGGTGATCTCAAGCTCGATGCCCCCGGCGAGAGGCCCCCGCTCGCCGCCGACCTGGGTACCTACCTTCAGGGCTGCGCCACCTTCGTGGGCGCCAGCACGCACCCTGGTGAAGAGGCCGCCCTGCTCGGTGCCTTCCGGGCGGTTCTGGCACAGGGTCTCCCCGCCTGTCTGGTCCTGGCGCCTCGCCATCTGGATCGGCTGGGCGAAGTGGAGCGAACCGTCCGGCGACTCGGGTTTCCACTGTCACGCCGTGGTCGCCTGGAGGTGGGGCGAACCGGCAGGTCGGCGGCGGGCAGCGTGTTGCTGCTCGATAGCTTCGGAGAACTCGCCGGACTGCTTCCCCTCGCGCGGGCCGTATTCGTGGGGGGAACACTGGCGCCGCTAGGCGGTCACAATTTGGTCGAGCCTGCCTGGGCAGGTCGCCCGGTCTTCTTCGGCCCGCACACCGAGAATGTCGCCGAAGCCGCGGATCTCCTGCTCGCGAGCGGCGGCGCCGTGCGCGTCCACGATCCCGAGGAGCTAGGTCGGGAGCTGATCCGGTTGCTGGCTGACCCCGAGGAGGCCGACCGGCTCGGGCGCGCCGCCCGCGCCGTCCTCGGTTTGCATCGGGGCGCGGCGCGCCGCAGCGCCGACCTGATCGAAGCCCTGCTCGTTGAGCGTGGCCCGTGATCGTGCGGCGAACGCGCCCGAAGTGGTTCGACGAGCGGGATGCCTCTCGCCCCAAGCGCTGGATACTCGCGCCGCTCGCTGTCCTTTCCTGGGCCTACAGCGTGCTCGTTGAGGTAGCCCGCGCGCTTCGGGGCGGGCCTCTCCTACCGGCGGCCCGCCTCCCGTGTCAGGTGGTCAGCGTCGGAAACCTCGGGGTCGGGGGTTCCGGGAAGACCCCGTTGGTCGCGGCGCTGGCGCTTCTCGCGCAGCGCCAGGGCCACCGGTGTGCCGTCGCGAGTCGCGGCTACGGGCGCCGCGGACGCGGAGCGGAGGTCGCCTCCGATGGCAGCGGCCCACGTTCAAGCCCGGATGCGATCGGGGACGAACCGGCCTGCCTGGCCCGGCAGCTGCACGGCGTTCCGGTCCTGGTCGGGCGCGATCGCGTGCGGACGGGGCGTTTGGCGCTGACTCGCTTCGGGACCGAACTGCTGCTTCTGGATGACGGCTTTCAGCACTTCCGCCTGGCTCGCGATCTCGATCTCGTCGCGGTCGACGGCGCTGCCGGCTTCGGAAATGGAGCGGTCTTGCCCCGTGGCCCGTTGCGCGAGCCGCTCTGCGCGCTGCGTTTTGCGGACGCCGTAATCGTAGTGGACGGACCGCTCGATCTGCGCGATGCCGCGTACCTCGACCGCTGGGCGCCACTGGCTCCACGCTTCGCCGCCCGCCGCTCACCCGTGGCCCTGCGCCGGGTAGGAAGCGGCGGACGCATCGGGTGCAAAGCTCCCGCGACCTTGGCCGGCCAGGCGGTCGGCATGCTTTGCGGGATCGCTCGCCCCGAGTCTTTCCGCGAGACCCTGCGGGGTCTCGGCGTGGAGCTTCGCGCCGAGCGAATCTTTCCAGACCACCACCGCTATACCGCCCGCGACCTGCGCGACCTTGTCACTCCGCCGCGGTGTTGGTTGGTCACCGAAAAGGACGCCGTGAAGCTCGACCCCATCGTCGCGGTCGATCCCATGAGCGAGGGAGAGGCTGTCGAGTTCTGGGCGTTGACAATCGAGCTGCGCTTCGAGGCTGAAGCCGAATTCGCCGCGTGGCTCGATGGGGCGCTCCGCCGCGCAGCCCGTCAAGGTCGATAGTGCAGGGCATGGACGGCCGCGCGACGCTTCTCGCGCGGCAGGTAGCGCAACATCGCGCCGCGCAAGACGCGATCCCCCGCCCAGTAGGCGCGAAAGGCCAGGGCGCAGCCCCGCGGTCCCACCCGGCTCATCGCGCCCTCCTTGAGAAGTGAGCGGTAGAGGCGCATCCATTGCCGCATGCGCTCGCGGGGCGGAAGTGGATCTTGGATGGCGCCCCGGTCGAGGTCGATCACCACGATTTCCAGGCGGGCGGCGCGCACGCGCACGAGCACGTTGCGGAGATTCAGGTCGGGGTGCACGCCACCGCAATCGTGGAAACGGCGCAACGCCTGGCCGAGTGCTACGAGGGCGCGCCGCAGGGTGGGCCACGCGGGCGCCGTGGCGAGAAAGGCTGCGGCGTCGCAGGTGTTGGGCTCTTCGTGGGTCGCGTAAAGTCCCCACCAGAAGGGTCCCCACCGCCGCCACGCCACGGCGAAAGCCGGCCTCGGCACAGGAGCCCCGCGCTTGTGGAGCTCGGCGTGCACCCGCAGTTCATTGAGCGGCCGTGCCGGGCCCCAGAGCGTGTCGCGCAGCCAAGGTCCCAACACGCCGCCGTGGCGCACCGGCCTCAGCGTCAGGGCCGTGTCGTCGATCGAGGCGCGCGCCGTGCGGGCCCGACCGCTCGGCCCGCGGGCCCCGGCGAGCGTGCGCCGCGCTTGCGCCTCGACGAGGAGTGCCGCGCTCCGCGGGTCGGCCAGGAGCCCGCGCTCAACCCAAGCCTGCCGGCGGCGCTCATCGATTCGCTCGAAACCTTCGGGCGGGTCTTCCAACGGCCCGGTCTCAGGCGTCACGCATCGAACTGGCGCGATCTCGTCAACAGGATTCCCGCGGCGATGGCGAAGAGACCATTGGGAAGCCAGATGGCGAGGGCGGCCGGTATCTCTCCTCCGTCCGCCAGACGCTCACCCATGTCGAGAACGAGATAGTACGCGGCCACCAGTGCAATGCACACCCAAACGCCCCAGGCGCGGGTGCCGCGCGCTCCGCGCAGTCCGAGGGGTACCCCGACGGCGGCGAACAGCAGCGGCGCCCACGGCAACGCGAGACGGCGATGGAGCTGGAGTTCGTATTCGTGGGGGTTGCGGCGGCGAATCTCGGGCGGCAATGCGTCGCGCCGCGCCAGCCGCACGCGTTCTAGCAATTGACCCATGGGAAGGTCCCGCGGTCGAAGCAAGGGTCCGATCTCGAGGAGTGGCCCCGCGTCGAGTTGATAGTCGAAGCGGTCGAACCCGATCCGTTGCTGGGCGACATCGCTTTCCTGCGTTTGGAACAACAGGTTGCCGTTCTCGAGCTCGAGTCGGATCAGCGCCGCTTCGGCATCGAGATGGAAATGCCCGCGCTCGGCGAACACCACGAAGGGCCGCTGGGGCTGGCTGGCATCGGAGATCATCACGCGCTCCAAGTTCCCCCGGGCGTCGCGGGCGTCGAGGAAGACGACACGGCCCGCCAAATTTGTGAACTGGCCCGAATCGAGGATGGCGCCCCGCGAAGCGATGTCCTGCATCACAACGCGCAGCGCCAGTCGCGAGCGCGGCTCCACGTGAATCATCAAGTACGCCGTGAAGGCGGAGATCGCGAGGCCCATCAGCAGGACCGGTGTCAGAAGGCCATGCAACCCGATCCCGCAGGCGCGCATCGCCAACACTTCGAGGTCTGCCGACATCCTGCCCACGGTGACGAGGATCCCGAACAGGAATCCTACCGGTACCGAATAGCCCACGACGATCGGGACCAGTGCGCGCACCAGAGCCGCGGCGTCGGACCTTGCCAGCCCGACGGCGATGAGATCCTCCATCTCGTTGGCGAGATTGAGGATCAAGAGGATTCCGACGAAGGCGGAGAACCCCAGGCCCGCGAAGATCGCGATCTCTTTGAGGAGCGCCCGTGCGAGGATGCGGGAGGCGCGCATGCGGAATTATCCTAGCCGCGATCCGTTGGGTGCGCCTCGAACCCCGGGAGCCGAGCCGTCATCGATCCCGCAACTTGTGTGAATCCGCTGAAAGCGCCGCCCCTCGCGCAGCGCATTCTCGTCCTTCGCCTGGGCGCTCTCGGCGACGTGGTGCGCACCCTTCCCGCCGTCTCGGCCCTGCGGGCCGGCTATCCCAATGCGCACATTACCTGGCTCGTCGAGCCGTCTTCCGCGACCGCCCTGAGCCACCAACCCTGGATTGACGAGGTGCTCGCGTTTCCGCGGCCGCTGCTGAGCGGCGCCCTGCGGGCCGGCCAGCTCGGCCGTTTCTGGCGGCTCGCCTCCGCCTTTGCCGCTGAGCTCCGGGACCGCCGTTTCGATCTGGCCCTGGATTTTCACGCCATCCTGAAGAGCGGGTGCCTGGCGTGGCTTTCCGGCGCGCGACTTCGCGTGAGCTACGAACGGCCCTTTGCCCGCGAGGGAGCGGGCTGGTTTGCACACCACCGGGCCCGTCTCTCCCATTCCCGCACCAGCCGCTACGCGCGCAACCTCGCTTTGGTTCGCTTCTTGGGAATTGAGGCGCCTCCGTCGCCGCGCCCGTTCCGGGTTCCCGAGGAGCATCGGAGCTGGGCCCGGGAGGCGCTGGGCGAGGAGACCGCGATCATTCTTCATCCCGGCACGAGCCCCACGACTCCTCACAAGCGCTGGAGCGGTCGCCACTATGCCTCATTGGCCCGCAGCCTCGACGCGCTCGGCTATGTGACTTGGGTTAGCTTCGGGCCCGATGCGCGCGAGCGCGTTGAGGCGGAGGCGATTGTCGCTCGGGCGGCGGGTCGCGCGCGTCTGGCGCCCGCGACGCCGTCCCTGGCGCATCTCGGAGCCCTTCTCGAGCGGGTGCGGCTCTACATTGGCGGCGACACGGGTCCGCTGCATATCGCTTCTTTGGTGGGAACGCCGGCCGTCCAGATTGTCGGGCCCACCGATCCCGTCGAGAATGCTCCCTACCCGGAGACCCCGGCGCGCTCGGTTCGCGTGCCCGTGGGCTGCAGTCCCTGCCGCCGCGGTTGCTCTGCCGCGGTCTGCATGAGGGTCATTTCTCCCGAATCTGTTCTGGAAGCCGCGCGCGATTTGCTGGCACAGCGCCGGGGCGGGTGTTAGTACCGCGTCCATGATTCCCGCCGAGCGCATCTTGGTGCGCGGGCCCAACTGGCTTGGGGACCTGGTCATGACCACGCCCGCGTTCCGCGCGCTGCGTGCCGGGTATCCCGACGCCGAGATCACGCTCCACGCCCGCCCGGCTCTCCTGCCCTTGCTGGAGGGTGCACCGTGGTTTGATCGCCGCGTGGCGCTGCGCTCCTACCATCGTGGCCCCTTGGCGATCTGGCAGGAGGGGTTGGCCTTGCGGGCTGGCGACTTCGAGCTCGGTCTTTGCTTGACCGACTCGTGGAGTTCTGCGCTGCTGATGCGGGTAGCCTGTTCCGGGATCACGGTCGGTTACAGCCGGGGAGGGCGCCGCGCGCTCCTCGACCGTGCCATTCCCGCCCCTCCGTGGCTCACGCCCCGCGAGCACCATGCCCTCGGACTGATCGAGGCCCTGGGCTGTCCGTCTCGGGGCGACGCACTCGAACTCCACGTGTCGGAGCGTCAGGTCGATACCATCGACGCGTGCTTCGCGCGCGAGGGAGTGAACGCGCTCGAGCCACTCGTTCTTTGCGCGCCCGGCGCCTCCTATGGCTCGGCCAAGCGGTGGCCCGCCCCTGCGTTCGCCGCCTGCGCCGATGCGCTGGTGGAACGTGGAGCGCAGGTTGCGCTGATCGGCGCACCTGGCGAGGAATCACTCGGGCGCGCCGTGACCGGCGCGATGAAACGGCGGGCCTGGGATCTGACCGGGCGTTTCGACCTGGGGGAGACCGCGGCCCTGGTGAAGCGGTCGCAGCTGGTGGTGTGCAGCGACGCGGGCGCGCGCCACCTCGCCGTGGGCTTTGGCGTGCCGTGCATCGCCCTCTTTGGTCCGACCAGCGTCGCCAAGACGGCCCTCAATCTCGAGCGTGTGAGTGTGGTGACGAGCGAAGTCGGTTGTCGCCCTTGTTATCACCGCGATTGCCCCACCGATCACCGCTGCATGAACCGCATCGAGCCGACTCGGGTGGTCCTGCTCGCCGACGGCTGGCTCGCGGCCTCAGTGCCCGCGGCGAAACGGGAACCCGCGTGATCGATCTCTCGATCGTCGTCTTGACCTGGGACGGGCGCGACCTCGTCGTGGACTGCCTCGCATCCATCGAAAGAGAGCTCCTCTCGGACGGGGCGCGTCTCGAGACCGAGACCATCGTCGTCGACAACGGCTCCGAGGACGGCACCGTCGAAGCGATCCGCGAGCGTTTTCCCTGGGCCCAGATCGTTGCGTTGCCGCGCAACGTCGGTTTCGCGGCAGGCAACAATGCCGGACTTCGGCAGGCCCACGGTCGCCACGTGTGCCTGCTCAACAACGACACCGTCGTCTTGCCGGGTGGCTTCGAAACTTGTGTTCGCTTTCTCGACGAACACCCGGGCGTGGGAGCCGTGGGGCCGCAGTTGGTTCACCCGGGCGGTCGGTGCCAGAACAGCATCCACAACTTCCCGAGCCTCTTGCTCGAGGTCGTGCCGCGCGGCGTGCTCGAGACGCTTTTCCCCCGCCGCTACCCTTCCAAGCGCTTTACTCACAGCGAACCCCTCGATGTTGAGGCACTTCTGGGGGCGTGCATGTTCGTGCGGCGCGAAGTGGTGGAGCAGGTGGGGGAGATGCCCGAAGACTATTTCTTTTTCCTCGAGGAGACCGATTGGTTCTTCCAGATCCGACGCGCCGGCTGGCGCGTGGTGCATCACCCCACTGCACAGCTCGTCCACCTTCACGGTGCGTCTACCAAGCAGCGGGTGCCGCTGCCGACGCGGGTCGAGTATCACCGCTCGCTCTACCGCTTCTTCCGCAAGAACCGGGGGCGGTGGCAGGCCGCTGTCGTGATCGCGATTCGGGTCGTCAAGCTCGCGCTGGCCTGCGCGCTCTCCCTCCCGCTGCTGCCCTTCTCGGCGCGCGAACGGGCGCGCTGGGTGCAGCGGATCGGACTCCTCAGATGGCATGCGCTGGGACGTCCGGCCTCCTGGGGGCTGGCGGGGGTTCGCCGCGGCGTCT
The DNA here is from genome assembly GCA_964615045.1 of uncultured Spirochaetales bacterium. Taxonomy (GTDB): domain Bacteria; phylum Myxococcota_A; class UBA9160; order UBA9160; family PR03; genus JANQRO01. Next base: position 13,525 of record CAZTOE010000053.1, read on the forward strand.
CGGAGGCCGCATGAGAGTCCTCGTGACGGGCGGCGCGGGTTTCGTCGGCTCGCACCTCGTCGACCGGCTCGTCGAGGTGGGCCACGCGGTGCGCGTGCTGGACTCCCTGGAGCCTCAGGTCCACGGCGGCGTCCGGCGCCGACCGGCCTATCTACACCCTGCGGCCGAGCTCCGGATTGCCGATGTGCGCGATCGCGGCGCCGTGGATGAGGCGTTGCACGACGTCGAGGTCGTCTTCCATCAGGCCGCCGCGGTGGGCGTCGGCCAATCGATGTACGAGATCGAACGCTACGTCTCGGCCAACAGCCTTGGTGCGGCGATACTCCTCGAAGCGCTCGTGGAGCGCCGCGCGCAACTGCGCCGGGTGGTCGTGGCCTCGTCGATGTCGATCTACGGAGAAGGGAGCTATCGCAACGACCGAGGTGAGCGGGTATCTCCGGCGACGCGTTCCGATGCCCAGCTCGAGCGTCGCGAGTGGGAGCTGCTCGACGAGGTGGGGCAGCCGCTCGTGCCCGTGCCCACCTCGGAGACGAAGCCGCTCTTCCCCACCTCCGTCTATGCCATCACCAAGCGCGATCACGAGGAACTGTTTCTCGCGGTGGGCCGAGCCTACGACATCCCCACGGTCGCACTGCGCTACTTCAACATCTACGGGACGCGCCAGGCGCTGTCGAATCCCTATACCGGGGCGATCGCGATCTTCTCGTCGCGGCTCCTCAACAGCCAGCCCCCCATGATCTTCGAAGACGGACGACAGAGTCGGGACTTCGTCCACGTTTCGGATATCGTGGCCGCCAACTTTTTGGCGATGGAGCGCGACGAAGCGGTGGGCCGTGTGTACAACGTCGGGACCGGCCAGGCCACCACGGTGCTCGAGGTCGCGGAGACTCTCGCGCAGGAACTGGGCGTAGGGGTCCCGGCGGACGTCACGGGCCGCTTCCGCGCAGGAGATATCCGCCACTGCTTTGCCGACGTCTCGGCAATCCGCCGCGAGCTGGGCTTCGAGGCGCGGGTCAGCCTACGCGAGGGTTTGCGAGAGCTGCTCGGCTGGTTGCGTCACCAGAAGGCGGATGATCGGGTGGCCGAAGCCCGCATGGAGCTCGAGCGCCGGGGGCTTGCGCGCTGATGCGCTGGCCCGCACCGGACCGCCTCGAGAGGCTTCTCGACGCGCTGGCGGGGCGCCGTCTGCTGGTGCTCGGCGACGTCGTCCTGGACGAGTATCTGTGGGGAGAGGCCGAGCGCATGAGCCCGGAGGCCCCGGTGCCGGTGGTCCACGTGTCGCGCGAGTCCCAAGTGCTCGGTGGCGCTGGCAACGTCGTCCGCAACATCGCCGCCCTCGGCGCGCACCCGCAGTTCTGTACCGTGGTCGGCGACGACAGCGCCGGCCGTCGAGTGCGGGAGCTCCTCGAGGCGCTCGACGTCGATCCCGCCGGCGTGATCGTCGAAGCGGATCGCCCGACGACCCGCAAAACCCGTGTGATCGCTCGCTCCCAGCAGGTCGTGCGCTTCGATCGCGAGACGGTCGCGCCAGTTTCGCGACGGACCGCGCGCGGGCTGGTGGACGCCCTCGAGCGCGCCATCCCGCAGAGCCAGGGCGTTATTCTCGAGGACTACGGGAAAGGTCTGTTCTCGACCACCTTCCTGCGCCAGGCGATGCGCCGCTTCGACGGCGCGGGGCTCCCGGTGAGCGTCGATCCCAAGGGAGACCTTCGGGTGTTCCGCGGGGCCGCCCTGGTCAAGCCGAACCTCCGCGAGGCCGAGGCGCTCTCTGGGATCGCCATTCGCGGGCCCGGTGACCTGCGCCGCGCCGCCGAACGGCTGCGGCGGGCATTGCCCGGCGCCAGTGTCGTGGTGACGCGGGGAGGCCAGGGGATGACGCTCTTCGAGGTCGGGGATGACGAGGGGGTCGACGTGCGGACGCCGCCGCGCGAGGTCTTCGACGTGCAGGGCGCCGGCGACACCGCGATCGCGGTTCTGAGCCTTGCCCTTCGCGCCGGAGCCAGTCTGCTCGAGGCGGCGCTCCTGGCGAATGCCGCCGCCGGCGTCGTGGTTGGCAAGGTCGGGACCGCGACGGCCAACCCGGAAGAGGTGAGGGCGCAACTTCCAGCCGTCCTCGACACCGCGAGGAAGAGCCAGTGATTCACAGCATGACCGGCTTCGGGAGCGCTTTGTGCGAGGTGGCGGGTACCGCCCTCGCGGTCGAAGTGCGCAGCGTCAACCACCGACATCTCGATGCGCGCATCCGTCTCCCCCGCGCGTGGGGTGCCGTCGAGGCGCCGTTGCGCGCTGCGCTCTCCGGACGACTCGCGCGGGGCAAAGTCGACGTCGGGGTCCGCTTTGTCGCGGGCGACGCCCCGCTGGAAGGGGTCGCCGTGGATCGCGGAGCCGCAGCCTCCTACGTGGCCTCGGCGCGCGAACTCGCCGAGCGGCACGGTTTGGCTCCTGGCCTTTCGGTGGGCGATCTGTTGAGGCTCCCCGGAGTTGCGCGGACCATCGAGCGGGAACTCGCCGAAGAGGAGGTGCGCGCCGCGCTGGAGACGGCGCTCGCCCATGCCCTGGATGCCCTGATCGAGATGCGCGCTGCCGAAGGGGCGAGTCTGGAACGCGACTTGAGGCGTCGACTCGACCGCTGCGAGGGTTTTGTCGAGCAGATCGAGACACGCGCGCTCCAGGTGCAGCGGGCGGTTCGAGAAAGATTGCGCAAACGCGCGGAACAGCTGCGTGAGGAAGTCGGTCCGATCGACGATGCCCGTTTGCACCAAGAGCTGGTGTACGCTGCCGATCGCCTCGATATCACCGAGGAGACGGTCCGCCTGCGCAGCCACTTCGATCAGTTTCGGCTGCTGCTCGATGCGGTGCAGCCCGCGCAAACCGTGGGCCGACGGCTCGAATTCCTGCTTCAGGAAATGGGGCGCGAGGCGAATACGGTCGGTTCGAAGGGGTCGGACGCTCCCGTGGCCCATCTGGTGGTCGAGCTCAAGTCCGAGATCGAGCGGCTCCGTGAACAGGTGCAGAACATTGAGTGAGGAGGGGGCCCAAGACCTTCCGTTACTTCGAAGCCGCTCCGAGAGTTGGCCGGCGCGCCGCTTCGTATCGGTCGGATACGGGAACCTCGTGGTGGCGTCGCGCGTCGTCGGAATCTTTGGCCCACAAGCCGCGCCCATGAAACGGCTGCGGCGCGAGGCGGCCCAACGTGGCAAGTTGCTCGACGCGACCGAAGGGCGCCGCACGCGATCGATCCTCATTACCGACAGCGACCACGTGCTGCTTTCGGCCATCAATCCGGAAACCCTCGCGGCGCGCCTCGAGCAGGCCTTCGAGGGCGGCGAGCGGTGAGCCGTCGGGGAGTTCCCTTTGTGGTTTCTGCGCCGTCGGGTACCGGAAAGACTTCCGTCTGCCGCGAGCTGGTTCGGCGCGATGCCCGCGTCGCCTTCTCGGTCTCTCACACGACCCGACGACCCCGCCAGGGGGAGCGAGAAGGGCGCGACTACCACTTCGTGAGCGAAACGGAGTTCAAACGGCTCGCGGAAGCGGATGCTTTCCTCGAGTGGGCTCGCTATAGCGGCAATGCCTACGGCACGGCCCTCGCCCAACTCGAGGCGGAGCTGGTGGCCGGCTTCGATGTACTGTTGGAGATAGAGACGCAGGGCGCGCGCCAGATCCGCGAGCGGCGGCCAGACGCGTTTTTGATTTTCCTGCTCCCCCCTTCCCTCGAGGCTCTCGAAGCGCGCCTGCGGGGCCGCGGAACCGACGATGAGCGTGAGATCCGCCGTCGCCTGGAGATTGCGCGGCGCGAGTTTCGGGCGGCGCCCGGCTTCGATGCGGTCTTGATCAACGCCGATCTCGAGGAGACGGTCTCGGAGCTTCGGGAAGTGATTGCGGCGGTGCGGCGGGGCGACGCCGCGCGAGTGCGAGAGCGCCGATCGTGGGCCCAGGTGCGCACCCACCTGGCTCCGGAACTGGTCAAATGGACGGACGGATGAGCCGCGCGACGCCAGTCGGTTACGCTCCCGATCAGGCCGGGAGGCGGCCGGACGATGCTGCGCTTTAACGACATTGCCGACAAACACCTCGAGCTCAACAGCAGCGCGGATCTCTCGCTGCTGGAACGGGCCTATGTCTTCGCGGCCAAGGTTCACGAGGGGCAACAGCGCCTCTCTGGCGAGCCCTACCTGATCCATCCCCTGGAGGTGGCGGGGATTCTGGTGGAGATGCGCCTCGATACGGCAACGGTGGCGGCGGGCCTGCTCCACGACACCCTGGAGGACACCCTCACCACGCCCGAGGAGATCCGCCGTCTGTTTGGCGACGAGGTCGGCGTTCTCGTCGAGGGCCTGACGAAGATCGCGAGGATCGAGTTCACCTCGGCGCGCGAACGGCAGGCCGAGAACTTCCGCAAGATGCTGCTGGCCATGTCCCGCGACATCCGGATCCTGCTGATCAAGCTCGCCGATCGGCTTCACAATATGCGCACGCTGGAGCACATGACCGAGGCTGCGCGGCGCCGCATTGCGCAGGAGACTCTCGATATCTACGCCCCCCTGGCCCACCGCCTGGGGATCGATTGGATGCGCCGCGAGCTCACCGACCTCGCGTTCCGCGCCCTGCGCCCGCGCCTGGCCAAAGAACTCGAGCGCAAGCTCAAGAGCGGGCGGCGCGCCCGCCGGCGCTACGTCGAGGAAGTGATCAAGGTTTTGCGCGAACGACTGGCCGAGGCCGAGCTCCGGGCCGAGGTTACCGGTCGCGAGAAGGAGCTCGCGTCGATCCACGACAAAATGGAGAGCCAGGGTCTCGACCTCGACGAACTCTACGACGTGATCGGATTTCGCATCATTCTCGACGGGGCCCAGGATCAGGTCTACACGGCGCTCGGCGTGGTGCACGCGACCTGGCGGCCGGTTCCGGGCCGCTTCAAGGACTACGTCGCGCTACCGAAACCCAACGGTTACCAAAGTCTCCACACCGCCGTGATCGGGTCCCACGGTGAGCGCATGGAGATCCAGATCCGAACTCGCGAGATGCACCAGAACGCCGAGTTCGGGATCGCCGCGCACTGGAAGTACAAGGAGGGGTCCGAAGCTGGGCGCGGGGGCAAAGAGCGAGAGACCTTTGCGTGGTTGCGGCAGCTGGTCGAGCGTCACCAGGAGCTCTCCGACCCCCACGAATTCCTCGACACCTTGAAGATTGATCTGTTCCCCGAGGAAGTGTTCGTCTTCACGCCGCGGGGAGAAGTCATCAACCTCCCGCGCGGCGCGACGCCGATCGATTTCGCCTACGCGATCCACAGCGAGGTGGGCAGTCACTGCGGCGGGGCGCGGGTCAACGGAAAACTGGTTCCGCTGCGGCAAAAACTGCAAGACGGCGACACCGTCGAGGTTTTGACGAGCGAGGCCCAATCGCCGCGCAAGGATTGGCTCGATTTCGTGGTTTCGGGACGCGCGCGCAGCCGCATTCGACATGCGGTGCGGGTCGCCGAGCAAGCCCGTTCCCGGGAATTGGGGCGCGACATTCTCGAGAAAGACCTGCGGCGCGCCGGCTATTCGCTCGCGCGACTGCTCGAGAGCGAAGGTCTCCAAGATTTCGTCCGGGCCGAGGGGCTCGGGTCGATGGAAGATCTCTTCTCGGCGGTGGGATACGGCAAAGTCGCCGCTGCTCGGGTGATCGCGAAACTTCGCGGTGAGCCACCGACGAGCCGCAAGGCCGGCGAGCCCACGGTCGCGGAGGCACCCGAACCGGCGCCCGCTCCCGATCACGGGGGCATTCGGGTGAACGGCTACTCCGACGTGCTGGTCCGCTTTGCTCGCTGCTGCAGTCCGCTGCCCGGCGACGAAGTGATCGGTTTCGTGACCCGCGGCCGGGGAGTCACGGTCCACCTCAAGGAATGCCCGCATGCCTTCGCACTCGACCCGGAGCGCCGTATCCAAGTCTCCTGGGAGACGAAGTCGGAGGCTCCGCGGCGGGTGAAGGTTCGGGTGCGCTCGATCGACGAACCCGGCCTGTTGGCGAGAATCACCAAGGCGATTTCGGGCGAGGGAATCAATATCGGGGGCGCTCGGGTCAGTACCGGACAGAACAGACAGGCAGTCCAGAATTTCGACCTGTGGGTAAGTGACCTGCGTTCGCTCAACACCGTCATGAAGCGCATCGAAGGGGTGCGTGGAGTCCTTTCCGTCGAGCGCGTGCGCAACTAGGGTCCGGGGCGGCCCTT
>CAZTOE010000054.1:0-19539 GCA_964615045.1 uncultured Spirochaetales bacterium
CCCGAAGCCGCGCTGCGAGAAACGATCCGCTGGCAGGTGGAACACCTGGCGGGGAAGAGCGACAAGGTCGAGCGACTCTTGCAGGATCCCTTCGACTACGAAGCGGAGGATGCGTTGGCGACCGCCTATCGCGACTTTGTGGCCCGCTGCAACGCCGTGCCCTTCTCCAGCGAACCCGGCTACAGCTACGCCTACTACGGCTCCCGAACGAATCCCGCCGGGCGCCGGGGGAGCTATCGAGAGTGAGCTCTCGTACCCACAGCCACAAAGCCATTTCGGAGGACGATATGAAGCTCGAGACCGTGAGAATCGAAGGGGAGGGTCCGGTTCGCCACCTGATCCTGAACCGACCCAAGGTGCACAACGCCGTCAACGATGAGTTGATCGCGGACGTCACTCAGGCGTGCATCGCCCTCGACCGGCTGCAGGAGGTGCGCGTGGTCGTCGTGCGCGGCGAAGGAAAGAGCTTCTGTTCTGGCGCCGACCTAAAGGCCCCGCGCGCGAATGCGACCGGCTCGATCGATCGGTCGAAGGCGGGAGCGCGGATGGCGGATGTGCTGACCCACCTGAGCCCCATCACCATCGCGTGTATGCACGGGTATTGCATCGGGGGCGGGGCGGTCCTGCCCGCCGCGTGCGACTTCCGGATCGCAGGGCGCAGCACGTCGCTTACGATCAACGAGGTCAGCATTGGCTTCAATCTCACCTGGCACACGATCCCGGCGGTGATTCAGCTCGTTGGACCCGCCCGGGCCAAGGAGATGATCATCCTCGGCCACACCTACGACGCCGGCAAGCTGCTCGAATACGGCTACGTGAATGAGGTTGTTGACGACTCCGTGCTGGTGGCGCGCGCGGAGGAGCTGGCCGGAGAGATCTGCCGCCAACCGCCGTGGCCGACCTTCAGCACCAAGGCATCGATCAACGCCTACGCCAAGGCGCTCGATCGCGCCGTCCATCATCTCGACCATATCTCGACCGCCCTCATGAGCCGGAGCGAGAACAGCCGGATCGCGCGGGAGACGTACTTCTCAAAGGCCGAGCGCAAATACGTCGACGAGTAACCTACAGCGCCTTGACCACGGGATACGCTCCGACCTCGATCCCAAACTTCTCGGCTTGCTGCAGGAGGTCAAGCGCATTTCGCACGTGGGCGTAGTCGATCATCATGCCGTCGTAGGTGACGGCGGCGATGCCGGCGCGCTCCGCGTCTTCCATGGCTCGCAGCACTCCCTTGTTCCAAGTGATTTCATCGGCTGAGGGCGCGAAAACCTCGTTCGCGATGGGGACCGCCGAGGGATGGATGGCCAGGGCCCCGCGAAACCCGACTTCGCGGGCCCGCTGCAACTGCGCCCGGACGAGGTCGGTGTCGCCGACTTCGAGTGAACCCACTGCGAGCGGGTACTCGATGCCGGCCGCTCTCGCCGCCAGTAGCATATGCGATGCCATGTAGAGCGTTTCGAAGCTGGCTCGCGTCCACTGGTAACCGATCGCCTGGGTGATGTCGCCGGACCGCGCACTGCCGCCGCCCACCACGTTCCCCACCCGCGGACAGGCGGTCGCGAGTTCGTAGGCGTCCTTGATGCCCCGGGCGGTCTCCGGAATCGCAACGATCTCGACCGTGCGATTCGGAAGCCCGGCCTTTTGCTCAAAGAGTTCGATCCAGGCGTCCACCTTCAAGACTTCTTCCACCCGTTCGAGTTTGGGGATCGCGATCGCCACGAGCCCCGCGGTCACGACCGCCTCGATATCCTCCCCGGTCAAGCCCGTATTCAAACCGTTGACCCGCACGACCGTCGACACACCGCGCGCGTGCAGCTGTTCGACGCCGGCCCGGACGACGGCTCGCGCTTCCGATTTCTCGCCAACGGGCACCGCGTCCTCGAGATCCAGGATCAGGGCGTCGGCCCCGTACTTGGGCGCTTTGTCGATCCACTCGGCGCGGTTGCCGGGGACAAAGAGAATCGAACGATAGAGTTTCACGGAAGGCCTCCTTCAAGGCGTGCTGGCGTGATCGGGCCGCTCCTGCCCCATGGACCGGCGGTCAACCCGGCAGATACATCCCACCGTTTACGTGGATGGTCTGTCCCGTGATGAACGCCGCCTCCTCCGACAACAAGAAGGACACGGTTGCCGCGATCTCGCCCGGTTTCCCGGCGCGCCCGACGGGGATTGGCCTCGCCATGGACCTCAGCTGCTCATCCGAGAAGACCGCTTTCAGGCCCTCGTGCAGGATGAGTCCCGGGGCAATCGCGTTGACGGTCACTCCGTGCGGCGCCAGATCCAATGCGATGGAACGCGTATAACCCGTGACCCCGGCCTTCGCGGCCGCGTAGGGTCCCTGACCGGCGGCGGGCCAGTAGGCGGATTGAGAGGCGAGATTCACGATCCGGCCAAAGCCGCTCGTCCTCATCGCCGGACAGAGCGCTCTCGTGAGAAAGAACGTACCGTTGAGGTTGACGCGGAGGGTTCGCTCCCAGACGCGAGAATCGGCGCCGGCGCCGTGGATCCCCGCGTTGTTGACGAGGTAGGCCACATGGCGCCCCTCGGCCCGCAGCTTCGAGACCAGAGCCTCGACCTGGTCCTCTTTGCTGACGTCCAGCGGGAAAAAACTCAACCGATCCCGCTCTTGCGCCCCGAACGTTGCCAACCACGCGTCGGCGCCTTCGGCCGCCCGGTCACAGGCGACGATCGAGTGGCCTTCGGTTAGTAGTCGTCGGACGATGGCGGTGCCAAGGCCGCCGAGGCTCCCGGTGATGAGGATGTGTCCGCGGTTCGTCATGTCGTCAAAATCCTAGTCGCTCACATGCCATCCTACGAAGGTACGCCGGCCCGCCGAGCTTCGCTTGGCTGGCGCGATCCACAGGCCGTACCCTCTCGTGTCACCACCCATTTTTCAGAGGACGCCCGCATGAAGGTCAAAGCAGCCGTGTTTCGAAAGGTCGGAGAACCCCTCGCGATCGAGGCGGTCCAGGTCGCCGATCCGGGGCCCGAAGAGGTCCTGGTTCGGACTGTGGCTTGCGGGGTCTGCCACAGCGACCTGCACTTTGTGCAGGGGTCCATCGCCGGACCGTGTCCTGCCATTCCCGGGCACGAACCCGCCGGTATCGTCGAGGCCGTCGGAGAGCGCGTCACTTCGGTAGCGGCGGGGGACCACGTGATCGCCTGTACGTCCCTCTTCTGCGCCAGGTGCCCTCAGTGCCTCCAGGGTAGGGTGCACCTCTGTGTCAACCGGGGCGCCTGCCGACGGGGCTCGGAGGAGACGCCGCGGATCTCACAGAACGGTTCCGAGATCTATCAGTTCGCCGATCTCGCGGCCTTCGCGGAGCTGATGCTTCTCCACGAGCGCGCCGTCGTGAAGATCGACGACGACATCCCGCTCGATCGGGCTGCCCTGATCGGTTGCGCTGTCACCACCGGGGTCGGCGCCGCCTTGAACACGGCACGCGTCGAGCCGGGATCTTCCGTCGCCGTGTTTGGCGCCGGGGGTGTCGGCATCTCGATCATCCAGGGGGCGCGGATCGCCGGAGCTCGACAGATCATCGCCGTCGACCTGTTGGACGCGAAGCTCGAAACGGCGCGGCACTTCGGCGCGACTGATACGATCAACGCGTCCGCTGGGGATCCGGTCCGCGCGATCAAGAAGATGAGTGGTGGCGGGGTCGACTATTCGTTCGAGGCGGTCGGCAACGCGGCACTCGTGGCGCAGTGCTTCTATTGCCTGGCACCGCGGGGCACGGCTACGGTCGTGGGTGCGATTCCGCCCGACCAGACGATCGAACTGATCCCCGGCCATTTCTTCGTCGAGAAGCGGATCATGGGTTGCTTTATGGGCTCGAACCGATTCCACATCGATGCGCCCCGCTATCTCGAATTGTATCGCCAGAAGAGGCTGGACCTCGACTCGATGGTGAGCCGCCATTCCCGGCTCGATGACGTCGAAGAAGCCTTTCGGGCGATGGAGGCGGGTGAGGTTACGCGCACGGTGCTCACCTTCGACTGACGCTGCCGGCGCGTCGGTCAGCCGGCGGGGTGTCCGCGAACCTCCCGCTTCTTCTCCTCCTTGGAGGCGGGTCGCGGCGGCGTTGGGGTCTCTGGGCCTTCGGCCTCCTCGCTGAGCCGCACGTCCTCGGCAGCGGCGACGAGCGTGACGACCGGGAGCCTCGCGAGAACCAGATCGATGCCCCATCCGAAGGCATCGGCCAGGCGCATTCCCTCGATGCGCAGCGGGATGTAGACCACCGCCGCATCGCGCGAGCGCTCCAGCACGTCTTCGAGCTCTGGGTCCGGAACGGTCTCGACCACCGCGTCGATGCGGATCTCTTCGAGGCGCTTCCCCAACTGCGCGCGCGTGCGCTCGGCAGACTCGGCCGACGAGGGCGCGAGCACGCGAATTGTCGCATCCTCCCATTCCGCCGTGCGCGTCATCAGGTGCGCGAGCAGTAGTATGAGCCGAGACGATTCGTCGTCGAACCACCAGACGTCGATACGGCGGTCTTTCGGGGAGATCCCTGCCAGATGGCTCCAGGACGCCTCATCCGTGTCGAGCACGACAACGTGTTGCTTGAGGCGGATGGCTCCGCCGAGCAGGCGGCCGTACCAGAGGTGCGCGCTCGCGCCCGTTTCTTCGTCGTCGGCGACGATCCAGTTCAGCAGCACCGTGTTCGACCGGATCGGTCCGACCCCCCACGCCTGCAAAAGCGTCGCCATCGCGGAGCGTAGATCCGCTGCACCCACGGCGAGGGGATAGATGTCGAGCTTCTGTTCCTCGATCTCCTCGCGAAGCTCGGCCTCGAGCTCCTGGCAGCGCCGCCGGGTCTGCGCCGAGGTGCCTTCCCCTTCGACGAGGATCGTGGCGGTCACCAGACCCGATCCTCCCGTGATCCACGCGGCGAAGCGCAGCACCCGCAAGCGCCGCTCGATCCCGTGCGTGAACACCAGCACATGCGGCTGCCAGTCGGAGGTCCCCGGAGCCGTGGAAGCGATCTCGCGCAGGCCAGTCTTCACCCGATGGAAGCGATAGGCGGTCCGGTTGTCGCGCCAGTGGACCGGGATCGCCGTGCGATTCACGTACTGGTAGACCGCTGCAATGAGCGCGGCGGCGATTATGCCCGCAACCGGATCGATCGCAAGCATCACGCTGCCGCATAGCAGCGTGCCCGCCAGGCTCGCGCGCGCGTGGAAGAAGCGGAATCGTGGTCGGAAAGAAGGGCTCGCGCCAGTGGCTTCGATGTAGGTCGCGTAGTTGAGCAGACCATAGGAGATCAGGAAGAACATCGACACGACGGTCGCGATCGCATTGAGATTTCCGGCGAAGACGGTCGCGATGGCGATGGCGCCGGTCAGCAGAACGGCGCGACGCGGGTTCGCCGCTTCTCCGTGCCCTTTGGCAAAGAAGGCGAGCCGGGGAAAGATGCGATCCGCTGCCAGCGCCTGGAGGATTCGCGGTGCCCCGAGGAAGGACGCGAGGGCCGAGGACAGCGTGGCCGACAGCACGCCACCGTCGATCAGCCACGAGATCGCAGCCGTCTGCTTCAGCGCCGTGTTGTCGCTCGCGAGGTTGGTTGCGGGCAGCGCCGCCCCGAGCATCAGGATCACGCCGGCGTAGACGATCGTCGAGAGTCCGATCGCGAGAAAGGTGCCGAGCGGGATGCTCCTCGCGGGGTTCTCGAGGTCGCCCGACATGTTGACTCCCTGCGTGAAGCCCGTGACGGCCGGAAAGAAGACGGCGAAGAGCACCCAGAAGCCGATGGGCGACCCGGTGACGCTCCAGTTCCGGCTGAGCGTCTCGGCATCGAAGAGTCGCAGGCCGCCGACGAAGGCCGACGCGATCGCCGCCGCGAGGATCGCCATCACGGCGTATTGGAAGCGCGTGGCGAGGTCCGCGCCCACATAGGCGATCAGCAGCAGTGTGCCGACAACTGCCGCCGCAACGGCGACGCCATACTCCGCGGTCACCCGCGTCGTCAGGCCGCTCAGGCCTTCGGCGAAGCCCACGCAGTAGAAGCCCACCGAGATCGCCTGAGCGGTGAACATCACGAGGCCGATAGCCCCTCCGTAGGACACGCCGAGGCTGCGTGAGATGAGGAAGTAGACGCCCCCGCCGCCCACGCGTCGCGTCGTCGAGATCGCCGAGAGCGAAAGGCTGGTGAGCACCGAAACGGCCGTCGCGAGCGCGAGGATGACCAGCGCGTCGCGCACCCCGCCGTTTCCGACCACGAAGCCAATCCGCAGGAAGAGGATCAGCCCGAGGATCGTCAGGAGGCTGGGTGTGAAGACCCCGCCGAAGGTGGTTAGCTTTCTGGATCCCTGGCTCATCGCGCTCGCCCCCGGACAGCCCGCCAGCCAGGTCGGCGCTCAAGGCACCGACGTTCGCGCCCGCGTCGACCTCGAGGCGGGGAATCAGCTCGGCTGACCGATGCTGCTCGTCCCAGCGACCCCAGGGGCAGAGTCGCGCTGCTCCCATCCCCGCATGCTCCGGACTATCATGGTTCGGCGCTCGAAAAGTGGCGGGTCCGCTCGCGACCGCCCGCCCCCAAACGCCCGGAGCGGCACATGGAAATCACACCTTATCGAATCGCGATCGCCCAGGATCAAATTGATGACCTTCGGCGTCGCTTGGCTTCGACTCGCTGGCCCGACGCGGAAACCCCCGACGACTGGACCCAGGGCGTTCCGCTCGCCTACATGCAGGAGATCTGCGCGTATTGGAGCGAGAAGTACGACTGGGGGCGCTGCGAAGCGAGGCTCAACACCTTCCCACAGTTCCTCACCGAACTGGACGGTCTCGACATCCATTTTCTCCACGTCCGTTCGCCCCACGACGATGCGCTTCCGCTGGTCCTCACCCACGGGTGGCCCGGCTCCATCGTCGAGTTCACAAAGGTCATCGAGCCGCTCACGAACCCGACGGCACACGGAGGCGAGGCGGACGATGCCTTCCACGTGGTCTGCCCCACGCTGCCCGGTTTTGGATTCTCCGGAAAGCCGACGCGCCCCGGATGGACCGTCGAACGGATCGGGCGTGCGTGGGGCGAGCTCATGGCCCGCTTGGGCTACGAGCGCTACGTCGCGCAGGGTGGCGACTGGGGTTCAGCGGTCACCTGCAGCATGGGGGTCACGGAAGTCGAGCATTGCGCCGGGATCCACACCAACATGGCGTTGGTGAGTCCGAGCCCGGAGCTGTTGAAGGAACCCACGGCGTTCGAGCAGGCGGCGTTGGCGAGTCTTCAACATTACTGGGACTGGGATTCGGGCTACTCGAAGCAACAGAGCACGCGGCCGCAAACGCTCGGCTATGGCCTCGCGGACTCACCGATCGGCCAGGCCGCATGGATCCTCGAGAAGTTCTGGGCGTGGACCGATTGCGAGGGTCACCCGGAAAACGTACTCACGCGCGACGAGCTCCTCGACAATGTGATGCTGTACTGGCTGCCCGATGCCGGTGCGTCGTCCGCGCGCATCTACTGGGAAAGCTTCGCCATCATGGGTGCCCAGCAGACACCGATTCGGCTACCCGCAGGTGTCAGTATCTTTCCCAGGGAGATCGCGCGGGCGTCTCGGCGCTGGGCGGAAGAGCGGTTCACCCAGCTGGTGCACTACAACGTGCTCGAGAAAGGCGGTCACTTCGCTGCCTTCGAGCAACCCGAGACTTTTTTGAGCGAGGTCCGCACCTGCTTTCGGCAGATGCGGCGGTAGTCCTCGCCACGGACCGGCCTCGGCCGAACGCCATGCAGGAGAGGAGCGATGAATCTGAGGGGCGGATGCTATTGCGGCGCGCTGCGTTATGAGGCCGACGGCGAGCCCATCATGAAGGGACAATGCCACTGTCGCGAGTGTCAGTACATCTCGGGCGGATCGGTCAACGTCTTCATGGCCATGCCGGAGGCCGGCTTTCGGTACACCGCGGGGGAGCCCAAGCGATTCACCCGGAGTGATCTCGAGAATCCGGTCACGCGCGAGTTCTGTGCCGAGTGCGGAACGCACGTCGTCACGCGGGCTCCGGGACTCGCCGGCGCGGTGATTCTCAAGGTCGGTAGCCTCGACGATCCGAGCGTGTTCGGCATGCCGCAGATGGCGATCTTTACCTGCGATCGACAACCCTTCCAGCTCGTGCCGGAGGGGGTTCCGACGTTCGAGCGGATGCCCGGATAGCGATCGGGATCCTGCCAAAAAAGTGCGCCGGACCGAGAGCCTTGCAAGGAGGCGCCACGTGTCAGTTCAAGGAGCGTCCATTGTTGTGTTGGGGGGCAGTTCGGGAATCGGGTTGGCGGTAGCCACGGAAGCGCTGTCTCAGGGCGCCCACGTCACCATCACGGGACGGTCCCAAGAGCGATTGGCACGCGCCCGCGGGGAATTGCACGGCGACGTCGAGGAACGGGTTCTGGACGCCACCGACGAGGAAGGCGTCCGCAGTTTCTTCGCAGAGCGCCGTGAGGTCGATCATATCTTCACCACCGCGGGATCGGTGGGGAGCGATCATCGGCTCGAGGCCGGCGCATCCGCGCTGCGCGCCACCATGGACTCCCGCTTTCTCGCGGCTCTGTACACGGCGAAGTACGGCGGCCCCAAGATCCGCGCGGGGGGCTCGATCACCTTCATGTCGGGGACGGCCACAGTTCGCCCCCTGGAGGGAGCGTCGATCGCATCGGCTTCGTGCGGTGCGGTCGAGGCGCTGGCGAGAGCCCTGGCGATTGATCTCGCGCCGGTGCGGGTGAACGCGATTCGACCCGGCTTCATCGACACTCCCTTCCTGCACCAGGTTCTGGGAGAGCAGCGCGAGGCGATTCTCGCTGGCGTCGCGGCGAAGCTCCCGGCTCGGAGAATCGGCCGGGTCGAAGAAGCGGCTCACGCCGTTTTGTTTCTGATGGAGAATGAGTTTGTGACCGGGACCTCGCTCACGATTGATGGAGGAGGATCCCTCGTCTAGTCGATCGCCTTTGGGGTGGGCGAGCCCGCCCGGCTCAGGCCGCAAAGAGCCGTTCCTGCGCTCCTTCTGAAATCGCCACGACGGCCGGGTGGCGGAGCCGGCGCTCGATCGAGATTGCGTAGAAGCGCTCGCGCACGTGATCGGTGCGCCCAATCAAGCGCACACCATACTGCCGCTTCACCTCATTCTCGATGACGCTCGGCGCGGAAAAGATCCCGGACCCGGTCGCGCCGAAGACCTTCATCAGCGCGGAGTCGTCAAAGGCGCCGACTATCCGTGGCCGGATGCCGAGATCTTGGAACCAGTGTTCGAGCGCGGTACGCAGCGCCGCATCGGCCGTCGGCAATAGCATCGGAGCGCCGTTCAGGCTGCGCGGAAAGCCCTTCGCGTAGCGTCGGGCCAGCGGCGCGGACGCGAAGAACGACACGCCGCACTCTCCGAGCAGGTGATTGAACGCGCGCACCGCGACCTCGGCGCCGCGCGGCGCGTCGGCGAGCATGAGGTCGATCGAATAGGTGGCGAGACCCGCCAGCAACTGGTCTGGCGTGTTCTCCACGCAGACCAGTTCGACCGGATGGTCCATCGTGAGCACTGGCTCGAGGAGCCGGTGTGCGATCAGCTTGGGAACCACCATCGAGAGGCCCACGGTCAGTCGCTCGGGAAGCGGATCGCCGCCGTACCGGACGGCAACCTTCAACTCTTCGCCCAGATCAAAGATGCCGTCCGCATAGCGCAGCACCGTTCGGCCGAGATCCGTCAGCACGAGCCGTCGGCGGGTCCGTACGAACAGCGCGTCGCCGACCTGCTCCTCGAGCTGCTTGAGCTGGGCGCTGACGGTCGGTGGAGTCACGCGCAAGCGCTCGGCGGCCTTCACGACCCCGCCCTCTCGAGCCACAGCGCGGAAGTACAAGAGATGATGGAAGTTGAGCCAGTCCAGAGCCACGCGAAGATCTCCCATAATTCGATTTTTACGAATTATAGATTTGATATTTCGTCATTGCCTACTTTCTGGCCCAGACGATACTCAAGCCCGCCTCGGCGTGTGGCCGTGGCAGCTCGAGGGAGGCCAGGCGCCGTGAACAAGATCCACGCGGGTATCCGCCGTTTCCAGGATGAGGTCTTCCCCGCCCAGCGCGACCGATTCCAATCGCTCGCCGGGGGCCAGAAGCCCGAGCTCCTGCTCGTCACGTGTTCGGACTCGCGAATCGATCCGGGGCTCCTCACCCAGACGGGTCCTGGGGACATCTTCGTGATTCGCAACGCCGGGAACCTGGTGCCCCCCCACGGTGAAGGGAGCGGCGCCGAAGAGGCGACCGTCCAATACGGGATCGAGGCGCTGGGGATCCGCCACATCGCCGTGTGCGGGCACGCCCACTGCGGGGCGATGGCCGCGTTGCGCGAGCCCGGCACAGCGGCTGGCCTTCCCGCCGTGCGCGCCTGGCTCGAGCACGCCCGGCATGCCCTCGATCGCAAGGTCGAACTGGGCGAGATCGACGATCCCCTGCTCGAGACGGTGGCGGCCAACGTGCTGACCCAGCTCGATCACCTACGCACGTACCCGAGCGTCCGCGCCGCGCAGGCGCGGGGCGAGTTGACCCTACACGCCTGGGTATACGACTTCGTGACCGGAGGGCTGCTGGTTGGCGAGGCGAATGGCCGCTTCCGGCCCCTCGTGGACGTCGCCGAACAGGCAGCGTGATGGGCGGGTTGATGTCGTCGCTCCGCCAGGAGTTTGCCGCCGCGCGCACCTCCTGGCGCCGGGACTTGCTGGCTTCCGTGGTGGTTTTCCTCGTGGCCCTCCCGCTCTGCATGGGGATTGCGATCGCGTCGGGGGTCCCGCCGGCCGCCGGCCTCATCACGGGCATCGTGGGCGGGCTGGTGGTGGGTGTGTTCGCCGGCGCGCCGCTCCAGGTGAGCGGGCCCGCGGCGGGTCTGGCCGTCATCGTCTGGGAGATCGTTCAAACCCACGGTGTCGGAGCGCTCGGGTGGGTCGTACTTGTCGCCGGGGTCGTGCAGCTCGCGGCCGGACTCGCGGGCGCCGGGCAGTGGTTTCGAGCCGTCTCTCCCGCCGTGATTCACGCGATGCTGGCCGGCATCGGTGTGCTGATCTTCGCCAGCCAGTTTCACGTCATGGTCGACGATTCGCCTCGGGGAAGTGGACTCGCGAACTTGATCGCGATCCCGGAGGCGATCTACAAGGGCTTCGTCCCCGCCGACGGGTCCGTGCACTTCCAGGCCGCGATGATCGGCGTGCTGACGCTCGCGCTGATCGTCGCGTGGCGGCCCCTCGTGCCGCGGTCGCTCCGCGTCGTCCCGCCGCCGCTGGTCGCGGTCGTGATCGCGACCGCAGCGGCCGCCGCCTTGGGGCTCGACGTCAATCGCGTCGACGTGCCCGCGCGTCTGACTGAGGCGATCTCACTGCCAACGCTCGCCGATCTGAACGCGCTCGGCTGGGGAATCGTCGCGTCCGGCTTTGCGCTGGCCTTCGTCGCGAGCGCAGAGACGCTTCTGTGCGCGACCGCCGTCGACAAGCTCCACGACGGACCCCGGACGCGGTTCGATGGCGAGCTCGCTGCCCAGGGCGTCGGCAACATGATTTGCGGTGCCCTCGGCGGGCTGCCGATGACCGGGGTCATCGTGCGCAGTAGCGCGAACGTGGAGGCGGGGGCGAAGACCCGGCTGTCCGCAATCTTGCATGGGGTCTGGCTGCTGCTCTTCTGCGCGGCGCTGCCGTTCGTGCTGAGGCAGATTCCCACGGCGGTGCTGGCCGCGGTGCTCGTATTCACCGGCTACAAACTCGTCAACGTCACGGCGGTCCGTGAGCTCGCGCGCTTCGGTCGGACCCAGCTGTTTATCTACGCGGTCACGCTCTCGGCCATCGTGTGTGTCGACCTGCTCACGGGTGTGCTCCTCGGCATCGGGCTCTCGCTTGCGAAGCTGCTCTACGACGTCTCGCATCTCGACATCGAAATGACCGAGGATCGCGATGGCGCGCGCTACGACATAGCGCTGCGCGGCTCGGCAACAGTGCTGCGCCTGCCGAAGCTCGCGGCCGCGCTCGAGTCGATCCCGCGGAGTGCTGAACTCCATGCGCATCTCGATGAGCTTGGCTACATCGACCACGCCTGCATCGACCTGCTGATGAGCTGGGAGAAGCAGCACGCGACGTCGGGGGGGCGGCTTTTCGTCGACTGGTCGGGACTCGAGGCGCGGTTCAGGCGCCCCCCCGGGCTGGCCGTCCTGCCCCCGGCCGAGGAGAAGGCGGCGGTCTGATCGCCGACATGCCCCGAGCGGGTGGGCACCCGACGACGTGCCAACCCGCACCAGGCCGCGCCCGCCGAAGGCTGGGCCTCGCGAAGCGGCGATGGTCTATTGCTGCTGGAGCGTCGCGACGTAGTCTGCGAGCACCTTGGCCTTCTGCAGGGAGAGGTGGAAAGCGTGGCGTTGGCCCGGGTGCTCCGCCTCGAAGATCGCTCCCCAGACCGGCATCTCGCGCGGGCCGTGGGCTTCGACCTGGCGGCGACCATCGATCGTAGACATCACCGCCTGGGAGTCGAAGCGTCCTCCGGCGCGCCGGGCGAGCGCGGTCAGATCTGCCGGCGGCTTGACGAGGGTGGCGGCGACCGGCCCGTCGCCGGCCCCCGACACCCCGTGGCAGGAGGCGCAGTAGCGGGTGAAAAGCTCGGCTCCGGTCGCAGACGTCTCGTGATCCGTTTGTGTACAGGCCAGGAGCGCTGCCCACAACATCACGGAGCACCCCCACCACCTGCGTGCAACGCTTTCGAGCGGCTGCCTTCCACTCTCTCGTGCCCGCGGCGCCTGTCTAGCCTCTCGCCTCTCCTGGAACACCCCTCGCCCCTCCGACCTCGTGGGGAGCCATTCTACCTCGCGAGGTCGGAGCGTGCTCCGGGCGGCTACCAATCCCTGAGGACAGGTATGCACTTCTCCGCGAACAGGCGCATGCTGGCCTCGGCCTCGCCGTACTCCATGCCCGCGTAGCTGAAGCAACCGTTGATTTGAACCGGGCCGATAGCGTCCCGGATGGCATCGATCCGCTCGAGGCACTGGTCCGGTGTGCCCCAGAGCTGAAGATCGACGAAGCCGTCCTTGGCCGCTTCCAGATTATCGCGCAGGGCCCGAGCCGCTTCTGCGTAGTACTCGTAGCTCTTGGCGTGGGAGAAATGTTCCCCGCTCATTTCGTAGTGGTCGATGGCCGACTGCCAGTAGCTGCGCATGTAGTGTTGCGCCATGTCCTTGGCCTTGGCGGCGTCATCGTTGCAGTAGACAAACATGTTGGCAGAGGTCGGCGGTGCCTCCCGACCGTGCTCCTTCTCGTAGATCTCCCGGTACCGCTCGACGTCGGCGCCCCTCTGTTCCCAGGGCCCAAAGGCGAAGGTCATCAGGGTTCCCCCGTAGGTGGCCGCGAAGGGCACCGTGTCGGGCGAGATCGAGACGAGATAGAGCCTCTCGTGGAGTGAGCCGAAGGGTGCGGGTCGAATGTCGCGCGCGACCTTCTGCTGGAAGTACTTCCCGTCGTGGACCTCCATGCGCCCCGTCTCGAGCGCCCCCAGGATCATCTGGAGCGATTCCAGCCAGCGCTCGCGCGACTCGTTCATGTCGATGCCGAAGCCATCGTACTCCACGCGGCCGATCCCGCGGCCCAGACCGATCAGGGCTCGCCCCTGCGTGAGGTTGTCGAGCATCGCGATGTCCGAAGCGATGCGGAGCGGATCCTTGTGCCACGGCAGAATGATGGCGGCGGTGCCGAGTTTGATCTTCGAGGTCCGCCCGGCCATATAGGCGGCAAAGGTGATGGGGTTCGGGCACAGCGTGTAATCGGTGAAGTGATGTTCGACGCTCCAGAGCGAGTCGAACCCCAGAGGCTCCGCGAGATCCGCGATCCGCAACTCGTGCTGATACATCTCTCGGTCGGGGAGGTTCTGGCTGGAAGGGTTCTGGAACACAACGAGGGTACCCACGTTCATGACATCTCCTTGGGCAGGCGTGATCGGGGATTTCGGAGAACGAGCCGCGCCCCGCGGCCTCACTAGAGCTTCCCCCAGCCGTATCGCTCTGGATATGACCGTCGTCATACCCCAGCTGATGGCCTCGTCCGGGCTTGGCGCTTCCCTCTGCGGCTTGGAATAATCGCGGTTCGCCCCGGCAGTTTGGCCCGCAAATGGGCTCGGAGGATTCGGCCTTGCGCGGAGCCACGCACGTGATCTGTATCTTGGCTGCGGGAGCCCTGGTGGGGCTCTCCCCCGCGGCCTCGCGCGCGCAGTCCTCCTCGTTCGACTTTGAAAGCCTCGCCGACAGCAGCGGTCTGGTGTTGGAGGACTTTCAGGACGCCAAGCTGAACGACGATCGAGAGGTCGTGTTCTTCGCTCGCGAGCTCGCTTCTTCGAACGCGGGTCTCTTTCGCGGCCCCAATCCCGCGAGCGACGCGATCGCCGACACGAGCGGGTCCTACACCGACTTCTTCGACTACGCCATCGGCGACGACGGGACCGTGGTGTTTCTCGCGGACGCCGGCGCGCTGGGGTTCGGCTACTATACGGGACCCGATCCCGCCGCGGATGTCTTTGTCGACAGCACTGGCGTGTACTCGGGACTCGGGAGCCTGCCGGCCATCAACAGCGGCGGCACCATCGTGTTCCTGGGCTCCATCGGGCCGACGAAGAGTGGTCTTTTCAACGGACCGGACCCGATGATCGATACGCTGGTCGACGACAGTGGGCCCTTCGAGGCCTTTCTCAGTCATCCCGCCCTGAACGATGCCGGCACGCCGGTTTTCGTCGCGAAGCTGGACAATGAAGAAGACGACGATGGGATGAACGTCTTGGGGCTCACTGGCGTGTTCACGGGTCCGGATCCGGTCGCCGACCGGGTGGCCGACTCGGGCGGAGAATTCGACACGTTCACCAACTATTCGCCGTCGATCAACAATCTCGCTGACCCGGACGTGGTGTTTTGGGCCAAGCTCGACAACGGGGTCGTTGGCATCTACACCGGACCCGATCCGTCGGTCGATCAAATCGCCGACAGCACGGGGTCATTCAACGCCTTCGGCAACCCGGCGATCAACGACCGGGGAATGGTCGCGTTTCGGGCGGTTCTAGACAACGGTGGGGTTGGCATCTTCACGGGCCCGGATGCTGTGACGGATCGCCTGATTGGAAGCGGCGATGCGCTATTCGGCGGGACGGTCGTCGACGTGTCTTTTGCCGGTCACGGAGCGCTGAACGATCAGGACGAGATCGTTTTCGTCTACGAGCTGGACAGCGGCGTGACCGGTGTCGCGCGGGCCCCGGAGCCGGGGGCACCCGGGCTCGCCGCGGCCGTGGTGGCGGCGCTGTGGGCGCTTCGCCGGGCGGGTCCGTCCATCTCCAACGCTTGATGGCGGAGCGCGAGCTTCGCATCACCAGCGACCCCGCGCTTGCCCGAGAATGGGGTCTGGTGCTCGCCGCGGAGGGCATTGTGTCGCGGATCTCGCGCGGCGTGGCGGGCTACGCGCTGCGGGTGGCCGAGGGCGAAGTCGATCGGGCCGAAGCGCTGCTCTCCGCGTACGAGCGCGAGAACCCGGTCGAGCGGCCACGCGGCGCGAAGCCTGCCGCCTTGGCGGTCGCGGGGAGGGGCCCCTTCAACGGCGCGCTCGCAGCGATGACCGCGATGCTGGTCTTTTTCGCGCTCACCGGACCCCGCGACCCGCGCTCGATCTGGTTTGAGCGGGGAAGTGCAGACGCCACGCGGATCCTCGCGGGCGAGGTGTGGCGCGGCTCGACCGCGCTCAGCCTCCACGCCGATTGGCCCCACGTCCTCGCCAATGCGGCCTCTGGGATCTTCTTTCTGTCCCTTCTGGGGCGAGTGGTCGGTCCCGGGCTCGCGCTCGCGCTGGCCCTTCTGGCCGGCACCCTCGGCAACCTGCTCAATGCGGGGCTGCGCGTTTCTCCACACTTTTCGGTGGGTGCCTCGACGGCGGTCTTCGGCATGGTGGGATTGCTGAGCGGCCTCGGCGTGGTTCGCCGGCGCGAGCGCGGCGAGGGCTGGCGTCGCGTCGCGCTCCCGGTGGCAGGCGCTCTCGGTCTCCTCGCGATGCTCGGCACCGCCGGCGATCGGGTCGACCTCTGGGCGCATCTCTTCGGCCTCGTCGCGGGTCTCCCGCTCGGTGCGGCGACGGCGCTGGCACTCGAACAACCCCCGGGACGCGCGGCGCAAGCGGGGTGGGCCGTGTTGGCGATGGCCGCGATGCTCGGCAGCTGGCGCCTCGCCCTCGCGTGAGGGAAGGCGTTGCGCGGCGGGGGCGCAGCGGCGACCCGCCATCCGCATCAGCGTGGAGCGGGCAGGGCGACGAACTCGAACACGCGCTGCTCGAGATACGCAAAGAAGGGGTTCCAGCGCAGTCGCAGCAGGTCCGCAGGGCTGATCTTCAGCGCCCCCCGCTCGCCCCGCAGCGCCACGTTGCCCAGCTGGATACCCGGGCTGGGTGCCGCGTCGGGGCCGCCGTAGAGGGGGTCGTCGGGCGCGAACGGCAGCGCGATATGCGAGAGCGAGTACAGCCCCCTCGGCCAGGCGAGGCCGAGAGGATGCTGTGTGGCGCGCGGGTCTCCCGGCTCGAGACGGCGAGCGACCACCTGCACGCTGTCCTCGGTCTCGTTGGTGACGAGCGTGACGGCGAAGTCGAGATCACGATCGCGAAACACCTCGTCGAGCCAGGCCGAGGGATCCGTCCTCAGCACCGGCTCGATCTTTGCGAAGCGATTGATGTCGAAGAGGACGAGCTCGTGACGTCCGGGAGGCAGGCAATCGAAGAGGCCTTGTACCAAGGCGGGTGAGGACACCGTGGCGTCGACGACGGATTGCAGCGCCAAGAGCGGCGGAAATCGCTCGAGCGACCCGCTCGGACCAAGCCGGGTGAGACGCGCCTGGATCTCGGTCGTCAGGCGGTGGGCCTGCTGGCCTGCGTTGAGTGCGAACGATCCATACTTGTAGGGATCGTACTCAGGAAGGATGGAATTCCACTCGAGCTTGCGGAGGCCCAATAGGTGGCCGAGCCGTTCCAGCCAGACGGCGAGGCCGGCGAGTCGCGTGATCCCGATCTGGGGCGAGATCAAGACCAATCCCTGGACGGACGACAGCTCGGCGTCTTCGAGCGTCTCGAGGGCATACTGAACCGCCAGCGCGGCGCCGTTGGAGTAGCCCACGATGTACAGCGGGCGGTCACCGACGCGGTCGCGCAAATGGCGCACGGCGATCTCGACCGCCGCCGCCATGTCCTCCCACTGCACATCGACCAGGCCGACCGGCGCCGTGCCATGGCCCGGGACGCGAAGCCCGACGACCCAGGCGCCTGCGGCGTGGAGCCGCTCGGCGAGGGTGTGCAGACTGTACGGCGAATCCGACATGCCGTGCACCGTGAGGATGCCGGCCACGGGGGCCTCGGCGGAGAGCTCGAAACTGCGATTCCAGTTGGTGGGCCAACGGCCCGGGTCCGCGAGGCTCCCCCGGGAGTAGCGTTGGATCGCAGCCCTCGACGACGGCGGGACCGCGTCGTAGACCCGTTCGTCAAGCTGTGCGAAGAGCCGATCTTCGAGGGCCAGATAGTCCTCGAAGCTTCCCACGGCCGCCTCCGCGGTGAACTCTTCGTCGAGGTCGGCAGTGTGCCAGACGTCGAGGTCCGGACGGCCGTTGAGATGGCGGACCAGCACGAAGACAAGGACGACCGCGCCCCCGAAAACGCCGTAGAACAGGGTGCGAAAGGCCTGCCGGACGATCCCACGAGCGAGTCGGCCCGGAAATCCGCGATGGGTCACGCGACGTCTGCGGCATTTGTGGTTGTCGTCTGCGAACTCAAGGCCCTCACTCCTTCACGTGAACTGGCAGGGATTTGAGTCCCAGCAGGCGATTGTTCGGCCTCCAGACGGGAGGACCGGCGAGCTCGAAGCGCGCGTAGCGGCCCAGGAGCTCTTCGAGCACGACGCGGATCTCCAGTCTCGCCAAGTGAGCACCCAGACAGACATGGATCCCGTGTCCGAAACCGAGATGTGGATTCGGTCGGCGGGTGAGGTCGAAGCGGAAAGGCTCGCTGAACACGCGCTCGTCGCGGTTCGCCGACATCTCCCAGACTGTGACCTTCTGGCCGGCCCGGATGGTTTTCCCGAGGAGCTCGACATCCCGGGTGGCGGTTCGCCGTTTGTAGACCGAGGGCGTAGTCCAACGCACGATTTCTTCGACGGCGGTCTTCATGACACTCGGATCCCGCCGCAGCCGCTCCAGCTGGCCGGGATTCTCGAGCAACGCGAGGAGCCCACCGCTGAGTGCGTTGCGGGTCGTCTCCGCGCCGGCTGGGAACAGCAGGCTGAACAACGCTCGGAGCTCGCGGTCCGAAAGCTGGGAGTTTTGGTCGTCGAGCCGGGCGTGAACGATCACGGACAGGATGTCGTCCCCGGGCGCAGCTCTCTTCCGCTCGATCAGCTTCTTTGCGTAGGCGCCGAGCTTCTTGTGCGCGTCCAATGCGATCACGTCCTCGGTGTCCGCCTCGACGCCGCTGTCCACCCAATCGCCAAGCTGCGCGCGGTCGGCCTGCGGAACGCCCAATAGCATGCAGATCGCCTGAAGCGGCAGCTCGCGGGCGACGCGGTCGGCAAAGTCGAAGGTCTCCTCGCCGCGCAACCCGTCGAGGATGCGCCGGGTTCTGCGCCGGAGTTCGGGCTCGAGGCGTCCGATCTGACGCGGGGTGAAGCCGGTGTTGATCAGACTCCGCAGCCGCCGGTGGCGGGGGTCATCGGTCTCGTTGAGCACGACGCCCGCACCCCGATCGTCCTTGAGCTGCGTCCCGCCGCCGCTGCGACCGCCGCCTCCTTCGGAAGAGAACGTCGCCGGGTCCTGGAAGACGGCCAGCACCTCGGCGTGACGGCTCAATACCCAGAAGCCTTCGCCGTCCGGGGTTCGATCGGTCGGCTCGTGCCAGAAAAGCGGCGCTTCGCGCCGCAACCACACGAAGCTCGCGTGCGGGAAACCGTCCCGGAACGAGCCGGGGTCGGACAGATCGACCAAATCGACCAGTTGGCCCCCCACGCAAAGATCCCTCCTCACCCGACTCCCGCAGACGCGCCTCAGCCATCCCCGACGATTGTCGCTAAATTCTCGCTCCTACTTCCAGCCGCGGCGACTCCCCGCGGGACTTCGTTGGAGGATTTGTGCTGCGTCCCCTCATGCAACGCCCTCTTGCTCTCGTGCTTGCCGCTGGCGTTTTCGCGGCCTCCGCCTCGGCGAGTCGAGCCGCCCAGACCCAGGAGACAGACGGGATGCCGCCTGCGACCGCGGTCGCCGTGGTGGAGGCCAATCCGGAGCCCGCCGGGACCGTGGTCCAGATCTGGGCAAACGGCGCGATCGAAGCGATCGAACACTTCACGATTCCCGATCCGCCGCGGGTGGTGATCGATTTTCCGGGACTGACGAGCGAGCTGGCCGGCCAGCGCATTCCCGTCGGCAGCGCCGAGGTCGAGCAGGTGCGCCTGGGGCGTCACGAAGGCAAGCTTCGCCTGGTTCTCGACGTGAGCCCGGGGTCGCTGCGGGCGAGTCGCGTGGTCCGCGGCCCCCAGCTCGCGCGC
>CAZTOE010000055.1:0-19517 GCA_964615045.1 uncultured Spirochaetales bacterium
CCCACTCGGGCTCGCCCACCATGCGCTTGCGCAGGCAGTAGCGACAGTAGAGTGCGCACTCGTTGTTGACGCAGAAGGCGACCCGGTCGGGATAGACCCGCACCAAGTTCTTGACCGGCGAGTGCGCGACTTCGTCGAGCGGGTCGGGCAAGCCCAGCGGATCGTCGAGTTCGGCGCCGCGCGGCACGACCTGCAGGCGGATCGGGCAGGCCGGGTTCCCACGCTCCATCAACGAGGCGTAGTAGGGCGTGATCTGAAACCGAAAGCGTTCCGCGAGCGCGGTGATCGCATCGGCCTCGTCCGCGGTGGGGTCGATCCAGCGGGCGAGCTCTTTGGCACTGCGGATCCGGTGGCGCATCTGCCAGCCCCAATCGCTCCAATCGTCGGCGGCGATGGCGGCGGGGCGCGGAGCGTTGGGCCAGGCGTTCGTCATGGACGCGAGGGTAGGCCGAGACGGCGCAAGCCGGTGTTGAGGATCTCGGCCAGCAGGGCCTCGAAAGGCCGGCCTTCGAGCTCGGCGACGACCGCGAAAGAGCCATCGGGGGCGAAGGTGGGTAGTGGATTGATCTCGAGAAGGGACGGGTTCCCGCCCGCGTCGAGTTTGAAATCGACGCGGGCGAAGTCGAGGCAGCGAAGCGCCTCGTAGGCGCGGAGTGCCAGCGCCCGCAGCTGTGCCTCGAGCGCGGGCGTCAGCACCCCGGCCACTTCGGCGGGCCCACGCTCCCCGGGCGCCAGCGCGTGATGACCGATACCGGTATGGGCATCGAGCGCCCGCTGCAGGACGGGAAAGGCGCGGGCCGGCTCGTTCCCCACGACGCACACGGTGTACTCGGGCCCGGGGAGAAAGGCCTCCACCAGCGCGGGCTGGCGATAGATCTTCAGGATGCGCTCGACGGCGGCCTCGAGGGCCCCGCGCGTGTTGGGATCGCGCACCAGCGAGCCAGGCCCGATGCCCTTGGCGGTGCCCTCCCAGCGCGGCTTCACAAACGCCGGCCCGCGGAAGGGGAGCCCGCCGCGCGCCGCGAGCTCATCGGTCCTGGAGACCGAGAGGCCGGGGGCCACCGGGATTCCGGCGTCGGCCATGACCGCCCGGGTCCAGGCTTTGTCGAGCGACAGCGACAGCGTCAGCGCGTCGGAACCCAGGCGGGGCACTTCGAGCATCTCCAGCAGAACCGGCGCCCACGCCTCGCGGTTGCGGGTCCCGAAGCCCTCTGCGATCGAGAGCGCCGCGTCGACCCCCACGGCGCCCTTGGCCGCGGCGCCGAGCAGGTCGTGGGGGCGCCCGAGACGGACCCCCCGATGACCGAGCCGATCGAGCGCAGCCTCGAGGGCAAGGAGGGTCGCCTCGGGCTCGTATTCGACTTCGAAATCGGGCGGATCCGCCGGGCGGCGGGGATAGCTCCCGAAGAGCTCATAGATCAGTCCGACGGCGATCATCGCGTGGGGAACATATATTTTCGCCTGTGAGGACCCAAGCCTGGCTGGCGCGGCTCGAGGCGCTCGGGAATCGGCTCCCCGATCCGGTCACACTTTTCGCATTGGGCGCCGCGGCCGTGATGGCGATCTCGCACATCGCGGCCTCGGCGGGCTGGGCGCTCGAGAAGCACGTCCTCGAGGACGGCGCGCTGGTGGCGGTGCGGGTCGAACCGGTGAGCTTGCTCTCTTCCGATGGGCTCTACTGGGCGCTGCGCAGCAGCGTGGACAACTTCAAGAATTTTCCGCCTCTCGCAATTGTCTTGGTCGGGATGATGGGCATCGGCCTGGCCGAACGCTCCGGCTTCCTGCCCGTCCTGCTGCGCGCCTCGCTGCTGCGCGCGCCGCCCGCGCTTCTCACCCCGGCCGTGTTCTTGATCGGCGTGTTGTCCTCCCTCACGCTCGACGCCGGCTATGTGGTGCTGCCGCCGATTGCGGCCGCGCTCTATCAGTCGGTCGGGCGCTCTCCCTTGGCGGGATTGGCCGCGGTGTTCGCGGGCGTGTCGGCGGGCTTCAGTGCGAACCTGTTCATCACCGGTCTCGACCCGATGCTGGCCGGCTTCTCGGAGAGCGGCGCCCGGCTGGTCGATCCGGACTATCGCGTGGCCGCCACCAGCAACTGGTGGTTCCTGATCGGGTCCACGTTTGTGCTGACCGCGCTCGGCTGGGCGGTCACTGCGGGGTTTGTGGAGCCGAGGCTCGCCTCCCGCGCCGCGGACGCGGGAGGCCCCAGTTTGCCGCGCCGCGGGTCCACGTCGCTCGACGCTCTCGAGCGTCGGGGACTGCGATGGGGGCTCGTGGTCCTCGGTCTGGTGCTGGCGACGACGGTGGCCGCGGCCTGGATTCCCGGGGCCCCGCTGTACGGCCAGGGTGAGCGGTTCCCGCGCTGGGTCGATGCCGTGGTCCCCCTGCTCTTCGTGGGTCTCTTCTTCCCCGGCCTCGCGTACGGCGTCGGCGCGGGAAGCGTGCGAAGCGATCGCGATGTGGCGAGCATGCTGGGGGAGACCATGTCCGCCATGGGTCCCTATGTGGTACTGGCGTTTTTCGCCGCGCAGTTCGTCGCCTATTTCGGCCACTCGCGACTCGGTGAGATGTTGGCGATCGCGGGCGGCAATTGGCTCGTCTCTGCGCAGATGCCCTCCGCGCTGCTGATCGTCGCCTTCATCGCGATCGTCGCGTCGGCAAATCTGCTGATGGGCTCCATGTCGGCAAAGTACGCGTTTTTCGCGCCCGTCTTTGTGCCCATGTTCATGCAGGTCGGATTGACGCCGGAACTCACCCAGGCTGCCTACCGGATCGGCGACTCGGTCACCAATGTGATTACGCCACTCAATCCGTACATCATCATCATCCTGGGTCTGGCGAAACGGTACGACCCGCGCGCGGGACTCGGCACCCTGATCGCCTTGATGCTTCCCTACGCGTTGAGCTTCGGCGTCGTCTGGACGCTACTCCTGGTGCTCTGGATGGGGCTCGGCGTCCCGCTCGGCCCGGCCGGCCCCCTGACGCTGTCCCCCCTTCCCTGATCCGAAGCATGGGTCCCAAAGGCGGGCGTGCAGGGCGCCACGGCGCCTGTCAACCTTGTCACCATGAACGCGGCCTGGCTCGCTATCGGGGTGCTCGCGGCCTTCGCGCTCGGGTATCGCTATTACGCCCGGTTTCTGGCGGAGCGGGTGTTTGCGCTGAGCGAGGACGAGGAGGTGCCGTCGCGGCGCTTCGAAGATGGCGTCGATTTCGTTCCGACCCGCAAGCACGTGCTCTGGGGCCACCACTACACCTCGATCGCCGGGGCCGCGCCCATCGTAGGCCCCGCCCTGGCCGTGATCTGGGGTTGGTTGCCCGCGCTGCTGTGGATAACCCTGGGCACGATCTTCATGGGGGCAGTCCACGACTTTTCGGCCCTCGTGATCAGCTTGCGCAACCGCGGACGGTCGATCGGCGATCTGGCCGCGCAGGTGATCGGTCCTCGGGCCCGCACGCTCTTTCTGGTGGTGATCTCGGTCCTCATCTGGATCGTTCTCGCAGTGTTCGCGTACGTGATCGCGACGCTGTTCGTGGCCAACCCCGGTGCGATCTTCCCGATCAACATCCAGATCGTTGTCGCGATCGCGCTAGGCTGGCTGGTGCGCCGGCGCGGGATCGGGATTTTCTTTCCCTCGGTCGTGGCCTACGCGGCACTGCTCCTCGCGGTCTTCTACGGCAACGCCTTCGCGGAGAGCGTTCCGGCCGTCACGCGACTTTCGGTCACCTCCTGGGTCTGGCTACTGCTCGGCTACTCCTTCGTGGCGTCGGTCCTGCCGGTCTGGCTCCTCCTGCAACCGCGCGACTATCTGAACGCCCACCAGCTGATCACCGCCCTCACCTTGCTCTTCCTGGGTTTGCTGGTGCTGCAGCCGACCCTCGGGGTTCCGGCGCTCCGCCTCTGGCCCGAAGGCGCCCCCCCGATGATCCCCTTCCTGTTCATCACGATTGCGTGCGGTGCCATCTCGGGATTTCACGGTTTGGTCTCGTCCGGGACGACGAGCAAACAGATCGCGTGCATGACCGACGCGAAGCCGGTCGGGTACGGCGGAATGCTGGGCGAGGGCACGTTGGGGCTTCTCGCCGTGCTCGCCTCGACGGCGGGGTTCGCCACGACGGGCGCCTGGCACAGCCACTACGCGAGCTGGTCGGCGGCCTCGGGCCTCGGGCCCAAGCTCGACGCGTTTGTGACCGGGGGAGCCTCGTTTCTGGCCGCGCTCTCGATTCCGACCGCGATGGGCAAGACCTTTATCGCCACGATGGTGATCGCGTTTGCGGCGACCTCTCTCGATACCGGCGCCCGAATTCAACGTCTCATCATCGCCGAGCTGGCCGACGCCTACCACGTGCGACCCCTGACGAACCGCTTCGCGGCCGGCACCCTGGGGATCGGGTTGGCGCTCCTGCTGGCGATCACCCAAGCCGGCGGCAAGGGCGGGCTCATCCTCTGGCCGCTCTTCGGGACGACAAACCAACTCGTGGCGGGTGTAACGCTGCTGGTGGTATCGCTTTGGCTCAAGCGCTCGGGGCGGCCGTTCGCCTACACGCTCATCCCGATGCTCGCGGTCGCGGCGGCAACCATTGCGGCGATGGGCGGGGAGCTCTGGAGCTACTTCACCGCAGGCCGCTGGCTGCTGGCGGGTCTCGGTAGCCTGATCCTGGCGTGCGACCTGTGGATCCTGCTCGAAGGGCTTCGCCTGCTGGTGGGGACCGGCTCGGGGGGCTCCGGTGCCACCCCCGAACCGGCCCGCGCCTGAGCCGGGAGGTCATCCACGATGCGGCTTGAACAGTTGCGCGGTGGCTGGTCGCTCGTCACGGGAGCTGCGAGCGGGATCGGACGTGCCAGTGCGCTCGCCCTGGCGGCGCGCGGTTCCAACCTCGTGCTGTGCGACCTCGACGCGGCGGGCCTCACCGAGACGGAGGAGCGGGCGCGATCGCTTGGGCGTCGCGTGTTGGCGAGGCGCGTCGATGTGGCGGATCGCGACGCGATGACCCGTTTCGCCGACGAGGTGCACGGCGAGATCGAAGCGCTCGACCTGCTCATGAACAACGCCGGTGTCGCCCTCGGCGCCTACTTTGTCGATACGACGCTCGAAGATTGGGACTGGATCCTCGCTATCAACGTCCGCGGCGTCGTCCATGGCTGCCATCTATTCGTGCCGCCCATGGTGCGACGCGGCCATGGCGGTCACGTGGTCAATGTCTCCTCGATGGCGGGCTTCCTGGGCGGCCCCACCTTTTCCGCCTATTGCACCACGAAGTTCGCGGTGCGCGGTCTTTCGGAAGCGTTGCGCGAAGAGTTGCGCCCGCACCGGATCGGCGTGACGACGCTGTGCCCCGGCGTCATCAACACGGCGATCATTCGTAACGCCCGGCGGCGCGGAGTGGTCGACAGCGAGGACTCAAGGCGCGAAGGCCAACGCGTGTTCGAGAAACTCGACCGCCCCCCCGAGCAGGTGGCGCGCAGGATGCTGCGCGCGGTGGCGCGAGATCGAGGCCTCGTCACGGTGACCCCGGAGGCGCGCCTCTTCTACTTCATGAAGCGTCTCTCCCCGGGGCTCGCCCGGGTGGCGGCGCGGGCCCTGGAGCCGGCGGGTATGCGTCGGGCGCGTCAGGTCGAGGGCGGAACCGGCTGAGCGAGGGTGCGCGCAAGGCCGGCGCCGGCTCGCGCAGGTGCTCCCGCAGGTGGGTTTCGATACGCGTTTGCAGGGCGCGGCGACCCCGCCAGATCAAGTGACTTCCCGGACACCAGTACAGCTCGGGTCGCTCCCAGTGCTCCCAGAGCGCCCGGGCGTGGGTCGGTGGCGTAATGCGATCGGCAAAGCCCGCGACGATCAGCCGCGCCGCATCGGGGACGCGGGCCGGGCGGGAAAGTGGCGAGTGCAGCCTCCAGGCCCGCTCGAGGGTGTCGAGATCAAAGCCCTGGCGGCGCCAGCGATCCCGCTTGAAGCCGGGGAGCTGCGCCCACAACGATGCCACCAAGTCGACGGCGGGGACCGTCGGCATCGCGACGGCCAAGGACGGATCGAGGCTCGCGTAGAGGGCACTCACGTAGCCGCCGAGACTGATACCCTGGATGCCCACGGCGGGAGCACCCTGGGCGCGCAGCCAGCCGGTCAGGCGGCGCAGGTCCCAGATCGCCTGGGCGAGCGCCGCCGTGGTCGCCAGCGGATGTTCGTCAAAAAAGCCCTTCCCCGAGCGGGCAGTCGGACCGCGCGGCCCGTGAAAAGGCAGCACGAAATAAACCACGTCGATGCCGAGGCGGCGGTGTAGGCCGGCCATGTCCCAGCCGCGCCACCGCAGCCAGGGGACGTCGAAGCCTGCGTTGCCCATGGCATACCCATGGACCGAAATCAGCGCCGGGCGGGCCGCTCCGCCACGATGTCGCCAGAGCAGTGCGTGGGCGCGGCGGTTTTTGCGCTGCTGCAAATAGCGCCCGCGGATCACCTCATCGAACGGTTCGAATTCGCTTTCGAATGCGATCTGTTCGACCGGCTGGCCCCCCAGGATCCGCGGCGAAGAGGTGACCTTTTCAAGCGGGGGAGGAAATTCGAGAGATAGATCGGGTTTAATAATCCATCCATTTGATTCATAACGGTTAATCGATTCCTCAATGTCCTCCAGAACGCGTTCCAAGCGAGGCCAGTCCCCCATGGTGGCCCCGGCCTCCCAGACGGCTGACACGCCGAGATCAGCCGCCATCGCGAAGTGCACAGTGGGGACCCGGTTCGAGAATCCGGCCTCGGTCGCAGCGGGAAACATGCGCAACGAATGCGCGGTTCCGGCCGCGATGACGCCACCGCAGGAAAACGCGGCAACCAACACCCAGAGGCTCTCGAGGAGCGCCGCCGCGAGGAGGCCCCCGACGAGGCCCAGGATCCCCAGCCCCACCAGGCGCCGCGCTGCGCCGTAGCCGGGGCCCTGGCGCAGTTCCCACGCCAGCCAAGCGTGGGGTGCGGCCAGCGCCAGAACGCTCCAGGAGCCCTCGATCGACGCCGCCATGGCGAACAATGCGGCCGCGAGGGCGGGGGCCAGTTGGCAGGTCGTGGAGGGGGCGGGACCAGCGCCTGGCGATGCGGCGTGGGCAATGCCGGTGGGCTCGGCCTGCGCCATGACGAGAGTCCTCTTCGCTCCGGGTCTAAGCACGCCTTGGCGGTGACTCGCGCCCGGTCGCTCCAACAGTCTGCCAAAGCGATTTCAACGCGGCGGCCTGCACTCCTGTGTTGGGGAGTCGGGTTCCGGGAAACAGTGCTCTCACCAAGCCCCCGTGGGTGACGACCGCCGCAGGCGCCTCCGCGAGACGCTCGTACCAATCGGCCAGGAAGGCGCCGAAGCGCTCTCGGACCTCGAGGAGCGACTCGCCACCCGGGGGGCGAAAACTCGGGTCACCGACGCGCAGCGCCGCGACCTCTGCGGGCCAGCGGGCTTCCACTTGGTGTGCGAAAAGGCCCGACCACGCGCCGAGCGATCGCTCTCGAAGTCGCACATCGCAGTCCACGACCACGCCCAGGGCCTCCCCAAGAATCTCGGCGGTCTCTCGCGCGCGGCGGAGATCGCTGCTCACAATGCGCAGCGGTGGGGCGGCTCTCAAGCGCCCCGCCAGCGCGCGTGCCTGCTCTCGCCCCCGGGCACTCAGACTCGGATCGCTCTGCCCCTGCCAACGCCGCTCGGCGTTCCAGCGACTCTCGGCGTGCCGGATCAGACGAAGCATGGCCATCGTGGGATGCAGCATAGCCGGGAAGCGGGGGCGCGCGGCGCAGGGGTTGGAGCTGTGGGACAATACCTCCGCGGGGTTTCGCTTCAGAGAGGTTCGCGTGACGAGAGGACAGCGCGTCCGGGCCTTTCTCGCGCTCGCGCGAGAGCCGAGCGTCGTGCGGCGAGCACTCAAGTTCGCCGTAGTCGTGGGAAGCGTTTTGATCGCCATCAACCACGGGGATGCGATTCTGCGGGGTGACCTCGAACCGGGTCGGATCGCGCGCATGGCGCTGACGACGATGGTTCCCTACGTGGTATCGACGCTCTCGAGCGTCGGCGCGATGATGCAGACGCCTCCCCAAAGCAGAGCGGACTAGGATTGCAGTATCCGCCGCCCGGAGTGCCAACGCGCCAAGCCGAGCAGCGGCAAAGCCAGGACGAGTGCGATCCCGAGCGGTGCCAGGGCATGGCCAAAGACCCAATGCCGGGCGCCCATTGCGGGGCAATGGGCGTGGATCACGACGGCCCCCAGTCCCGCGGCGCCCAGTGCCGCCACGATGGCCGTGAGCGCGGGCCGGCGCGGCGCCGCCCAGAGTACGAATGCGACCGCCGCGATGCCCGGTAGCGCTGCCACCGTCAGCGCCCCGGCCACGCAATAGAGATCCTCCGGTGCCACCGAAACGGAGAAGCCGGCCGCGTGGAGCCAGATCCGCGCGGGGGCCAGCAGAAAGGCCAACCCCGCGCCGGCGCCCGCGAGCCAGCGACCGACGCGGGCGGTCTCCCCTCGGCCCGGCACGCTGGCCGAGAGCGCGAGCAACACCGCACCACAGCCTAGCGGGAGAAGTCCCGCAAAGATCAATGCGAAGCTCAGATCGGAGCGGATCGCGCTCAGAAAGTCCGGCCGCAATCCCGCGCCGCAGAGCCAGCCGACACCGGCAATGGCCAGCCAGAGCATCGCTACCAATCCGAGCACAACGCCCAGGCGCGGGCTACGCCGCACCGGCTCAAGACCGCCGACAAGATCCTCGAGGACGTCCTCGGTCCTCCTGGCTCTCGGAGCCCCCTGGTCGGAATTCACCATCCGCTCTCCCCGAGGCGCTTGCGCAGGGCGCGGTAGCCGCGGTGAGCGCGCACCTTGAGGGCACCCGCCGACACTCCGACGCGGTCTGCGGCCTCCGCCACGCTCAAGCCATGCACATGGATGAGCTCCACCGCCTGGCGTTGGTTGGGGGGAAGCATCTCGAGGGCCTGCACGAGCGCGGGGGAGAGGGTCTCTTCGCCAGGCTCGAAGGGGGTCTCGGCCACCACCTCGACGCCGTCGAGGCCCTGCTCGCGACGACGCCCGCGTGTGCGCAGCCAGTCCACGATCGCGTTGCGCGCGATGGCGCGCCACCACGGTGCGAAAGGCCGCTCGGGGTGGAATGTGTGACGGGCTCGATGGATCGAAAGAAGCACCTCCTGCACGAGGTCCTCTCCAGCCGACGGGTCCGCGACCTGCCGTCGAACGAAGCTGCGGAGCAGCGGTAGCAAGCTGCGCAGCAGGCGGTCGTAGGCAACCCGGTCGCCCCCCTGTGCCGCCGCCATCCAGGCGCGCCACTGCTCCTCGGGGACCCCTCCAACGGGTTTCTGTGCGTCCATACGTACGCCCCAATTCGGGTCGCGGTTACCGCGTGGACGCGCCCGTAACCGCCCTTCCGGCGGCAGCGTAATGCATTGCAGCCCAGGAGGACTCCGCGATGTGGCGCGCCCGGGATGAACGCCTCGGCGGATGCCAAAGGCCTAGAATCGCCGCTCGGCACGAAGCGCCCGTCGATGAACTCCCCCTCCTAGATGCCGAACGCCTCGGCGCCCTCTTCCAGGAGCTCTTGCCCCGCCTCATCGCGGTCGCGCTTCGCTACACCCGCGACCCGGACGCGGCGCGGGACGTGGTGCAAAACGCCTTCGAGAAGGTGGTGCGACACGGCGATCAGTTTCGCGGCGGATCCAAGCCCTCAACGTGGATACACCGCATCGTCGCCAATGAAGCCTTGATGTGGCTGCGCGCGGAACGGCGCCGCCAAAGGCGCTGGGTGACCAGCGAAGCCTGGGATCAGCTTCCGCGTCCCGATCCGAGCCCTACTGCCGCCGAATGCGTCGAACGCGCCTCGGAAGTCCGACAGCTGGCGCGCGCGGTCGCCGCGTTGCGCGAGGACGAACGAGTGGTCGTCGAACAGTGCGCCCTCGAAGGTCGAACCTATGAGGATCTGGGGCAAAGCCTCGGAGTCCATGCGGCGGCGGTGAAGAGCCGCGCATTCCGGGCTCGCCGACAGCTGCGAAGGTTTTTGGGCCCGCGCTGAGCGATAAGCCGTCGCTCCGGTACATTCCCCCGCCGTGACGAATCCGGAAGTCCTGTTAGACGCCGGCTGGCTCTCCATTCTGCCCGCCTGCGTTGCCATCGTTCTCGCCTTCGCCACCCGCCAGGTGGTGCCCGCGCTATTCGCCGGTGTGCTGACGGGGACGGTGGCCCTGTTCGCCACCAGCGGGCAGATCGCCGATCTAAACCCGGTCGAGAGGTTCTTGCTTCCCGCCCTCGGCACTACCGGCTTCGCCCAGATTCTCCTGATTTATCTGTGGTGCCTGGGCGGGCTCGTCGGGCTCTGGGAACGCACCGGGGGCGCGCGCCACTTCGCGGAGTGGGTGGGCAGACGATTCGCGGCCGATCGGCGCTCGGCATTGCTCTTCAGCTGGATCGCGGGCGTCGTCTTTCACCAGGGCGGGACGGTGAGCACGGTGCTGGCCGGCACCACGGTGCGTCCCGTGGCCGACCGTCATCGGATTAGCCACGAGGAGCTCTCCTACGTAGTCGACTCGACCGCGTCGCCGATCGCCACGCTCATCCCGTTCAACGCGTGGCCCGCTTTCGTGGGTGGGCTGGTGGTGGGAACGGTGCCACTGATCCCCGACATGCAGACCTCCTTCACCTTTTTTCTGAGTTCGCTGCGGTTCAATTTCTATGCGTTGCTCGCCGTGCTCTCAACGCTGCTCTTGGCGCTTGGCGCACTGCCGTGGATGGGACGATCGCTGCGCCTTGCCCAAGAGCGCGCGCTCTCCGAGGGACTGCTCGATGCGCCGGACTCGGCTCCCTTGCGCCCGGTGACCGCGGGGGCGCAACGGGATCCCCATTACGACCCCAGCCTGGCCGACTTCATGGTGCCGATCTTGGTGTTGCTGGGAATCGGGATCGGCCCCTATCTCGTCGCGGGTAGCTATCGAATCAACGAAGCTTTTCTCGCTGCGACCCTCTCGGGCATGCTGGTCGCCCGCTGGCGCGGGATGCGGCTCGTTTCGGTGATCGAGGGCTTCATCGAAGGCTGTCGGAGCATGAC
The DNA here is from genome assembly GCA_964615045.1 of uncultured Spirochaetales bacterium. GTDB lineage: Bacteria > Myxococcota_A > UBA9160 > UBA9160 > PR03 > JANQRO01. The sequence goes on from CAZTOE010000055.1 coordinate 11,055, forward strand.
GATTGGGGCTGTCGTGCTCGCGCTGGCCGTCACCATGGGCACCGTGGCCCGCGAATTGGGTACCGCGTCCTTCGTCGTCGGATTGCTCGGTGATCGACTGCCCGCCCTGGCCCTCCCCGCGCTCCTCACCCTGTTGTGCATGGGGATCGCCTTTTCGACCGGGACCTCTTGGGGAACCTACGCAGTGGTCTTCCCGGTTGCGGTGCCCTTCGCCTACGCCCTCAATCCGGACCCGCTCTACGTGCAAGTCTGTTTCGGAGCCGTGTTGGGGGGGGCTGTCTTCGGCGATCAGTGCTCGCCGATTTCCGACACCACGGTGCTCTCCAGCATGTTTACCGGGTGCGACCTGATGGATCACGTGCGCTCGCAGCTGCCACCCGCGCTGAGCGCCGCCGGGATCGCTCTGGTGCTTTCGACGCTCGCCGCGGCCTGGGTGCTCAGCTAGCGGGAAACTTTCTCGGCTTGGGCGAGCCAGCGCTCCAAGTGCGGGCGCAGCGCCCGAAACGCCCGACCCCGGTGAGACAAGCGCTCTTTGTCGGCGGCGGCGAGCTGGGCCATCGACGCTTCGTGGCCCGGGGGTTGAAAGATCGGGTCGTAGCCGAACCCGCCGGTGCCGCGCGCCGCCGCGAGAATGTGACCCGGGCAGATGCCGCGGGCGACGGCGGTCGGCCCCGTCGGCTGAGCGGCAGCAGCCACGCACACAAAGCGCGCTGCGCGTTCACTGGGCGGACGCTCGCCCAGCTGATGCAACAAGAGAGCGATGCGTCCCACATCATCGAGGCCCGGGCCGCCGTAGCGCGCGGAGTGGGGGCCGGGAAGGCCGCCCAGGGCGTCGACTTCGAGGCCGGAATCGTCCGCCACCGCGACGCGTCCGGAGGCCTGAGCAACGGCCCGCGCCTTGGCCAAGGCGTTGGTCTCGTAGTCGCCGCCCTCCTTGGGCAGCGCCGCTGCCCAAGCGGGCGTGAGCAGACACCAGGTCACCGGGAAATCGGCGAGGATCGCGCGCACCTCGCGTAGCTTGCCCGGATTCTGGGTCGCGATGACCCATTCCATCAGCGCAACCTGGGGCCCTCAGAGCTCGGGCTTGGCGCGCGCCACGGCCTCGCGCTGCAACGTCGTGAGCCGGGCGATGCCGCTCTGGGCGAGCTGAGTCATGGCGCCCAGTTGCTCCGGGGTAAACGTCGCCCCTTCTCCGGTCCCCTGTACTTCCACAAAGCGTCCGCCACCGGTCGCGACGACGTTCATGTCGACCTCGGCCCGGGAATCCTCCTCGTAGGGGAGGTCGAGCACGACCTGGCCGTCCACGAGACCTGCCGAGACCGCTGCGACCGAATCGAGCAGCGGGTTGTGCGCCAGCACCCGGCGGCGCTGGAGGCGTGCCACCGCGATCGCGAGTGCTGCGTAGGCCCCCGTGATGGAGGCGGTGCGGGTCCCACCGTCCGCCTGCAGCACATCGCAATCGGCCAGTAGCGTCCGCTCGCCGAGGGCCGCAAGCTCGACGACCGCCCGCAGACTGCGACCAATCAGGCGCTGAATCTCCTGGGTTCGCCCGGACAACCGGCCGCGGCTCGCTTCCCGCTCGCCGCGCCGATCGGTGGCGGCAGGGAGCATCGAATACTCCGCGGTGACCCAACCGCGTCCCGAGCCGAGCAGAAAACGCGGCACGCTCTCCTCATGGCTGATCGTGCAGAGCACCCGGGTCCGGCCCATCGAACACAACACGCTGGCCAGCGGGTTCTCGGTGAAATCCACCTGAAACTCGACCGGCCGCAACTCGTCGGGGGCCCGTCCGTCGCCGCGCCGCATCCGCTCCACCCCCTTCTTCGATCTTGTTCGCCCCTGCTCGGTCAGGGGGCCGACGTGGCCGCGACCCCGCGGCGCGCATCGTAGCGGCGTGCGTAGGAACGCACCGCCCGGGCGATGGCGGCAACGATCTCGTCGCGGTGGCTCTCGCGCTTCAAGGCGGCCTCGTCGCCGGAGTTGGTGATGAAGCCGATCTCGAGGAGCGCGGCGGGCATCTGGAGGCCCATCAACACCACAAAGGGCGCCTGCTTGACACCTCGCGACGGGCTCGCGTCCAGCGCGGCGAATTCGCGCTCGACGAGCCGAGCCAAGGCGTCAGATTCGTGGCTCTGTTCGTTGGCGATCAGGTCACCCAAAAGCGCGAGCAAGGGGTCATCGGAAGACGCGGGCGCCTTCGCCTCGGGAAAGGCGGCGTTCTCGCGCTCTGCGAGCTGTCGGGCCGCCTCGTCGCTCGCTTCGAGGGACAGGAAAAAAGCCTCAAAGCCCCGTGCGCGCCGCACCGACGCCGCGTTGGCGTGGATCGAGAGAAAAAGATCGGCACGCGCATCGTTCGCGATGGCAGTGCGGCGCTCGAGCGGAATGAACTCGTCGCTGGCGCGTGTCAACACGACGCGGATGCCCTCCGCCTCGAGCACCTCGCGGAGGCGCAGTGCCAGGTCGAGGACGAGCTCTTTCTCGACCAAGCCGGCGCGCCCCCGGGCGCCCTTGTCTTCGCCCCCATGACCGGCGTCGAGCACCACGGTGTCGAAGCGGTCCACCGGTTCGGCGGCCGCGGACGCCGCAAAACCGCAGTTCCAGACCAGCGCCGAAACCAGCAACCCGATCAGAAGATGGGCCAATACTGAACAGCCGCCGTCTGCGCGGTTCCGGAGCCGGGCGCATGCCCTCACACGAGTCCCCCTGCACGCACGGTACCAAAGAGGTCCATCGGTGCGAGGGGGAGCACGCCTTAGGCGGGGACCTCGTTCGGCTTTGCGTCACGGTCTACTAGCCGAGCGTTAGTTTGAAGGCCATGAGTTCTTCGCTGCGCGTCGACCGCGCCACCTCAGGGCTCAATCCGTCGACACCCAACGCACGCCGCGCGCAGACGATGCCGATCAGCGCGGTGAGATTCGCAGGCTGCCTCCGTTCGCCAACGCCTCCTCCCGTATCAGCCCGGCGGTGCGGAAGCTCGATCCAGCTTTCTCCGGAGACGCGCGAGCGAAAGCGCCTGAAGATCGATCAGGTCCGCGAGGGTCTTTGCCCCCATCCGTTGCCTGGCCAGCTCGAGGAGCTGCACCCATGCGCGCGCCGTCGCGCGAGCATCACCGAGCGCGCGATGACGTGCGGCGTTCGCGATACCAAAGTGCGCGCAGACACTGTCGAGGTGATAGCGGTCGAGTTCGGGAAGCAAGCGCCGCGCGAGCTTGTGGGTGCACAGCACTGTGTTGCCCCAGAAACGACGGCGGGCGGCGCGGTAGCCGCGGGCCAGGAAGCCGGCGTCAAAGCCGGCGTTGTGGGCCACCAGGACGGGAGCGGATCGGTTGCCAAGCCAGGCGTCGAAGGCCGCCAGCGCCGCGTCCAGAGCGGGAGCGCCGCGGACTTGCTCGCGCCCGATCCCGGTGAGGGCGGTAATGGAACGCGGGATGTCGCTGTGCGGATCCACGAGGGTCTCGAAGCTATCGCCGCATCGCCCGGCGCGGACTCGGACCGCGCCGATCTCGAGGATCCGCGCGCGCTCGGGCGAGACGCCAGTCGTTTCCAGGTCCACCACCGCAAAATGGGCCTGCGAGAGCTCTACCTCCGCGCACGCTCCGGCGAGCGTGCTCGCCAGGCGGGGCAATGCGATCGTCTCGGGAAGCCTTTGCACGGGGCACCCAAACGCGGCGGCGAGCAGCCGTTTGGCCAACGCTCGCGGCGGCCGTTCGGGCATCGCGAGCAGCCGGCGAGCCAGCTCTTCTGCCGGCAACTCAGATGCATCCCGCTCAAGTTGCTTCAGTACCCGCTGCAGCGGCGCGGCAAGGCCATAGGACGCAACGCTGGACACGTCGCCGCCTCGAGGAAAGTTGAAACCGGGGGGCCGGGGATTGCGACCGTAGTCCTTCGGACGTCTCGGTGACAGGGGGGGTGACCTCGCTATGGTTTCCCGATGAAGACGCCGTACAACGGGCGCCTGGGTCTTGCGCTCCTGCCGATGACGCTTCTCGCCGCCCTGCCGGGTGTGGCTCGTGCGGTCGTCGTAGATCCGGCGATCGCGCGGCCCCGCTACGTTTCGGGAACCGAAGAGCAGTTCGGCGGAACGGCCTTCTTCACCCGAACACCCGGAAGCGGCATCACGGTGGCGGTCGCGGCCGCGCACTCGTTCCCGCTCGGAGCCTTGATCCGCGCCGGGGAGGTCGAGTTCCGACTGGGAGCGCAGCGGACCCTGGTCGCCCGATCGCGGCGCTTTCTCAGCGAACCCGGTCTGCCCTTTTCCGCTGCCGGCGGCAGCCTGCGGGACGACTTGATGATTTTTCTGCTCGAAGCGCCCCCGGAGCGCGTACGCGCACTCAAAATGGGGCCACCGGCGAAACCGGGTGAGCGAGTCACGGTGCTCGGAATCCCCTCCCAGATCCCACAGGACGAGGACGACCTGTTTGGCACAGTGAAACTGTCCGACGATAGCCGCGTCGAGATCGAGCTCGACGTTGGGGCGGACCTGCGCGGCTGGGGAGGTGCGCCGGTCCTACGGGCCGACACGGGCGAATTGGTGGGAGCTCTTCAAGCCGCTTGGCCGGTAGGCACGACCTTGCGTGTTGCCGCCTCTCCCGTCGCCGCGATCCGGGAAGCGATGGCTAGCCCGCTGCAAGGTGGCGCGGGGCGCGAGTTTGCCCATTTCGCCACCCGCGCGGAGGACAGCGTTCCCAGCGGCGGCGGCCCGGCGGCGCCCTCGGTTTGGGAGGAACCGCGTGAGCTGCTTGAACACATCGAGAAGAGCTCCCGACCGGTGAGCCAGCAGCCGCTCCGGATCGAACTCGAGTATCCCGAGCCCGAAGCGATCATCGGCGACGACGTGGGGGCCTTCTTGGCGGGCCGCGCCGTGGCCCCCATCGGCGATCTGCGCAAAATCGATGTGGTGTTCGTGCTCGACACCTCCGGTTCGACCGAAGATCCGAGTGGCGCGGATATCAACGGCAACGGGGTGGTGGGAAAGCATCTGCCTGGCATCGGTGGACTCTTCGGATTGGGAAGCGTCGATCCCGGCGATTCGGTCCTGGCCGCCGAGGTGGCCTCCGCCCGGCACCTGGTCGAGGGACTCGATCCGCGGAGCACTCGGGTGGGGCTGGTGACTTTTGCCGGGGAGAGCCGCGGCGGCCCCTACGGAGCCCAGGTCTTCAACGAAGCCGCGACGCTGGTCCCGCTTACGTCCGACTATGATGAGATCCGCGCCGGTCTCGATGAGGTGCTCGAGCGCGGGCCGCGTGGTTTGACGCATATGGCCGCCGGCGTCGACCAGGCTACGCGGGAGCTCCTCGGCCTGCGGGGCGCGCTCTCGATACCCAATACCGAGGCAGACCGCGTCGTCATCTTTCTCACCGACGGCGTCCCGACGCTGCCCTACGGCATGCACGCGCGCCGAGAGAATATCCAGGCGGTGCTGCGCGCAGCGCGCCGCGCGGCGAACCAGGGGATTCGCGTGTTCACCTACGGAATCGGGGAGGAGGCACTGCAGGAGCCGGTCGCGATCGTGCGCTTGGCCGAGATCACCAACGGCCTCTTCACCCCGGTGCGCGACCCGGCCGACCTGGTGGAAGTCATCGAGGGCATCAACTTCGGAGAGGTGGAGTCAGTCGTCGTGCGCAATCTCTCCACCGGCGCGATCGCGACGCAGGTTCAGATCAGTCCCGACGGCGCCTTCAGTGCATTGGTTCCGCTCGCACCCGGGAAGAACCTCCTGAGGGTTTCGGCGCGTTCGGCGGACGGGCGGGAGGCAGAGTCCGATCGCCTCGTCCATTTCGCTCCGGACGCACTGAGCCCTCCGTTGCCGGCCGCATTGGTGGGCGCCCACAACCGCCTGCTCGAGCAGCATCTCGTCGAACTCCAGCGAGGTCGCGTAGAACTCGAGCGCGAACGCGCCGAGCGGGCCAAACGCGAGCTACAGCTCGAGATCGAGCAGGAGCGCGAGCAGGCCCGCGAGCGCGCGACCCAGCAGCGCAAAAAGCTGGAGTTGGAAGCCGAAAACGCCGCCGACGGCGAGGCTGCGCCCTAGCCCGGAGCGCCGAACTGCGCGGCCCTCCGGCGGCCTTGCCGAGCATCAGTCAGCCGTGGCGGTCCGAAGCGAAAGCTTGCGCCCGAGTAACGGGCGGACCGTGAATTCCTCGTTCTCAGAGAAGACTTTGAGGGGAACCCAACCGGGCACCTGTGACATTCTGGGCATCCCCCGCGCCATGGCACCCGTCGGATCGATCACCCAGGGGTCGTCAGGCCGCTCGAACCAGAGTGTCACCATATGGTGTTGACCGTCCGAAGGGCGATAGACAATCGCCCGATAGACGCGGTCTTCGCCAAAGCCCATGTCCCGCAGGGCGTAGTAGACCAACAGCTCCAGGCCGTCGCAATCGTCGCCATCGCTGGCGAGGGTTTCTTCGAGGGTGGCCCAGTGGTCGACGGCGCCATCGGGAATATAGTGCCGCTCGGACTGCTCCTGGATCCAGGCGGTGAGCTCGCGGGCCATGTCGCGCCGGTGTTCGGCGCGGAAACTCAGGTACTTGCTGCGCAACCCATCCCCGCGCGTGCCCCCGCTACCACCCTTCTGGTCGGGACCCGTGGCCACCGTACTCTCGTTCTGTCCGACCTCGACGAGCGCTTCGCTACGGCGCTCGCGACTTTGCCACCCACGAATTTTGGCCGACCAGGGGTCGCCCATCGCGGGCTCCTGAAAGTAGGAGAAGCCCGCGGTCGGGGCGAGCGGCTCCAGGGCGCCGCAGCCCAGCGCGACGCATGTGCCCTGGAGCAGCAACCCGAGCGCGCGGTGCCGAAGCCAACAGCGTTGTCGATCAATGGTCCCCACCAGGGGGGCGAATCGGTCGGAAGGGCCTTTCGATTGAGGCCAGCGAAATCGATGGGGACTAAGCCGGTACCCCGCAACCCTTCACGCCGAGCGTGAAGAGCAGCGCAAAGAAGGCCACCATCGCGGGGATTCCGCCAAGGACATAGAGGACCGAAACCGCATCAATTTTGCCGCGCTGCTGATCAGACATGCACCCTCCTGAAGGCCTCGCAAGCTAGCGCAGGGAGCTACGGCTCGAAACTGATTTCGGAGGCTTCCCGCGGTTCGGGCCCGACGGCGCGCCAATCCTCGGGCACCCTGGCCAAATTGGCCTCCACCTGCAGGGAGCGGAGGGCCTCCTCGGCTTCGGCGAGCTCTTTTTCCTGGCGTCGGATGCGCTGCTTGAGCTGGAAATTGAGCGGTGTGTCGGGGTCTGAAGTCGCGGCGGTTCCCGGAGCCCCCAGATTCCAACCGTCCGTCTGGGCCGCCATCTCGGCCAGCTGTTCCTGCGATTTCTCGAGATCTCGCTTGCGCGTGTCGCGCTCGTCGGTGGCCTTCCGGAAGCGGGCGCGCCACTCGCTCCGCGTGGCCCCGCCGTAGCGATCGACGTCGTAGCGAACGTCGCTCGGGAGCCGCAACAACTGGTCGAGACCAACTGCAGGACGCGAAGGCGCCTCGGGGCTGACCGGCGGCGGGCGAGAATCCGCGCCCTCTGCGGGCTCGGTCGCGGCCCCCGGCAGTGACACGAGCGCTCCGCCAGCAAGCAATACCAGGGTCCCCGGGACCATCCGCCGCATCCGCCGCAAGTGGGCTCCTCGTATCGATCGGGACTGGGCCCGCCCGTTGACTGCCTATCAAGTATAGCGAGGGAAGACGCCGATCCGGTCAAGACGGGGCCCAGACTACCCGATACGGACTGGAGCTCCCCGGGAGCGGAACCGGGGCGCTCGTAGATCCCAGACGGTCGGGGTTCCGGTCTGGATCCGACTGGAACGCGCCAACGCGGGTTGGGGAATCGAGTCGATGGAACGGGAAAAGCTCTACCGCCTCCTGCGCCTCGGCATCGACAAGGGAGCGTCGGATATCCACTTTCAGGTGGGTTATCTCCCGCTCTACCGCTTCCACGGCGAGCTGGTGGAGCTCCGCTACAAAGTGCTCCAACCGGAGGACACCGAGGCGATCGCGGACCTGCTGGTCGAGGACCATCCGACGCCGATCTCCCTCGAACGCAACGAGCTCGACCTGGCCTTTGAGCTTCCCGACCAGGGGCGCTTCCGGGTCAACATCTCCCGACAGCGCCGCTATCACAACATCGTGCTTCGGGTGATCCCACCCGAGATTCGAGACTTCGAGTCGCTCAATCTCCCCGGGACCCTTCATAACATCACCCAGATCAAGCGCGGCTACGTGTTGGTGACCGGCGCCACTGGCCAGGGAAAGTCCACCACGCTGGCCGCGATGATCCAGGAGATCAACCGCCACCGGAAAGCGAAGATCATCACGATCGAGGATCCGATCGAGTTCGTCTTCAACCACGAGAAGAGCATCATCACCCAGCGGGAGATCGGCACCGATACGACCTCTTTTCCGGACGCGTTGCGGGCGGCTTTGAGGCAGGATCCCGACGTGATCAGGGTGGGAGAGATGCGCGA